>NZ_JASE01000005.1:0-315846 GCF_000622325.1 Sulfitobacter geojensis
GTCAGGTCGCTCGTGCTCACACCAACCAGGGTTACGCTGTCGTCTGAATCCAGTTGGATAACAACATCAGAGCCAACGTCCGCAGATGCGGCCAATACAGCATTAAAATCAGCAAATCCGAAGGCATGAATGTTCAGCAAATCGCCACTTGAGATGTCGAAATCAACAATCAAGTCATCGCCTGACCCGTCCGCAAATACGAATTCATCCGCATCAGCACCGCCGATCAAGATATCATTCCCGGCCAGTCCAATGAGCGTATCCTGTCCAATTGATCCGTTCAGAAAGTCCTCAGCGACCGTACCAGTTACCATATCATTGCCCACCAATGCAGCATCTGTACCTTTCTGTACTAAGTCACCGGCGTATCTCATCGTGTCGATATCAGAGTTCCAGATCACATCACCAAGGATGCCACCGCCTGAAAAATCCGAGAAATCAACAAGCATTGTTGTATAGAGGTCACCGTCGGCTGGGCTCCCAACTAGATTTACAATTCCCGAATAGGTCGCTGTGACATTCCCGCTCATTTCTGCGGATTCGCCTAGAAATTCAAATGTGTAGCCAAAACTGGAACCTGGCGTGGACCCTCCGAGAGGATCATCATCAAAAGTGATAGTTGTATCGAATACTGAACTGGCAGGCTGCAGATCCATTTCAAGCGATGCCAAATTTTTGGTCACAGTTAATTCATGCTGGCTCCAGCCATAGAACATATTGATGTCCGTACCAGTAGCACCACCGTTGGTGTACGGGTCCAGAGCGTGCCATGTCAGATGTTCGACAGAACCGTCAGCATAGGTTGCAGTGATCAGAGCCCCGTCTAAATCTACGCCACGTGATGAGGTATCGTCCCGAATGCCGTAGATGGTTTCATTTGGATCAGTAGCGAGCCTAACTACATCAATGGCAGAGCCGACAGGATCTACTGGATCTACGGGATCACTACCGTCTGCATTTTGCCAGACAGCACCTGTCTGCGAGACAACAAGCTCAAGATCATTACGGGTGACTTCAATGCCGTTGTCATCTGTGCCGATGACCGACATTTCGTAGATATTATCGCGGTTAAAATCCCAGACGTCATTATAGGACGGCGTGTACCAGCTCTGATAGCTGACTTGACCAGTTTCAGCGTCCACTTGGAACAACACTGTATCATCGCCAACCAGAGAGTAGACAAGTGAACCAGCAGGGTCGACTGGATCAACCGGATCACCACCATCTGCATTTTGCCAGACAGCTCCTGTTTGTGAGACAACAAGCTCAAGATCATTACGGGTGACTTCAATGCCGTTGTCATCTGTGCCGATGACCGACATTTCGTAGATATTATCGCGGTTAAAATCCCAGACGTCATTATAGGACGGCGTGTACCAGCTCTGATAGCTGACTTGACCAGTTTCAGCGTCCACTTGGAACAACACTGTATCATCGCCAACCAGAGAGTAGACAAGTGAACCAGCAGGGTCGACTGGATCAACCGGATCACCACCATCTGCATTTTGCCAGACAGCTCCTGTTTGTGAGACAACAAGCTCAAGATCATTACGGGTGACTTCAATGCCGTTGTCATCTGTGCCGATGACCGACATTTCGTAGATATTATCGCGGTTAAAATCCCAGACGTCATTATAGGACGGCGTGTACCAGCTCTGATAGCTGACTTGACCAGTTTCAGCGTCCACTTGGAACAACACTGTATCATCGCCAACCAGTGAGTAGGTAAGTGAACCAGCAGGGTCGACTGGATCAACCGGATCACCACCATCTGCATTTTGCCAGACAGCTCCTGTTTGTGAGACAACAAGCTCAAGATCATTACGGGTGACTTCAATGCCGTTGTCATCTGTGCCGATGACCGACATTTCGTAGATATTATCGCGGTTAAAATCCCAGACGTCATTATAGGACGGCGTGTACCAGCTCTGATAGCTGACTTGACCAGTTTCAGCGTCCACTTGGAACAACACTGTATCATCGCCAACCAGAGAGTAGACAAGTGAACCAGCAGGGTCGACAGGATCAACTGGGTCTATCGGGATCAACCGGGTCAACGGGATCGCTGCCGTCTGCATTTTGCCAGACAGCGCCTGCTTGCGAGACAACAAGCTCAAGATCAGTACGGGTGACTTCAACACCGTTGTTATCTAAGCCGATGACCGACATTTCATAGACATTATCGCGGTTGAAATCCCAGACGTCAGTATAAGATGGCGTGTACCAGCTTTGATAACTGACCTCACCAGTTGTGGTGTCAAATTGGAATAACTCTGTATCTTCGCCGACTAGAGAGTAGACAAGTGAATCCAACATGTTGATTCTAGGCATGTTTATCCTCGCGAATTAATGGTTAAAAATCTTGTGCGCCCATTTCGGGCTTAGAGCTAGAGAAATAATCTGGAAATTCCAAGGTCATTCAATTTATTGCTTATTTACAGAAGTTTAATAGATTATGGTGGGCTTCTTCACTGTTAGGGAAACGGCGATAGTCACGGCCCATTGCTCTGATTGTCTCCTCAAAGTCGGATTACCACTTTGAGAGCAATGCTCGAGATGACATTGAAAAGAGCAAGTTGTCGGGCATTTGAGGCAGACGGGATCAGAGACATGCAATTGGGTGCTGGGGAATGGTGCGTCGGCAGGTGGAACTTCACCTCGAATAAGCATTACTCAATACAAACCGTAACTAAAGAAAAATTGATTCTTTAGGTTGTATTCGAGTTCTTTGAGGAAATTTTGACATTCAAATTTAAAGCAATCCAAATCTTCAGCGCCTTCCTCCGTCGCGCCTCAGCCTCGCGGCGGTAACGCGTCAATTGCTTTTGCTTATTACGCTGGGCCACTGGACGTTTTGGGCTGGTCCGCAGAAAAATCCGAAGTGCGCCTCTCATGAAGTCATCGCTATAATTCTCGATCATCAACTGCAGCGTTTCTGGATCATCTAGGTCAAGCTCTCCATTCTCTGGAGGCATCCACTGCCCTTGCGCCAACGCACGGTTGGCAATGTCGGCAATATGGGCTTGCTCGACCCGGGTTGCCCGATCTCGCCAGGCTTCTGCCTCAGCCAGGTTCAGTGCCGCTTGACGCTTGGGGTCAATGACGAGCGGGTCCGGCTCTATGTCAGGGTCATCAAGGATGATCCGGTACCACGATGTCACATTGAGCAGATATCGAGATCTTTGAAAAATGGTGCATTGGGCAAGGTTTGTTGCCATTTCCAGCAAACGTGTCCCATATTTGCCAATTCCTGGAAAGCCAAGCGCCGGGCCGGGCCCCTTCAACTGTGCGTCGGCGCCTCTATGCTATCCGCAAGGCACATCGGCTTTTGAAATTACCAGACCCAACTTTTGATGAAGACATCAACATCACCTTTCGCCGAATCCGGCGGGCAAAATTCGGGCGGCCAAAACAGGCAAAGGGATTGACTCGAAAGTACCTCGACGCATTCCTTGAGGTTCAGCCAGATAATCCGTGGGGGCTGCGCAACCGCGCAATGTTGTCTTTGGGGTATGAGCTTCTGACCCGCAGATCTGAGCTGGTTGCCCTGACCAGCAGAGATCTGAGCCTCAGAGAGGACGGCACCTTAAGTGTGCTGATCCGAAGGAGCAAAGCCGATCCATCTGGGCAAGGCCGCGTTGCATTCACCTCGATCAAAACCGCTATAGCAATTCAGAACTGGTTGGATTGGCGCGGTCCACACATCACCTATCTGTTTTGCCCCATTTACAATGGCAAGGCTGTGGAGCGAAGTTTGAGTGCAGATACAGTCAAACGTCTTATCAAAACCTCCGCAAAAAAGGCAGGTCTGAATGCCAAGGAAATTGAAAATTTTAGCGGCCATTCACTCCGTGTGGGCGCGGCGCAAGATTTGCTTTGTGCGGGATATGACGCTGCAGCAATCATGCGTGCAGGGGGATGGAAGTCGATAAATATCCTGTCGCGCTATCTTGAGATGGCAGAACACAACGTTTGGGCCTGAAGGGGAGCTTATTCTGCAGCAAACTTGGTTCTAGGTGTTCGAACCTATACAGGTAGTTTTTGCGCGTGACCTCAAATTTCTAGAGGTAAATCGTGATAAATTCTCGGCGCTATCCTACTCCACTCGGTGCTCTATCCGTCTTGAAGCGGAACGACCTGCTACCGACGCACTGACTTTAGAACTGGGGACCTAAACTACGACGCAGCCGCCAGCTTGAGCCATTTTTCTAGATCGGCGTACACTTTCTTAGCCTCATAGTTTTTCTCAAAATATGCGCGACCATTGCGGCCAAATTTAGCTCTATTTTCAGCGGACATATCCATCATAGATTCAATCTTAAGTGCCAATTCGCGTGCCGCCTGTGCTGGCGAAGTAATGCCAGCTTGGGCTTCATCAATGATGCGGCTACCTTCGCCATTCAATGACGCGATTATGGGTCGACCACATGCCATGTAGCATTGAACTTTGTAAGGCACTGTAAGTCTGAATATCGGGTTGTCTTTCAATCCAACTAGCATTGCATCGGCATGGGAAAAAAAATCGGGCATAGCTTCTTCGGGATGGCGACCCAAAAAATAAAATGCGTCCGCGAGGCCCCGATTTTCGAGCATCTGTTGTACACGGCCCATATCGCGTCCGGATCCAATGATCACCCAATTTAAATGTTCGCGATGGCGCAACAAATGGGCGGCTTCTATATAGGTGTCAAAATCCTGACTTTCTCCAATGTTGCCTGCAAAGACCAAATTGAACCCTGTCTTGGGCATCAGTTTTCCAGCGAACGAATCAGGATCGCGGGGCAGGGGACGATAGCTGTCAGGGGCGGTATTGGGGAAGACGCGGACTTTTTCCGCGGGCACCCCAAAGCGTTCGATCATGGCGGGGAAGGCGGCGCTTTGCACTAAAACCAGATCTGCGCGGCGATAGATCCAACCACAGAGCCAAGTCAGCGGTTTAACGATCAGCGGGTTCTTTATCTTGAGCGTATACAGCGCACTTTCAGGCCAAATGTCTTGCACCCAATAGACCGCAGGGGTGCCATAGCGCCACTTCAGGATAATGCTGACCAATGCCTGTGACACCGGGGACGGCATAGACACCAGTGATACATCAGGGCGCGCTTTCGTTTTGCGTAGGGCGGTCCATCCCCCTGTGATCGGGAAAGTTATATAGTTCAACAAAAGGCTGAGGGCACCGGTACCACGGGCCTTTGTCCAGCTGCGCGAAATGTGCAAGCCATTCCAGTATTGTTCACGGTTTTTGGTATTGGAATAGCCTGGAAAGAAAGCTCCAGCGGGGTAGTTGGGTACACCGGTAATGACATGGACATCGTGGTGTGCGGCGTCATGCAGGTGCCGAGTGATATCTGTGTTTGAAAATTGTTCTGGAAAGAAGTACTGGCTGATGAAGGTAATTTTCATGTTCGGAAGCTGCCCCATAAGCTGGTTTGCTCCTCCATAGAGGGAATTTTAGTAATGGCCAAGATTGCAATCACAGGCGCCTTTGGCTTTATCGGCCGTGCCTTAACGGACGCGTTGGCACAGACCCATGATGTCGTTGCGCTGTCTCGCTCTGAACAAACTCGTGTAACTGCCACCTGCGTTCTAGTCGACTATGCCGATCTGGCGCAAATGGCGGCGGCCTTGTCTGATGTCGATATTGTTTTGCATTTGGCAGATGATGCCAACCGCAACAAAGGCAATGCGCAACTCCGACCTGACACAGCGCAGGTTTTGGCGGACGCTATGACACAAGCCGGTGTGTGCAAATTGGTCTATGCTAGCAGTATATATGCCCGAAAGTATCTCGATGGGGCTGTCTCTGATTATGGGGCCCATAAGGCAGCGTCCGAACAGGTGTTTTGGGATGCAACAGAACTTCAGATGATTGCGTTGCGCCTGCCGCCCGTATACGGGCCGGGAGGGGGTGGTGGCTTTGCCCGACTTGCAGGTTTGGTTGACAAAGCGGCCCCTCTGCCTGTCGGGTTCGCAACGGCACCGCGATGCTATATATCGCGCCGGAATGTGGTTGATTTGATGTCTCACCTCGTCACGCTTTCAGATGAGGACTGGGCCACTGCGGCAGGGCAAGCGTTTGAACCCAGTGACCCCCAACCCATCTCGACACGAGATTTGGCAAAGGCGCTTGCGACCGCCATGCGTAAAAAAGCCCGCATTCTGCCTGCGCCTGTTTCTATGCTTCGGCTGTTAGGCAGTGTGACCGGCAAGGCCAGCTTGATCGAAAGCATTGTGGACCCATTAATCGTGCGGCCCCACCCCAGTGTATCTGACATCTTAGGTTGGCAGCCAATGGAACAAATACCAGAAAGCTTGGTGTTTTTAGAAGACGCCTAGGCGCCTTTGACCGCATCCCCACGACCCCCGCCAGTACCGGTTTGTAAAATCAGTTTCAGATCCTCGCAAAAAGTTTGATTTGCAATATAGGCGGCATCGGCAGTGGCCAATTCCACTGGGGTCGACATATCTATGCCAGTCAATTGTGCGGGGCCGGTGATGCCGGGGCGCACGTCATAAACACCCCGTCTGGCGCGTTCCGCAATCAATTCGGATTGGTTGGGCAAATTGGGCCGGGGACCAACAAAGCTCATGTCGCCCATCAGAACATTCCAAATCTGCGGCAATTCATCAATCTTGGTTTTGCGCAAAAATGCCCCGATGCGCGTGATCTGTGCCGCAGACACTTCATGGCTCCCCTTATGGGCGGTCCCTGCGGCCATGGTGCGCAGTTTGACCAGGGTGAAGGGCCGTTGGTTTTTGCCCACACGGGTCTGAAGGAACAGCGGGTTGCCTGGGCTTTCCAGCCGAATCGCGATCAGGGCTGGGATACAGAGGAGAAGTGCAGGGATGAGGAAGATAGACAAAACCCGATCAGAAAAGTACTTTATCATGTTGCTATACCTTGATGACGTAACAGTTATGTCATGCAGTGTTTCTATGTCACGTTACTTAATGTGTACTAGGGATTTCGCTATCAGGAAAGCGAAAATCGCAGAATAAAACGCTACAAAGAATGTAGAAAAATCACCTCTTACGAAGAGTGGAAAGCAGCCAATAAATACGAGGCTAAGAGCATTAGAAATTGATGTGTTTCGAACTTCTGTTTGATCAAGAGCCTTACTTGATTGTTTCATGACCCATCCCGTTACAATAGCAAAACTACACACCCCAATTAGGCCATAGTCGAGATAAAAGTCTGCTATAGGGGCAATAGCAACATTATTGAAAACATAATTTGCGTGTTCTGCAATCGCTGGCCCAGTCCCTTCATTCTTTGACGCCCAGACAGATCTAGGTACAAGTATCAAAACTGCGGAAATAACTCTGTTAGCCGGTTCGTAGCCTGCATATTTACTTTCAAATAGATCATTGAACAAAGCCATTGCTGAAAATTCGAGAGTAAAGAAACTGTTCGCAAGTCTCTCGATGGATATATCAAAGGTCCCATTTCTGAGTGCTGAGGTGATTGGTAATAGTGTTAGAATACTGAAGACGAGAAAGAAGGAGTTTCGCCAGAGTGTTTTGAAATATCCCATTTGGATATATCCAAGAAAGATAATGAAGGGGCCCAGTAGAGAAATAAAGCGTTGCGTATTGTATGGGTTTCCCAGCAGCAAACCAATAGCGAGCGCCGAGATTAGTGCTACTGTTGAGGGACGCATTCCATTCGGTGCTTTGTAGAAGATGTGCATGTACAGTAGCCAATATGGAACTATTTTTATTACATTCTTTACAAATGTGGCACCACTGCCCATACGGTCAATTCCGCCCAGTCTATATCGATCTCTGCCTGTGAAAATTTCTTGCGGTCCAAATAGAAGGAAGAATATAATAAGCGTAGCCAACGACCCTAAAACTACCGATTTTGAAGACACTTTAGGTGTCTGACGTATTTGTGGAAAACGAATAGATTTTTTCAATACAAAGGTCACATTCAGATAATAGAATGAAAAATTAGACAAGATTATGAATAAGCTTATCAATAAAAATGTTGCGCCGTGAATATCGTAGATAATATGGCCTGAAAAAGTGGTTATGAATGTGAAATTCAGTAATGTTTGTATATAAAAAGGAAAAATGAACAGAACTAACATAACCGAGTTGAAAAACACGAGAGCTGAACTCGCGGTCTTCATTGCGACTATGATCGATAGTCCGCTGATTGTCATGAGAAGATTTATTCTTATTGATGCTGTACTTTGAACCAATATGGATGGCGCAAAAACAATCAGAGCAACCAAAAAAACCGATACGGCAAAGTTTAGATTTTTTGAGCGTCTTATGATCACTGATCTACTCAATCTCGGTTAGAACGCTATTGAGCTGATCCACGACATTTTTTAGACTATACTGCCCAGCAGTGTCCCGTGCTCGGTTTGCCATTTCTTCACGCAGTTGTTTATCTTCGATTAGCGTTGTTAGGTTTTTGCGCAATCTTACTTCATCACTTGTTGGTATAACATAGCCAGCCCGGGTGTCCCGTACTAACTCATATGATGATATTACCCCTTCAGTTGTTATTACGGGCAGTCCAGCAGCCATTGCCTCCAATACTACCATGCCCCAACCATCATGCTCACTTGGCAGTACAAATATGTCGCTTAAATTGTACACGTCTACCTGTTCTTTAGGGTTTAAATATCCATGGAAAATCACTTGGGCTTCGATCTCTGCAGGGATTTTTTTTCTTAGTGCGTCTCTTAAAGGACCATCTCCAATAAGATGCAAAGTTAGAGATTGGTTGTTTTCTGCCAACGCCCTAAATGCGTCTATCAGTATATCAACGCGCTTCAAAGGTAAAAGACGTGCAGTACACACGATGCCGATGCCATCTTTATCAGTTTTGGGATGCACTTGCGTATATACTGATAAGTCGCGTGCGTAGGGAATGGAAATCATCCTACTGCGTGGTACGCCCCAATCATGGAAGCTTTCTAACCCAGCCTTACCTACGGGTAGTATTTTATGGGCGCGCATAACGCACTGAATGACAATCTTTTTTGCTGCATTCTTGAACCAGCTATCGGCGTTCGATTTTTTTAATCGCTCGGCCCAAAAAAACCACGGTATGGCTGAGAAAAACGCCAGCCCGACCAAGGCGATCAGTCTATATGCATCAGTATATCCCTGTAGGATCACAAAGTCGCTATTTTGCCTTTTCAGAGATAAAAATACCGATCGGATGTTTGCAGAATAACTTGCCCCCGCTGCCAAAAAAGTTGTTTTGTACCCTTTCGTACTGATGGAGTCTTTCCATTTAGGGTTTTCGCGCTGAATATAAATTACATGCACATCTAAGTCTGATCTCGCATTCAGTGTCCGGTATATTTCCGTTGTGTTTGGACTGGGAGCATTTGCTATGAAGGTGATAGTTTTCATAGTTCTTTCGCCTTAGTAGCTTCTGTTATTCCTTTGAGATGGAGTAAAATATCTTCTTCTGTTTCGCACGAGAAGACTTCTTTAATATCCTGCAGTTCTGAAACCGGTCGCTCCCACCAGGCCAAGTTTTGAAGCAAGGTTATAGTTTCTTGTGAAAACCGGCTTCCAACTTTGCGTGCTGGAACACCTGCAACAATACTAAATGCTTCAACACTTCGTGTTACGACGCTTCCTGCTCCGATGATTGCACCGTTTCCAACAACAACACCTGGTAGAATTATTGTGCTATCACCAATCCAGATGTCTGATTCCAGCCTTACACCTGCAATTTTTGTGTGTTGTCTTTGTAGCCTCAGTCGAGATGTGATTGCTAGTTGGTTTGCAACCGTCCGTGGATGATTAGAGCTGATTATTCGTATATTATCTCCAAGGGCATTATAGTTTCCCAACGTAATTGGGGCATGTCCCTTAAGAATTGCAGGACCATTTATACGGTTATGATAACCAATACTCAGCGGGGCATTTAATCTTGTGCCGCGTGGTACGACGCTCGAATTCAACCGAATGGATGAAAATTTCAGCATGTGCGAAATAAGTTTACGCTTATAACGACCAATGTGAACACTTTGTAATTTTTCCATGGAATGCCTTATTTTCGTTTAAGTGCCTTTGTGACTTCGTACAAAGAAGCGGCTCCCAAAAATAAACTTGCAGTTGCGGTTGCACTTGCGGCACCTATGATACCGAATTTGGGAATAAGGACGATATTCAAAACGATGTTGGCAGTTGCGGATACTGCAGTTAGTTTTGCATTTAGACTTTGCTGGCCTATCATATTTAGAACGACATTAGCGGGCCCTACCGCAGCAAAACCCGCTGTTCCGATGAAAAGAACTAACATAGGAAAATAGCTTTCCGAAAACTGTTCGCCAAATACAATGGGGATCAATAGGTTTCCAGCTAGGGCCAGTACGACCATCGGAATCAAAGCCAAAACCAGTGATACGCAGGCGCCGATAACCACTAGTCGTTTCAGCTGTACAAAACTACCCTCTTTCCAAAGCCTAGCGTATCGCGGTGAAAAAGAAGTTCCAACGATCTGCAGCCCTATAACAGACAACAAAGAAAGCTGTTGGGCGATACGATATATTCCCACTTCTTCGTCAGTCCGGAAGATACCGATCAGTATGATATCCGCATAGTTATTGATCTGTAATATGCCAGCAATAAGCGCGAATGACAGAAGTGTTTGAAACCAATTTGGATCGTAAAAATTGGTTTTTTCCTGACGTATTGAAGTAGGGGTTTTGTTCCACAAAATCCATACTGCAACAACGAGCGCAAATAGTGAAGATACCGCATACAAACCGACAGCAATCACGCCTGTGAGGGTGTAAAAGCTGGTAGCGAGCAACAATAAAATTATGAGTATTGCTTGCCTAAGAACAAGGTCGGGAAACAAGCCGTAAGCGACGTGGTGTAGCCCTCTCAAAGCCCCGCTAACCAGCGCATGGGCTGCTGACAAAGGTACAATCATGGTTGCTATCACCATAATGAAAATTCGCTCTGCTGCGACATTCCCAAAAGACCAGAGTGCAAAGTATATGATACCCATTGCTGTTATAGACAAAATAAATGTGGTCTTTACTGACCAAGTCCATAAACTGTGAACTTCTTTCCATTTTTGTTCAGATGCATACCAAGCGGTTTCTCGGATCAGTAAACGCGGCATACCAAACAAAGAAAGCACCCCAGCGATAGAGACCACTGAAATAGCGAACGTATAAATTCCCACTCCCCTTGGCCCCAGTGCGTTTGCCAACAGAACGGAGACACCAAAACCAAAACCAACATTAGCTAGTTTTATAACGCCAACACCCGAAAGAAGACGCATTATGGCAGCGCCTGCTAAATCATCTTTCATGTGTCTGCTTTCTTTTATTCAGTGTGTTAGACTTTATACCAGTTTTTGAGATCTAGATCGGTCAATATTTCAAGCTCTTCAAGCTCTTTACGAAAATACAAAGAAATTTTCTGTTGAAGACTATCCGGTAAGGTCAGTCGTTTAGATGTTGCTAGTGTATTGGCGCGCGTCAAAGCGACACGCAATTTATAGCGCACCGTATTCGACAAAACCTGTTTTAGCGCCGTTTTCATAACTGAATTTTTAGCCATCAGTTTAGCCAATATGCGTGATCTTGTATGCGATTGTGTGTTCGCTAAGCCGCTTTGGGCCAATAAAGGTGCCACTGAGATTCCTAGAAATGAAGCAATTTTTTGACGGCCGTCCAATGTATTTATATCTTCTGTCCGTAGGAATAGAATTTGATCTCTGTTAAATGATGCTTTCCAGGTCTTAGCTGCAGCTAAGTACCGGGATTCTTTTACGTAGACGCATTCGGAGTTTAGTTCGTTGCCATTAGCTTTGAACACGGCAGACTGAAATTCACCTCTTTCTTCTTCTTGACGGCAAGCATGCAGATAGTGCGAAAACATTCGCTCTACCGGGTGCCGAAGCAAGACTATAAAACGTATTGCGCTTTGTTCGGGAACTGTTTGTTTGATCCGAGAGATAACTTTATCAGAATTTTGGAAATACGCAGGGGTAGCTTCGCCAACAACTTTTTCATTTCGGGCAGATTTGAAGTGTAAGTTCAAGTATCCTTGATAACCCTGATCATAAAAAAAATCATCATTCGAATAGAATCGAAGTTCTTTGAGGTGCGGCATAAAAACATCTGGATGCTTCGACAGCCAAGCGTGCAACGTTGTAGTGCCGCACTTGGGTGCACCAACGATGAAGAAATTAGGATGTCTCATTTTGGGGTCATCGTAAGATGCCACGGCTGTCAAAATAGTCTGCCACGTCCTGCGCGGTCATCCCTTTTTCCACCGCCGAATTATAGGGGCGATCGGCTTTTTGGCGGCCTTTGACCAGTGGATACTGGTCTTCGTGGTTTCCAGCAAAGGCGGGCAGGACAACAAAGAAATCTTCGATTTCATAGGTGCGGCGCACCTCTTCATCGTTCATCAACTCTTCGTACATCTTTTCACCAGGCTTGGCGCCGATTTCGGTAATTTGAATGTCTTTGCCGCCCGCCAATGTACTGACCATATGGGTTGCAATGTCTTCGATCCGGGCCACCGGCATTTTGGTGACAAAGACTTCGCCGCCTGTGGCAATCATCGCGGATTGCAGGACCAGGCCCACGGCCTCTTCCAAAGTCATGATGAACCGGGTCATTTCCCGGTCTGTCAGGGTCACAGGACCGCCCTGTTCAATCTGGCGTTGGAACAATGGCACGACGGACCCGCGCGATCCCAACACATTGCCAAAGCGGGTGGATGCAAAGACAGCTTTAGAATTGCGGTTGTTCAGGCTGGCGGCTGTCATCAGTCGTTCGCCCATCAGTTTCGATGTGCCCATCACATTGGTGGGGTTTACCGCTTTGTCGGACGATGTGAAGATCACCCGGTCCACACCGTTGGCCAGGGCCGCATCGATGATATTCTGCGTGCCTTCGATATTGGTGCGTACGGCCTGGGTCGGGCTGTCTTCGCACAGGCCGACATGCTTCAGCGCAGCAGAATGCAACACCACATCAATGCCTTGCATCCGCTGTTTGAGCGCTTCCAAATCTCGAATATCCGCCAGATAGCAGTTGACGTGAAAGTGATCTTTGTGCGTCTGTTGCAAAAAGAATAGTTCACTTTCGTTGTTGTCCACGCAGACGACCCGGTCTGCCCCTGCGGCCACAACCTGTTTTGTCAGTTCTGCCCCTACGGTGCCACAGGCTCCCGTGATCAGGACGCTGCGCCCTTTAAAATCTACTGTCTGGCTCATTTCCATTTCACCCGTGGCATAATTCGGTTTTCGATGATACGATCCTTAACGTCGATGATCCGGTCCAGCATGTCGCTGACCACGTCATCGGTCATGTAATGAGGTTTTAGGCCCATTTCGATCAGCCCCGAATGGCTCGGATTGTAATAGTGTTCTTCCATTTCCTTACGCGGGTTTGGAATAGATTTCACTGCGACGTTTAGACCCTTTTGGTTCCCCACTGACTGCACTTTGTCGGCGATCTGGTTGACGCTAAAGGTTTCGGTCAATTGGTTAAAGATTTTCAATTCACCTTCGCCGGCTGGGTGTTGGGCCGCCAGCATAACACATTGCAAAGTGTCGCGCAGGTTCAGATAGCCGCGCGTTTGGCCACCGCCGCCGTAAACGGTCAGCGGGATACCAGCGACAGCCTGCACTAAAAAGCGGTTCACAACGGTGCCGAAGATATCATCGTAATGGAAGTTTGGCACTAAAGATGGGTCCATATCCGCCTGATCGGTCGACAGGCCATACACAGGGCCTTGCATCAGATCGGTGACTTTCAAGCCATAGATGCGCACATAGAACCACAGAAGATCTGTATCCAGCACTTTGGTCGTATGATACAGCGATCCGGCTGCGCGCGGGAACAGGAATTTGCCAGTGCGCCCTTTGTGTTCAATATCGATCCAGCCTTCTTCAATATCAATATTGGGGGTGCCGTATTCGCCCATTGTGCCCAATTTGACCATATGAGCCTTGGGGGCATGTTCGATCATTGCCCAGATCAGGTTGAACGTCACATCCAAGTTGTTTTTGAAGGTGGTGCGTGCGGTTTTGAAATTCTGCATCGAATAAGGAGCAGAGGGTTGTTCTGCATAGTGGATGATTGTATCGGGTGCCGTCTCGGCTACCGCAGACATCATCACCTCGGGATCGGCTAGATCACCAATGCGTACGTGGATGTCGTGGCCAGAAATTTCTTTAAACTTTGCAGCTCGTTGGGTGAGGGTCGGGGTGGGCAACAAAGCTTCGCTATCAGTTTCTTCGGCGATGAGGCGTCGCAAATAGTTGTCAACAACCGTTACCTCATGCCCCGCTGCGGCAAAATCCATTGCGGTGGGCCAACCTAAGTATCCGTCACCCCCCAATATAAGTACTTTCATCATGATATCCTTTGTTTTCTAATTGCGGAAGAACGAAACCGTTTTGCGCAATCCGTCATCAAGTTGTGTTTGACATGTCCAATCCAGCATCTTCGCGGCTTTGCGTGTGTCTGAATAATTACGAGCCACATCGCCTTGGCGAGTTTCGCCGTTGATGTAGTTTGCTTTGATACCTGCAACTTCTTCTAGAGCATAGACTAATTTGTCGGTCAGCTGCCCAATAGTGGTTTCAGCGTTTGTAGCAATTTGGAATGTTTCGCCGCCAATCCCAGGAACAGTCGCAGCTTTGTAGACGGCGGCGATTAAGTCGCCTAGGTAAATGAAATCGCGGGTCTGGCTGCCATCGCCGTAGATCTCCAAGGTTTCGCCCGCCATCGCTTGCTTTATGAATTTGGCAACAACCGACGCTTTCTTGTTTGATCCCTCGCCATAAACATTGCCAAAGCGCAAGGTCACTGTCTCAACTCCAAAGCAATGGAAGTAGGCAGAACAATAGCCTTCTCCTGCTAATTTGGATGCTCCGTAAGGTGACGCAGGGTGTGGAGCCATTTCTTCATTCAGAGGTGGGGTCTGCACACCCAAGGGTGCGCCCGAAGAGGCAAAAACAACCCGTCCTACAGCATGGTGACGCGCAGCTTCTAACGCATTCAAGGTACCTAGAACATTGGCGCGACAGTCCCCGATGGGGTCGGTGACCGATGGGGCGACACCGGTATTGGCAGCCAAATGTACAATCACATCTGCTCCGGCTGCTGCTTGGCGCAGACTATCAGCATCCAAGATATCGCCCTTGATCAGCGTGGTTCCCACTGTCCAAGACAATAGGTTCGTCTCGTCGTGATCGCTAAAATGGCCTTCCAACGCCAAGTCGTCCCGGGTTCCAACAGTCAAGTTGTCATATACCCGTATTTGATCGTGGGGCGAGGCAGTTTTCAGGTGCCGGATCAATGCCCGCCCAATAAAGCCGCATCCGCCAGTAATCAGCCATTTCATGTTGGTATCTTTTCTTTCTTTGAGATTGCTGCTGCATAGGCCAGTTGATGTCGCTGAACGCAAGCATCTAGAGAATAATGTGCCACGACGCGGCGGCGACCCGCCTTCCGATATCGATCGTAGATCGCCGAATTAGTGATAATCTGAGCGACAGCGTCGGACAATGCGTGCACATCGCCTTCGGGAACAACAATCCCAGCAGGATCGTCCCCGTATGTGCCCATCATTTCGGCTACGCCGCCCACATCGAAGCAGGCACAAGGCACGCCCATGGCCATAGCTTCTAACAAGGAAATGGGGCTGGCTTCGGAATGGGAAGTTAGCACCAAAAGGTCGGTGTCTTTCAAGACCGCAACCATATCGTCTTTAAATCCTGGGGTGGCGATATGATCCGATAAATCGCGGGCTTTGATATCTGCCAATATGGGTTGCCAAAAATCAGTTTGGCTGTCCAAGAATTTGCCCACAACTTCCCCTTCGATGGGAATGCCTCGGCCCCGCAATATGTCAATCACGTCAACAAAGCGTCCTTGGCCTTTGATCCAATTCCAATTGCCAATCAGTGTTGCTTTGGGGGGGCTGTGCAAGGGATGTGTTACCGGTTGAAACCGATCTATATCTACAGGAGCGAAAATTACGTGTGGGGCAGCATCCATTACGTCATAATGTTGTCCGACACGAGTTGCGGCTATGACAATGACATCGGCGACGTGTTTGACCAGTCTACCCAAAATGCGAGACAGTCCTTTTCCAAACACGGTGTCATTCAGATGCCATACAACTGGCACGTTGGCCAGACGCCCGGCTAGGGCAGGGATCACATCAAACGCGCCGTTCACATGGACCACATCGGGACGTTCGCGCCGCAAATAGGCACGCAACTTGATTATGCTGATGGGAGCGGTAAAGACAAACTTTGAGAACGCACGGATCTTTCTTGGCAAAACCGGTTTGGCAATGGGCAAGCGGTCGAGAGGTATCGCACGTTCGGTTAAATACGCTGCCGCTGTGCCGTCCATATCGGGGATAGCTATACGAATATCATCGCCCGCGGCTAGCATACGTTCATAAACTGCTCGAGCACGAATTGTGGGACCACCCACATTGGGGTCAAACAGAAAGCAAATAACCTTCATCAAAGTGGCCCTAGCTTTGGTTCATTCGAATGCCGTCCCAGTTATTCGAAAGGCGTGCTGTGCCTAAGATCAAATTCACGACCCGCTCAGATGTGTTAGCGATAATGTAGTCGTCAGGGGTGGGTACAGGATTTAATCCAGCGGCTGTGCGGGTTTCGTATTGGGCAACTATCGTGTGCACACCATCCAATATAGTATCGCGGTTCAGTCCAGTCATGACCAAAGAGCCCACATCCACGGCTTCGGGCCGTTCAATCGCATCGCGAGGTGTGATCGCAGGGAAGCCAAGGATTGACGCCTCTTCTGCGATCGTCCCGCTGTCGGAAATCGCGCAAAAGGCATTCGTTTGCAGGTTGTTATAGTCATGGAATCCAAATGGTTTCATGTCTTTGACACGCGAATCAAACGTCAATTCTAATGCTTCAAGCCGCTTGCGGGTACGTGGGTGTGTCGACAAAATTACTGGTATGTCATAGGTTTTCGCTAACGTATTCAACGTATCGACCAACTGGGTCAGGCGCTTTTTGTTGTCGACGTTTTCTTCACGGTGAAGGGATGCAACAAAATAGCCCCGCTTTGTTAGACTTAAACGTTTGACCACGTCAGATGCTTCGATTTGTGGGCGGTAATGTTCCAAAACTTCGCGCATTGGCGAGCCAGTGAGATTGATACGGCGGTGTTCCAAGCCTTCGGACAACAAATGCCTACGGGCGTGCTCAGAATAAACAAGGTTGAAGTCGGCGATGTGGTCAACGATGCGGCGATTGGTCTCTTCGGGCACATTACGATCAAAGGAACGGTTGCCAGCCTCCATATGGTAGACTGGAATCTTCATTCGTCGTGCCATGATTGCCGAAATTGCCGAATTCGTGTCGCCCAAGACAACCACAGCCTCTGGTTTTTCTGCAACAAGTACCTTTTCCGTTTCCGTCAGGATCCCACCAAGGGTTTCCCCAAGGCTACCACCACCGACGCCAAGGAAATGGTCAGGCTTGCGCACGCCAAGGTCTTCAAAAAAAACCTCGTTCAGCTCATAATCCCAGTTCTGTCCGGTGTGGACAATCACATGATCAGTGTAGCGGTCCAACCGATCCATCACGCGTGACAAGCGGATGATTTCGGGGCGGGTACCTAGAATTGTCATGACCTTTAGCTTACTCATGGCAGTACCTTATCAGAAAAAGTATCAGGGTTTTGTGGGTCATATAAATTATGCGTCCAGAACAGTGTTAGAAGCGATTTCTGGCCAATATTTTCGATCGAATGGGTATGCAGCGTCGGCATGTCCACGGCTGCGGGGGCGTCACCCGAAACGTGATATTCCCAGACCTCATCGTTCAGCACCTTGCGCACGCGGATCACGGCCTCACCTTGTATAACAAGAAAGCGCTCGACCTTATCGAGGTGAAAGTGATCGCCGCGCGTTATGCCTGGTTCTGTTGTTGACAAGAATGTCTGCCCACCACCACCGCCCTTGACCGCTTCGAATAGAGTGCCACGTGAGTCAGTGTTGAGCTTTAAGGGACGTGACCATCCGTCAGGGTAAGTCGCTGCGCGATAACTGTTGAACAGAGCAAGATCAAACGCGTCAGAGCAGTCAGGGTAGATATTGGCGATATAAGACGCATGAAATCCTTCAAGCTTAGCCAAAAGATCGGGCACGCTGATGGGGCGAGGTTCAGGCGTGAGGCAGCCTGTGGTCCCGCCTATAATCGCATCAATGGCCACCTGTGCCGCCGCACCTGCGTGCAAAAGCTGCACGCGGCCATCGGGGTTCGCGGTGATTTTTTGACCGGTCAGGATTTGCTTGATCAGCGTCGCGGTGACGTTGTTGTAAAAGGGCTGTGCGCCCTCGCCAAAAATATGTGGCAAAACCAGGTCAGTGTAGCGCGAAAAGGAGGCATCCAGGACTTCGCCAGCAACTCTCTTAGAACGGCCATATGGTGTGTCGCTGGCGGCATGGGTCGAATTGGCATAAACAATATGCGGTGTAGACTCGGCGGCGCGGCAGGCGCTCGCAAGACGTCGCGCAATGTTCGGGTTAGCGGCTTCGACCTCATCATCAGGCGCGCGGTTCACGCCGGCAAAGTGCAGCACTGCATCAGCCCCGCGGACCGCGGCCTGCAAGATTGCGTCATCATCAAACCCAGCATGGCTCAGCGCCACAATCTCATAAGGCAATGGCCCGCCTTGAAAACTTGCAGCACAGTTGGCCGCATGCAGTCGGGCATGAGCATGCCAACCGATCAATCCCTTGGCCCCTGTTACGACGATTTTTATCATCGGCCACTCTTCCAGGCGGCAAGCTCCGTTTGCACTTCAGGTAAGCCCAACAAAAGATCCTTAACACCCTCGACCGACAACTGCTCTGTGTTGTGAGAATGATAATCCTCGTACGCCGCCGTCCCGGTATCACCCTCGCTGAAATATTGCTTATAGTTCAGGCCGCGTTGATCCATCACGATGCGGTAATAATCACCCAAGTCCTCTGAGCTGGTCAGTTCTTGCGCACTCGCGAGCGTTTCATACAGCTTCTCCGCGTGGCGCCAGCCGATGATTTCAACGGGATGGCCCGGCACTTCGAACAACTCTTTTATGGCGCTTACAAGGTCAATAATTGTTGACGCAGGCGCTTTCTTAATGAACAAATCACCCTGATTTGCGTGATCAAACGCATAATTTACAAGCGCAACACTGTCTCGCAGCGGCATTAGGAATCGGGTCATCGATGGCTCTGTCACCGTAATCGGGTTGCCCAACTTGATCTGACGAATAAACAGCGGAATTGCGCTGCCACGCGAGTACATCACATTACCATAGCGCACACAGGAGATCGTTGTTTTAGCACCAACGCCCAAGTCGCGTGCCGCGGCTTGAGCCGCCTTTTCCATCATCGCCTTCGACATGCCCATCGCATTCACTGGAAATACCGCTTTGTCCGTAGAAAGACAGACAAGGCTTTCGACCTCAGAACGAATTGCCGCGCGGATGACGTTTTCAGAGCCTATGATGTTAGTACGCACTGCTTCATGCGGAAAGAATTCACAAGATGGAACCTGCTTCAGCGCAGCGGCATGAAACACGCATTGCACCCCGTAGGCCGCCCGCTCGACGCTGTCGCGGTCGCGAATATCTCCGATATAATATCGCACCCGATCGTCACGCAAATCATTGCGCAGCGCGTCTTGCTTTTCCTCATCACGGCTAAGGATGCGGACCTCATCCACTCCTTGATCCAATAAGCCCCGCAACATGGTCTTACCGAAGGATCCGGTACCACCGGTAATTAATACACTCTGAACCACTCTACTCATCGGAACTCCGTTTCTTGAATAATAGTCTTTTAACTTGTCCAATTTGTTCTTCAAAATATCCGAGCAGACAAATCAGCTAAAAATCTCATTATTTTGCGCGTATACCAGCTAAGTCGTTTATTTCATTTTTTCCTATCTACTATTAAATTCCATCACTCAAACGAACCCAACCGGCGGAAACAACCTCAAATCAGTCCCATGCTTTCCAGTTTCAAAAGCACCTGATGGGCGCAGTTATCCACATCGACATTTTCGGTTTCGACGGCCAGTTCAGGAGATTCAGGCACATCGTAAGGGTCTGAAATGCCCGTAAATTCCTTGATCTTGCCTTCGCGGGCCAGTTTGTACAGACCCTTGCGGTCACGGCGTTCGCATTCTTCGATGCTGGTCGCGACGTGGACCTCGACAAAGGCGCCAAAGTCTTCGACGTCTTCACGCACAGCGCGGCGGGTGGTGGCATAAGGCGCGATGGGCGCACAGATGGCGATGCCGCCGTTTTTGGTGATCTCGGACGCAACATAGCCGATGCGGCGGATGTTCAGATCGCGGTGTTCCTTGCTAAAGCCCAGCTCGGAGCTGAGGTTCTTGCGCACAATGTCGCCGTCCAGCAGAGTCACGGGGCGTCCGCCCATTTCCATTAGTTTGACCATCAAGGCATTGGCGATGGTGGATTTGCCGGAGCCTGAGAAACCGGTGAAGAACACGGTGAACCCCTGTTTGTTGCGCGGCGGACGGGTGCGGCGCAATTCGGTGACGACTTCGGGGAAGGAGAACCATTCAGGGATTTCCAGACCTTCCTGCAAACGACGGCGCAATTCGGTGCCGGAGATGTTCAGGATGGTGACGTTTTCCTTGTCGGCGATTTCGTCGGCGGGTTCGTATTGGGCGCGTTCCTGCACATAGACCATGTGTTTGAAATCGACCATCTCGATGCCCATTTCTTCCTGATGTTCGCGGAACAGATCCTGCGCATCATAGGGGCCATAGAAATCGTCACCGGCTGAGTTTTTGCCGGGGCCAGCGTGGTCGCGGCCGACGATGAAATGGGTGCAGCCGTGGTTTTTGCGGATCAGCCCGTGCCAGACCGCTTCGCGCGGGCCGGCCATGCGCATTGCAAGGTTCAGCAGGGACATGGATGTGGTCGCCTGCGGGTATTGATCAAGGACCGCTTCGTAACAGCGCACACGGGTAAAGTGATCGACGTCACCGGGTTTGGTCATGCCGACAACAGGGTGGATCAGCAAGTTCGCCTGTGCTTCACGCGCGGCGCGGAAGGTCAGTTCCTGATGAGCACGGTGCAGGGGGTTGCGGGTTTGAAAGGCCACAACCTTGCGCCAGCCTACCTTGCGGAAATAGGCGCGCAGTTCGTTCGGCGTGTCGCGGCGGGCGCGGAAATCATAATGCACGGGCTGTTGGATGCCGGTCACGGGACCGCCCAGATAGATTTTGCCGGCCTGATTGTGCAGATAGTTCACCGCTGGATGGGCGCTGTCATCGGCTCCAAAAACCTGCGCCGCTTCATGCGCCTTGTTCGGCTCCCAGCGATCGCTGACGGTCATGGTGGCGAGGATCACGCCCTCTTGGTCGCGCAGGGCGATGTCCTGTCCGACTTCCAGCTTTGCCGCGAAATCTTCGGAGACGTCCAGCGTGATCGGGATCGGCCAAAGCGTGCCATCTGCCAGCCGCATATTGTCGACAACGCCGTTATAATCTTCTTCCGACAGGAACCCCTTGAGCGGATTGAACCCACCGTTCATCAGCAGTTCCAGATCACAAATCTGGCGCGGTGTCAGGTCGTGGCTGACAAGGTCGCCCGCTTCCATTTTCATCTTCTGCGCGGATTCGTAAGATACATAAAGCTCCGGGATCGGAGCGAGGTTCATAATATTTTCAAGCATACTTTGCAGTCTATGTTTGGCATTTCAAATTTGGAGAGCAACGGCCGGGGTCTAAATGGTTTAGGAGGGTTGGGATGGAATATGAAGAAGCGCCTTTCTTGGATAGCGGCTTCCATGCTCCGTTTTTGGCGGTTCTTTCACTTTGTCATAAATTTGAAATTAGCATTTGAGCCAAATGAGTATGTCGCTCATACTTTCAAAACCGCATATTTCCTCAAACGCCCGATAACGTAAACAATCAGACACAGCCCACCCCACCTACATCTCACTCTTAACCGCTTCGATTTCGGCCTTCAAAGCCTCATACTCAGCAATCTTGCGCTTCAAAAACGCTCCCGTTAGCTGCGCTTTTTGGGCCATCCCACGAGGCGTCAAAATATAGGCGTAACGCAACTTATTATCTGATGCGCGAAAGTTCTGAACCTTTATCTGGCCCTTTTCCACCAGGGCGCGCAGGCAATAGTTGACCGCCCCAAGGCTCACCCCCAACTCCTGTGCGATCTCTCGCTGGGAAAGGCCGGGCCGGTCGTTCAACACACGCAGCACCCGGAAATGCACATCTTCGGATATAGGCTTAACCATGGCGCGCCATGGCTACCGCAGCAGAGCTCGCCGCGCGATCTCTGCGAGGGGCGCACAAAGAGAGACGTCCGTTCACAGTTGAACGGTTAACTGATAAGAAGTTCGAGATAAATATCTTTCTACGGGGAAAATCGAAGCATGACACTCACATATACGAACAAGATGTTCACCGATCAGAGCACCCTCTAGTCATGGCTAACACCGAAATCATGCAGGAGCTCCCTTGGTTTGTGGTTCAACTGCGCCCGCATGGCCTCAAACGCGCATTGGACCACCTGCAGCGGCAAAACTTCCCCACCTTTGCGCCGATGTACGAAAAAACGGTTGTCCGAAGTGGCACAAGCAGGCAAACACGCGCTCCACTCTTCCCGGGGTATATTTTTGTCCGCTTTGAGCATGAAAACGCGCGATGGACCTCCATCAACTCCACACGTGGCGTGTCGCGAATTATCTCACCAACGCCCCTGCCGAAGCAACTCATAGGCGGCATAATGGCGCGATGTGATGAGAGCGGGCTGCTTGCTCCTCCAGCGACCCTTGCTGTGGGCGACGAAATCCGTGTGATCTCAGGTCCATTCGCCGAGATCATCACAACGATTGAGACGTTGCCAGATCAAGCACGCATTGGCGTTTTGATTGATCTCATGGGGCGAAAAGTTCGAACATCCCTCCCACGAGACCAGATCGAGAAACTGTAGTCTGTTGCAAATCTAGCGCATTGACCAAAGCATGATTCGATGCCCGCCACCGCACCCTGTTACCCGTATCAACGATTGCTCTATGTTGTCGCCAATTACAGGGGTACAGTAGTCGTTATGCGTCGTAGAGCTTCAGCGTTTTTCATCTTGGCTTTTGGCACCGCGTCGGCGCTCGCGCTGACGAATGCTGCGGCGCAATCCGACCGCACGGCGCTTTCCACCTACGGCACGCCTGGGCTCATCGAAACGCCAACCGCACGCAGCCTGAAGGATGGCGAACTTGCGTTCACCACCAGTCTCGTCGGCCCCACCCTGCGCAATACAGTCACTTTTCAAATCCTGCCGCGAGTCTCAGGCAGCTTCCGCTACACCCGTATTGACGGCGGGCAAGCCGACGGCACGCCAAACTTCGACAGAAGCTTCGACATCAGCTTTCAACTGCTTGATGAGGGCGAGCTGCGCCCAGCTGTAGCACTTGGCCTACGCGACTTTCTGGGCACCGGTCTTTATAGCGGCGAATATCTGGTTGCGACGAAAAGCATCGGATCGAAACTGGAAGTAACCGGCGGGATCGGCTGGGGGCGTTTCGCAGGCCGTGACAGCTTTACCAATCCTCTCGGCGTCATTGACGACCGCTTTGAAACGCGGCCTGGTGGGTCCAGCAATACAGGCGGGCAAGTCGAAACCGGCAATTGGTTTCGTGGCCCTGCGTCCCTTTTTGGCGGCGTCGCGTATCATTTAAACGATCGTACGACCCTATTCGCAGAATATTCCACGGATACCTATGACCGCGACACCGCGCAGGGTCTTATCGACATTTCCTCGCCGGTCAACTTTGGTCTGCAATACGGGTTTCGCAACGGCATCGACCTGAAAGCCTATGTTGTGGGCGGCGAAGAAATCGGGGCGCAGTTCAGCTATGTGCTTGATCCCGCAAAACGCTTTAATGCCGGCGGGCGTGAAACATCGCCGCGTCCGGTCGGATCACGCAATGATCTGGCCGTCGCCGAATGGAACAATTCGGCCCGCGGCGGCGGAACAGAGGCCGCAACCCGCGTGCTGAATGCGCGTCTGGCGGATGAAGGGCTGGTCCTACAAAGCTTTGAAATGAGCGGCGGTCGCGCGATTGCGCGGATCGAAAACACGCGCTGGGACATCGAAGCCCAAGCCGCAGGGCGTGCTGCGCGCGCCATGGCGACCACCTTGCCGCCAAAAATTGAAGAGCTTGTGGTCGTATTTCAGGACAAAGGCGTGCCGATCAGCCGGGTCGTCACACAACGCTCCGATCTTGAAGAGCTCCAATATGACTACGATGGCTCTTGGCGCAGCTACGCCCGCGCCGAGATTCAGGACGCAGCCGACGAAGGCCGCGCGGGCGAGCTATCTGGGGCTTACCCCGTCTTTGACTACGGTCTTTCACCTTACATGGCGCTGTCGTTCTTTGATCCCGACAACCCCGTGCGCGCCGAAGCGGGGGCCGAGCTTAAACTGTCCTATCGCCCTTCCCCCGGCCTGACCTTCGCCGGCCGGTTCCGGTATCCCTTCGCCGGCAATATTGGCGATTCCGATCGTGTATCTGACTCCGCCATTGAACCTGTGCGCACCAATGCCGTGCTCTATGCCCGCGAATCCGAACTCGAGGTGAACACGCTTACCGCCGAATATATGTTCCGCCCGGGCAAGGATCTGTTTGGGCGTGTCACAGCGGGTTACTTGGAGGATATGTTTGGCGGGGTCTCTGCCGAACTGCTCTGGTACCCGACAGGCAGCCGTCTCGCCCTTGGGGCCGAGGTAAACTACGCAAGACAGCGCGATTTCGATATGCTGTTCGGGTTTCAGGACTACGGCGTCGTCACCGGCCATGCCTCCGCTTATTATGACCTTGGCAACGGGTTCCTCGGGCAAATTGATGCGGGGCGCTACCTTGCCGGCGACTGGGGTGCGACCGTTGCGATTGACCGCGAATTCAACAACGGCTTTCGCGTAGGCGGGTATTTCACACTGACTGATGTTTCTTCTTCCGACTTCGGCGAAGGCTCTTTCGACAAAGGTATCCGGTTTGAAGTGCCTCTGTCCTTCATCACCGGCAAACCCTCCAAAACGGTGCTAAAACAAACGCTACGCCCGATTACGCGTGACGGTGGGGCCCGATTGAACGTAGACAACCGCCTGCATCGTCAGGTCAGGGATTACCGCGGCAAGGAATTGCGCGACGGTTGGGGGCGGTATCTGCGATGAATTGGCCTATCAGCATAGCAACCACCGTGGCACTGACCCTAGCGGGCTGTAGTAACCCGGCACTTCAGGAACGCACATTCGGCATTCTGACAGGCGAACCTGTGCAGGAAACCCCGACGCAATTCCCCCGCTTTCAGCCGGTTTTGCAGGCTGGCAAAGGCCCAGCACTGAACGTCCGCGTCACCGAAACCGGTGTCCGGGGCGGGTTCCTGCGCGAAGCAAAGCGCGGCAATATCGAAAGCTGGCTTGGCAATGACGGGGTTTCCCTGACTTTCGACCGTGGCGTCCTGCATGGCACGCGTGGCATCGGTGCAGGGCTGCTGGCCTCTGATGTGTCACAAGTGGCAAACGCCGTCCTTGCCGGTCGCTCGGGCGAGGTGCAACGCATTCACACCTATCTGAATGGCAACGATCAGGCTGTCAGCCGCGCCTATAGCTGCACGATCACGAACCAAGGGTCCGAAACGATTGATCTGGACACCGGCGCGACATCCACCCGCCGCATGTCAGAGAACTGTCGCAATCTGGATCAGGCGTTCACCAACACCTATTGGGTTGATCCCCGCCGCGGGACCATCGTTCAGTCTCGACAGTGGGGCGGCGAAGACATTGGCGAGCTGGCCATTACCAAGGTATTCAACTTCTGATCACGCCTTGGTCACATTGACCATGTCCAATCCGCGTTTCGCAATCGCATTGCGGGTGTCCACCACAGGGCATCCCAGCGCAAGAAGGGCCGTATAATCAACGTCGTCATGGTCCGTCGCGATCACCACGGCATCGAACCCTGCCTCCGCAATTGCATCAGGTTCCAGCGCCGCGCGTCCCTCGAATACACCATACTCGCGCATCGGCGGTATGTTCGGCACATGCGGATCAATAAACGCGACGCTTGAACCCGCCTCCTCAAACAGTTGCATCAACCGCATTGCTGGGCTTTCGCGCATATCCGAAACGTTCTTTTTATACGCCACACCGACCAACAGCAGCTTTGCACCATTTAGCCCCCTGCCCTTTGCAAGATCCAGAACTTCGCGGGTGCGATGCACGATATGATGCGGCATGTTCGTGTTAATTTCACCGGCCAATTCAATGAACCGCGTCGGAACATCAAATTCACGCGCCCGCCACGTCAGATAAAATGGATCAATCGGGATACAGTGCCCGCCAAGCCCGGGACCGGGGTAAAACGGCATATAGCCAAACGGTTTGGTTGCAGCGCCGTCAATCACTTCCCAAACGTCGATGCCCATTTCGTCATAGATCAGCTTCAACTCATTGACCAAAGCAATGTTAACCGAACGAAAGATATTCTCGGTAATCTTGACGGCTTCGGCAACAGTCGGCGTCGGCACCGTCACAATCGTTTCCACCACCGCACCGTAATAGGCTTCCATCATCGCCTGCGCCGCTGGCCCGTCACCGGCGATCACTTTGGGAATGGTCTGTGTACGATAGGTCGTATTGCCCGGATCTTCCCGTTCCGGCGAATACCCGACGAAAATCTCCTGCCCCAATGCATGGCCACTTTCGGCCAGCAAGGGTTTCAACACGTCTTCAGTGGTGCCCGGCCAAGTGGTTGATTCCAGCACGACCAATGTGTCCGACGTCATATGTTTTGCAATAACCCGCGCGGTGTCTTCCACATAAGAAAGATCAGGTTCGCGATGCTGGTTCAGCGGCGTCGGAACACAAATCACGACGACATCGCAGCTGGCCAATTGTGTAAAATCAACCGTCCATGCACAACGTTTTGCTGTCGCTTTCAGGTCAGCGCCGGAAACAGCTTCGATGTAGCTTTGACCCGCATAGAGCCGCTCCACCTTACTGTCATCAACATCAAAGCCGATCACGGAAAAACCCGCTTTGGCCGATGCAATAGCAAGCGGAAGCCCGACATAGCCAAGCCCGATAATGCCGATTGTCGCGTCAATACGTTGCAGCTTTTTGAGAAGGTCCACTGGGTATCTCCTTACCGGTGCGCGGTTCTGGCGCTCGACCGAAAAGGCAGACCGTCAGCGCCTTGATATAGGCACTGACGGTGAATTTGCCAGCCCGCCGTGTTTGAACGGCAGCTCAGTTTAGTTGGTTACGGCGTTGCCCAAGCTGATAACCGACGGGAACACTTGCTTAAGCGCACGGTTCCAGCGGGTGATCGGCTGTTCTGCGATGAACACAATGTCGTTGGGCTGCATTTTGAAGCGTGTCGCAAGGCTCATATTGGCCGCGTTTCGTGCATCAAGGTGCCATGCGGTGACCGCGCCAAATTCGGCCGGGTCGGACGATCCGCGCAGCACGTAAATCTGGGAGGGGTTGCCTGTTTCGCTTGAAAAACCACTGTCGGAATACAGCGCATCCGCAAGCGACGCCTGACGCCCGAAGGGCATCGTGAACCGGCCGGGCTTTGATACTTCGCCCGTCAGATAGACAAAGTCGCGGTCAACGGCGTCAAAATCAACGCGGTCTTTAAAGTTGCTCCGCTCTTCACTCAACGACGAACGGCGCAAGTTCACTTCGGCGTTCAATTCTGCAAGAGCCTGAACGCGGCCCTGCTGGCGGAATTGGGCAAGGGTGATCTGCTCTTGGAAATACGATTGCGCTTTTTCCAGCTCGAACTCGGTGTCGACAAAAACGCTATCGCCATTCACAAGACGGACTTTTTGCAGATCAGCACGTCGCAGATATTCCTCAAGCGGGATTTGGTACAATGTGCCATCGCGGTAAATACGGATCGACGCGAACTCCAGATCCCGGGTCGAGATACCACCCGCCGCGGCCAGTGCTTCGTCCAGATAAAGCGGCGTCAGCGTGATCGGTGCCACTGTCGGATTTGAAACGGCCCCCCCCAGTGACACGCGCTTGGAGTTGAACTCTGCGATTTCTAGGCTGAAGGTCGGGTCAATCTGGCTTTGCACAAGGCTTTGAAACAATTGCGCTTCTGCTTCTTCCAACGTCAAACCATCAAGGTTAACGCGGCCGACATCCGGTATCGCAATCGCACCGTCGTCCTGTACTGTATACCCTTGGCGGGAATTCTGCGCAGCCAGCAGCCCGCTTAGTTCCTCAACCGTGCTGCCGCCGGATTTTGTGGCCAACAGCAGAACATCACCGACACCAATCCGGTATGGACCTGCCGCCGCGTTTGGCGGAATACGCAGGGTCATCGCCGCCGGACGCTGCTGTTCGCTTTGACTGGTTGGCGGAACCGCACCGGCACCCCGCACAGACCCCGCACCACCCGCATTCTGGAAGAAAACGGCAGGCAATTGTTTGGGATTATATCTTGCACGATTCGCAACCAGAACGGTTTCTGCATTCACCGGAAGCACACGCACCTTACCGTCGCGGGCATCCACCTTCGGGGAAACATAGACGCTTCCACAGCTTGCCAGAAAGAACAGAATCGACGCAGCAATAGGCAGTTTAAACATACAAAAGTCCCCAAAACAGTTGCTGTCTGCTTTTCAGGAAACCACTACAAATTCAAGTTTCCAGTGGTTAATAATACACAAATCAAATGGATTGTCGCCAGATTGCCGCAACCCGCACTCCAATACTATGCCGTATAATCTGACCTGCGCTGCTTTAGATGAATTCGCAAGTGCCAGGCCCAATCGCCGCAGCCGTTAAACGACCCGTATGATAGGCCCCCGTATCGATCGAAATCCGCTGGGGGTGCAACTGCGGTTCTTTTACAATTGTGTGCCCGTGCACAACCCAGATTCCGTCAGTACGGGGGGTCGACATGAACTCGTTATGCCCCCACAGCATTGTCTGGCGGGTCTGATCATGCGGTGCCAAATGCGGGTCCATTGCCGCATGCACCACACAGACATTGCCACTTTGATATTGCAGCGGCAGATTGCGCAGCCAGTGTAGCATGCCCTCCGGAAGGGCTGCCTCCAACGCTAGGCTAGCCTCGACCAGCTCCTCAGCATCCGAATTTTCGCGGACCCGTCCGATGTTGTAACTTGCAAGAGCCTGCAACCCGCCATTACGCAACCACCGCGCACCACGCCCGACAGGATCGTCGATAAAGTCGAGCATCATCCGTTCGTGGTTCCCCATCAGACAGGTCACCGCATCGGGCATTTGCATCGCGAGGTCGTATATCCAGTCCAGCACTTGCTTGGACTGCTCGCCGCGATCAATGTAATCGCCTACGAAAATAAGCTGAGGGTTCTGTGCGGCACGCTCTGGCACCGCTTCTACATATTCCTCGACGCGTCGAATGGCCTGCCCCATAAGGTCAAAAGAACCGTGAATATCCCCCAAGACCAGCAGCAAACGCTCTGGCGCGATGGCGGCAATATCGGCGTCCGCCTGCTGTGTCGGTGATTGTATCGTCGAGAACAGGGATTTCAGTCGTTTTAACACGTATCGTTGCCTTAAAGCGGGGAACACCCGAACCAATTACATACTTAGCCAGTTTCGGCAAACCCACAACCTCAAGCTGTGAACCATGTTAGGCCGTCTTCTCACACAGAAAAACGTAGCCCCGTTCAATTATGGAAAAACTGTTCAACCAATTGCGTGATCGTCAATTTGCCGATGATATCCTTCAACGCGCTGCACGATGATATCGCGCAATTTGCTAACGTCGTTGGCCGCAAGCGACCCCTGTATTTCACGCAACATCGACGCAACTTCAAGCTCACTCAGCATCGTCTCTTCTGCTCGCAAAATTTTAGGATGGGGCGTTCCGAGCAAGCTGTCGTTATCAATCAGCAACTCTTCGTAAAGTTTCTCTCCTGGCCGCAAGCCGGTGATTTCTATTGCGATATCACCCTCACCCGTCACCGGATCCTTCACTTTGCGCCCCGAAAGGGCAATCATCTGATGCGCGATGTCGATAATTTTCTGCGGTTGCCCCATATCGAGGACAAACACGTCGCCCCCCTCTGCATAGGCACCGGCCAGCAACACCAAACGCGCCGCCTCAGGGATGGTCATAAAGAACCGCGTAACATCCTTGTGCGTTACCGTCACCGGACCACCCTTGGCAATTTGGCGCTGGAATAGCGGCAGCACGGACCCTGAGGATCCAAGCACATTGCCAAAACGCACCATGGCAAATTTTGTCACCGCGCTGCGGGTCTGGATGTCCTGAACCACTAATTCAGAAAGCCGCTTCGTTGCCCCCATAATATTGGTCGGGCGCACCGCCTTGTCGGTCGATACCAGAATAAAGCGCTCAAGTTTGGCCTTTGCTGCCGCCGAGGCAACGACCTGTGTCCCCAAAACGTTGTTACGCGCGCCCTCCAACTCGTTTTCCTCGACCAAAGGCACATGTTTGTAAGCAGCCGCGTGCAGGATGATATCTACGCCTTCCTCGGCAATTACATTTTCGACCCTCGGGCTATTGGTTACCGACCCCAGACGCGCAACGACCGTAATGTTTCGTCCGTCCGCCTCCGCCTGCATTTCCTGATCAATCTGGTAAAGCTGGTATTCGCTTTGTTCGAACAGAATAATCCGCGTCGGTTTGCAGTGGATCAATTGCCGACAAAGCTCTGATCCGATCGAGCCCCCCGCCCCGGTCACCATAACCACCCGACCGGCATAGCTTTTGGCGATTTCCGGCGTGTCTAGAACAACCTTGTCCCGCCCCAAAAGCTGGTCCGGTGACACCGGCATAAGACTCTCGACAAGCCCCTTGCCCGACATCAGCTCGATATAGGACGGCAGGACTTTGACCTCAGCCTCATACCCTTTCAGCGTTTCAACGATTTCGGCGCGCCGCACCTTTGACAAGGAAGGGACCGCAAGCAGGATTTGTTCAATGCCCGCCCGCACCAATTGCGTTTTGAGGGCATCAGGCGCAAAAACTGGCAATCCGGCAATCATCAACCCCTGCAAGCTTGGGTTGTCATCAACAAAAAATACAGGCCGCGCTTCCTGCGCCTGACGCAAAGCCGAGGCCAGCTGAATGCCGGCAGCGCCAGCGCCGTAAATCGCGACCCTTGTGTGGTCACTTCCATGCTCGGCAAGCCAGTTCAGGAAAGCCAGCCCGCCAAGCCGCGCGAATACCGCCAGCACACAAAAGATGACGCCAAACAAAAGCGGCACTGAACGAGGGGCATTCAGACCAAGCAAATAGCTCAGCACAATCGCACTCATCGCTAAGGCCATCGAAACAAGAGCAATGCGCGTCATTGCCCTGCTTTCGAACGCATTCAGCTTGATCCGGTCAAGCCGCACGCCAAGCGCCAGAATAACGCCGATGATTGATAAGATCGGGAACAAGACCCAACTGGAGGCCAAATAGGAAAACGGTTGCGCAGTGCCGTAACGCAAAGCGAAAGCAAAATAGAGGCTTAAAGGAACGAGGAGACTGTCCACGGACAGAAAAATGGCGCGTTTCACCCGCCGCGACAGCGTATGTAGTTTCAGAAAGGGCACTGGTACGAATCTCAATTAATACAACCTTAAGAATATACCAAGAAATGTGCTCAATGCAAAACAGCTTAAGCGGATTCCGGCCGCCTCCGCTCATTTGTGCAATGACACAAGATTTTTGCAGCTTTGTGACAGGTTGCAACATTGCCTTTGGGCCTGCCATATGTGATGCACTTTCAGCTTTGTTCAAATGGTAGGTTTTCTAGTGACGCCAGCTCAACCCCTCGACCGCACGTCCTTTGAAACCAATGGTCAGGATGAAATTGACCTCAGCCAACTGGCGCGAACCCTGTGGCGTGGAAAACTACTGATTATTTTGAGCGCCGTCGTTTGTCTTCTGATCGGCATTTGGTACGCATATTTTCAGGCGGTTCCTGTCTATACATCGAAGGCTATCGTCGCGCTTGAAAGCCGTCAGGAACAGGTGGTGGACATCGAAAGCGTGGTGACGGGACTGTCCGGGGATCAGGCAACGATTAACACAGAAGTTGAAGTTATCCGTTCACGGGGGCTCATCGAAAAGTTGGTGCTGGAACTGGACCTTTTGGCAGATCCCGAATTCAATGCCAGCCTCAGACCCAAATCAAACTTCTCGATTGGTGCCGCAGTCGGTTTCATTCGCGGTATGCTCGGCAGCCCGGTTGAGGAGCGCGTGACAGATCCGCGCGGCGAACTTGATGCGGTCATCGACAATGTCTTGAAATCCATATCAATCGCCAATGTCCGGCAAAGCTATGTGTTCAGCATTACAGCCATCACTCAGCATCCGACAAAATCTGCCAAGATCGCGAATACCCTCGCCAATCTGTACATCCTTGAACAGCTGGAAACAAAATTCAACGCCACCCAACAGGCGACAAGCTGGCTGACGGACCGTGTCGCAGAATTGCAAATCCAGCTGGAAAAATCCGAAGCAGAGGTGAAAGATTTCAACGCCAGTGCGCAATTGGTTAGTCCTGAGGCGCTAACCGGTTTGAACCGCCAGATCAAAGATCTGCGCGACAGGCTGCGTGAAACCACCGCCGTCAAAGAAGCCGCTGATGCCCGTCTTGCCGAACTGAAAGCCATCGCCCAAAGTGATGACGTTGAAGCCATCGCAAACGCTGTTAATGATCCCACGCTCAATCGTGTGTTGCAACTGATGCAAGCCAGCGGCGACAGCAATCCCGACCGCTCCGCTTTTGACGCACGACTAAACCAGGTCCTGACCCGGGCCGAGCTTGAGGCAACCCGCAGCAGCAGCCAGATCGATGCCCTGCAAAACAGCATTGCGGAACAGGAACGGCAGATCGAAGACCAATCTTCTGACCTTGTACAGCTTCAACAACTTCAGCGCGAAGCCGAAGCCAGCCGTCTGATCTATGAATTCTTCCTGAACCGGCTCAAGGAAACCAGCGTTCAGGCCGGCATCCAGCAGGCAGATAGCCGCGTCCTTTCGGATGCGGTTGTTCCTTTGTCCCCCTCCGCCCCCCGCAAATCCCTGATCCTCGCCTTGTCGATGATGCTGGGACTTATGGCCGGTTCGGGCTTTGTGTTGCTACGTGAATTTGCACAGAACACCTTCCGTGAAGCGTCGGAACTGGAAAGCCGCACAGGGTATACCGTCATCGGACAGGTGCCATCAATTCCGGCGCGTCGTCGCAAGAACGTACTTAAATACCTCACGGACAAACCGACCTCGGCTGCGGCAGAAGCAATCCGTAACCTGCGGACCTCGGTGCTGTTGTCAAACATCGACAATCCGCCCCAGATCATCATGTCTACCTCTTCCATCCCCGGTGAAGGTAAAACAACACAATCCCTCGCGCTGACGCAGAACCTTACCGGATTAGGTAAACGCGTACTGCTGATCGAAGGGGACATTCGCCGCCGTGTTTTCAGCCAGTATTTCGACATCGCAGATCAACCCGGTTTAGTCTCTGTCCTGTCCGGCAACTCCCAGCTGTCAGAAAGCGCGATCCGCATTGACGAATTGGGGGCCGACGTATTGCTTGGGGAGAAGGCCAAGACAAACGCCGCGGATATTTTCTCGTCCGAGCGCTTCGCAGAATTCCTGAACCATGCACGAGAGCTATACGATTATATTATCATCGACACCCCACCTGTTCTGGCCGTTCCAGACGCGCGGATTATCGGGAAATCGGTCGATGCCGTGATCTACACTGTCAAATGGGACAGCACATCACACCGTCAGGTACGCGAAGGGATCAGAGCCTTCGAAGACGTCAATGTCCGCATCGCCGGTCTGGTCCTTGGACAGATCAGTTCCCGTGGTATGAAGCGTTACGGGTATGGCGACAGCTACGGCGCATACAGCGCCTATTATGACAACTAAAGCCTGTTTCAAACCTGCGCGATGACCTATAAAAGACCGATGCGACCGCCGACAACTAGTCGGCCGCGCACTCCTTTTTAGGTCACGAAAACACACAGGCATAAATCCACCTTCAAATGATGACATGGATCAAAGACGCGGTTGGGCAAACCCTTTCTAACCTGCCCGACAACCCGCCGCATAATGCCGCAAAACCAGCAGAGACACCGCTCCATGACCGACACTTTTGACACCCAAAAACAACAAGCATCCGACTGGTTCCGCCAATTGCGCGACGAGATCGTGAGCGCGTTTCATGCCCTGGAAGACCGCCATGTTTCAGACGCACCGGCGGGACGGATGGAAGTGCGCAAAACCACGCGCACCGCTGATGACGGCTCCGACGCTGGTGGTGGCGAGATGAGCGTGATGCGCGGCGGGCGCGTGTTCGAAAAAGTCGGCGTCAACATCTCGACGGTTTACGGCACGCTGGGCGAACGCGCCCAAACCGCGATGGCCGCGCGAAAAGGCATTCCCGGCATGAAGGACGACCCACGGTTCTGGGCCTCCGGCATCTCTTTGGTCGCTCACATGCAAAATCCGCATTCTCCAGCCGTCCACATGAACACACGCATGTTCTGGACACCCCATGCATGGTGGTTCGGCGGCGGCGCTGACCTGAACCCCTGCATCGAATATGACGAAGATACCGCCCACTTTCACAGCAAAATGCAGGCGGCTTGCGACCCTCACGGTGCCACGCTTTATTCTGAATTGAAAAAATGGGCAGATGAGTATTTTTACATCCCCCACCGCAAACGCGCACGGGGTGTGGGCGGCATTTTCTATGATGACCGCAACACCGGTGATTGGGACGCAGATTTCCAACTGACCCAAGACGTCGGCAAAGCATTCCTGCCTGCCTTCCTGCCGTTGATTGACAAACGCCGTGACACCCCATGGGACGAGGTCGACAAAGACACGCAGCTGCGCCATCGCGGGCTCTACGCTGAATATAACCTTGTTTATGATCGGGGCACCAAATTTGGTCTTGAAACCGGTCACGACCCCGACGCGGTTTTGATGAGCCTGCCGCCGATGGCGAAGTGGTATTAAAGCTAACCGGTTCCCGGCTCTATTACATCGCTTGGGCTCAAGCGCCTAAACCCGATGATAGGGCCCACCGGCCAAAATTGATGCGGCGCGATACAACTGTTCGGACAGCATCACCCGCACCAGCATATGCGGCCAGACCATTTTGCCAAACGACAGCTTGTAATCCACGCGGGCCCGCAAATCAGGGGCGATACCATCCGCGCCACCAATCACAAAAGCCACATCGCTGCGCCCCATGTCGCGCCATCCGCCCAGACGGTTCGCAAATTCGGGCGATGTTTCGATCTTGCCGCGTTCATCCAGCGCACAGATCAGCGCGCCGGCAGGCAGGGCGCGTTCCAGCAACGCGGCCTCCGCCGCCATGCCCCCGCCCTTTTTGTCCTCAACTTCAACGACACGCGCGGGGCCAAGGCCCAAAGCCCGCCCCGTTCTGTCGAAACGTGTCAGATAATCGTCGATAAGGTCTTTTTCAGGGCCCGCCCGAAGGCGGCCAACCGCGCAAATGTGAACTTTCATTGCGCGGCCCGAAAAATCAGTTTTGCGGGGATGCGACTTCGCCGCCGTCCATCCACATCTTTTCCAGCTGATAGAACTCGCGTACTTCAGGGCGGAAAACATGTACAATCACGTCGCCTGTGTCGATCAGGACCCAGTCGCCGATATCTTTGCCTTCGATCTTCGGCGAACGACCGAAATCATCTTTGACCTTCTGTGCCAGCTTTTCCGAGATCGCTGAAACCTGACGGGTCGAACGGCCCGAGCAGATGATCATGTGATCGCCAATCTCGGTTTTGCCGCGCAGATCAATCTGCACGATGTCTTCGGCTTTGTCTTCTTCAAGAGACTCGAGGATGGCGGCCAACACAGCATTGCTTGTTGTCATGTCAGAGGTACGCGCCATCAGCGGTGCCCCCGGTTTCGCATGCACGGATGCGTCAGTATGTAGTGACAGGACATTGTCCTCCTTTGGGCGCGCCGCCTTGCCCCCGGCGCTGGGGTTTTTCATATTTTAACAACACGAACCTGACAATTCAATGACAAGGCCGCAATGTGTGGCATTCCTGCCCGTCATCCTCGCAAGCCGTCGTCATGTGGGTACGCACCCGAAGGTCTTTAACCCTCTTGATGAAATATTGCCTGCCACTTGGCGTCAATTTCCGCCAATAAATCCATATCATAGGCGCTTGGGTCATTCGCATAGCGTCCGTCCGGCGTGGCATAACCCAACGCGTCCTCTTGTGCCCGCAATGCGCTTATCTGCTGCAAATCCACACCCAACGGCGGTATTTCGCCGCGCAACCCGTCCGGCGCTGCGGTTGGAAACAGCAAGGACGAATCGTCTTGTGACAGGTTCACACAGGCGCAGCCCTGCGCAGCGGCAATCACCGCCAGCCGCGCCGACTTTGCCCTGAGGTCGCGCAGACTTATATCATCGCGCAACGGATCTGCCGTGCCGGTTCCGTAAAAATGTGTGCGGCCCTGCGCCGGATACACCATGTCACAGCCGATGAAGGCCATGATGCGCGGACGCACCTCGGCCAGCGCCCAATATCCGGTGGTAAACGCCATCGTCGCCCCCGCATGGACAAACCCGCCATAGAGGTTCTGCGCCGGCACAAAGGCATCTGCCTCAACGCACCGCTGGAAACCGGAAACGTTGCGGGGCCGGTTCTGCACTGGGAAATCTTCGGGGAACACCAGCGTGTCCCAATCGGGCCGCAGTTGCCATGCGTTGTTGATCGCGACGATCCGGTCGAACCACCCCTTTTGCCATCCGCGTGACAGCGTCGCATTGGGTCCGCTCCCCATGATTAAAACGATCTCTCCGGCCTGCGTCATATCCTGCACCCCACCCCGCCCTGCGACTGAGCTAGGCCTCGCCAGCCCACGGTCAATTCAATCCGCACCCGTCTTGTTGCGCACCGAAAGCTTGCTGTCTTCCAACATCAAAACCTCGCGCTGGGGGAAGGGAATCGAAATCTCGTTTTCCTGAAACGCATCCCACAACGCCAGAAACACATTGCCGCGAATGTTGGTCAGCCCGCCGGTCGGGTCCTTGATCCAGAAGCGCAGGATATAATCCACGCTGCTATCTCCGAACCCCACGATATGACAGACCGGCGGCTTGAACGTCAGCACCCGATCAACGCCGCTTGCCGCTGCGATGGCCAGCTTGCGCACCTGATGCGGATCATCACCGTACGCCGTGCCAAAATGGATATCCAGCCGTACAAAATCATCCGAATGCGACCAGTTGACCACCTGCCCCGTGATCAGATCCTCGTTCGGGATCAGGTATTCCTTACCGTCGCGTGTCACCACCGACGCGTATCGTGCGCCCAGTGTTTGAATCCAGCCAAAGGTCTCGCCCAGCGAAATCACATCCCCCGGTTTGATCGACTTATCCAGCAGGATGATCACGCCGGACACAAGGTTCGACACCACCTTTTGCAGACCAAAACCAAGGCCGACACCAATCGCACCCGACAGCACCGCAAGACCGGTCAGATCAATGCCAACCGCTTTGACGCCCATGTAAAACGCTACACCATACAAGGCGAGCTGCACACCTTTGACCGCCAAGACCTGCATGGACGGGCTGATGTCCTGATTCTTGCGAATGGTGCTGGCCGTCGCCCGACTGGCGAAGCGCGCCATCATCAACAAGACACCGATCACCACCAGCGCCGTGATCAACGTTAGGATGGATAGCCTGAATTCGCCCAGCTCCAGCGCAACATTGTCCAGAAATCCGGCGACATCATCGGACAGGTTTAACAAATATAGCGTGGCATAGACCCACAAGGACCACCGCACGATGCGCCGCAGAAACCTGTCGTGCACCAGTTGCGCGGCAAATGCCGTGCCCACCAGCACTGCGGCTAACGTCGCCGCCAAACCAATCAGATAGGATCGTGACGGCCATGTGATATTCTGCATGACGAAATAGGTGCAGCCGGCCAGTATGGCAAAAATGATCAGCCCAAGGCGTTGTTTAAGCTGTACGATGAAACGCAATTGCCATTTCGCCCAGCCCTCGCGCGAACGAACATAGCTTTCCAGAAGCTGCACGCAACGCCCGTGCATCGCCCATGACAGCAAGGCCAAACCGACAACAATTAACACCTGATTTTGCCGCCACCCCGGGGCCATCACCCCCATGAGGAACGACTGGGCAGACAACCAGATGCCTTCCAGCGTGGCAATGAAATCCGCAAAAGGGTCGGTTAGATCGTTCATGCACACACCTCTCCTTCAGAAAAGTCGCAGAAGCGGCCAACCCGTGCAACCCTCTCTACATTTAGCGGGGATGGCTCAAACGACCAGCGCTTGCAGGGACGCAGGCGGAGGTGTATCCACCCCGATATGAGACGGATCATCAATATCGGCGACCGCGCCCGCCTGCGCGAACGTTTCTTCGGGGCCACCAATACGGTGCTGGCCCGACTATAAGCCTGCGCAGAAGAATACCTGTGCCGTTCGGTACAGCTCGAAGCCTGACAGCCACGAAAACCATTAAATACGGGAGTGGACCTATGTCCCCCAAAACGCTTTACGATAAAATCTGGGATGCGCATCTCGCGCATGAAGCCGAAGACGGCACCTGCCTTTTGTACATCGACCGCCATCTGGTGCACGAAGTGACCAGCCCGCAGGCCTTTGAAGGTCTGCGCATGACGAACCGCACAGTGCGTGCGCCGGACAAAACAATTGCCGTGCCGGATCACAACGTGCCGACCACGCTGGACCGCGCCAATGCCGCGACCATGACCGAAGACAGCCGCATTCAGGTCGAAGCACTCGACAAGAACGCCAAGGATTTCGGCATCCACTACTATCCTGTGTCCGATGTCCGTCAGGGCATTGTGCACATCGTTGGCCCTGAACAGGGCTGGACATTGCCGGGCATGACAGTGGTTTGCGGCGACAGCCATACCGCGACCCACGGCGCATTCGGCGCGCTGGCCCACGGCATCGGCACATCCGAAGTCGAGCACGTTCTGGCCACGCAAACGCTGATCCAGAAGAAATCCAAAAACATGAAGGTCGAGATCACCGGCAAACTGCGCCCCGGTGTCACAGCCAAGGACATCACCATGTCCGTGATCGGCGTGACCGGCACGGCGGGCGGCACCGGCTTTGTCATCGAATATTGCGGCGAAGCGATCCGCGATCTGTCGATGGAAGGGCGCATGACCGTCTGTAACATGGCGATTGAAGGCGGCGCACGCGCAGGCCTGATCGCACCTGACGAAAAGACATATGAATACTGCATGGGCCGCCCCCACGCGCCGAAAGGTGCCCAGTGGGAAGCTGCATTGGACTGGTGGAAAACCCTCTATTCCGACGACGATGCCGCTTGGGACGAAGTGATCACAATCAAGGGCGAAGACATCGCACCTGTTGTGACCTGGGGCACCTCACCCGAGGACGTGCTGCCAATTACCGCAAACGTCCCGTCTGCCTCCGACTTCAAAGGAGGCAAGGTTGAAGCGGCGCAGCGTTCGCTTGAGTATATGGGCCTGACATCGGGCACACCTTTGTCCGACGTCGAAATCGACACCGTATTCATCGGCTCTTGCACAAACGGTCGCATCGAAGATCTGCGCGCAGCCGCAGCAATCCTGAAGGGCAAAAAGAAAAAGGACGGCATTCGCGCGATGGTCGTCCCTGGTTCCGGCCTTGTCCGGGCACAAGCCGAAGAAGAAGGTCTTGCAGACATCTTTATCGAAGCAGGTTTCGAATGGCGCCTTGCAGGCTGTTCCATGTGTCTGGCGATGAACCCCGACCAATTGTCAGCGGGCGAGCGCTGTGCCGCGACCTCCAACCGCAATTTCGAGGGCCGTCAGGGTCGGGGCGGACGCACCCACCTGATGTCACCCGCGATGGCGGCAGCGGCAGCGGTCACCGGTAAACTCACGGACGTGCGGGACTTGATGTGATATCTGGCACGCGACTGCACCGGCTAACTGGATTAGCTGGCCTTGGACAACTCGCTGCCGGATTTCAGCACTTCGCTGCCGTCATCTTGTTCGATCTTATAGGCCGGTTCGTCTTCACTGGCATCTCGGGTTACTTCGGTGCCCGAGATTTCCAGCGTAATTTTTCGGGTATATTTCTTCACGATCTTACCCGTACCGGTGCCGTTACCCCAGTTCCATTCAACTTTCGTGCCTTCGCGATATGACATGATAAACTCTCTTTTATGTGCAGTGTCACCACCAAAACCATCCCAAGTATCGATGGGTTCCGACACGGCACAGGTCAAAGGACAAATCCTATGAACAAATTCGACAAACTCACCGGCATCGCAGCACCTATGCCCCTGATCAACATCGACACAGATATGATCATTCCCAAGCAGTTCCTCAAAACCATCAAGCGCTCCGGCCTTGGGGTGAACCTGTTTGACGAGATGCGCTATGACGACGACCGCAACGAGATCCCTGACTTCGTGTTGAACAAACCGCAGTACCGCGAAGCGCAGATTCTTGTGGCTGGCGACAACTTCGGCTGTGGTTCCTCGCGCGAACACGCCCCTTGGGCCATCGCTGATTTTGGCATCACCTGCGTCATCGCACCCAGCTATGCCGACATCTTCTATAACAACTGCTTCAAGAACGGCATCTTGCCCATCACCTTGCCGCAGGAACAGGTCGACGTACTGATGAAGGACGCCGAAAAAGGGGCCAACGCGCGGATGGACATCGATCTTGAAGCGCAGACCGTCACTACCTCCGATGGCGAAGTGTTTTCCTTCGAACTCGATTCCTTCAAAAAGCATTGTCTGATGAACGGGTTGGATGACATCGGCCTGACAATGGAAAAAGCGGCCTCCATTGACGCGTTTGAAGCGACTGCATCCCAAAGCCGTCCTTGGGTGTAAACAATTCTTGGCAGTTAACTGCTAAGCCAATACACGCCTTATACGAGACTTGTGGGTGCCTCACTGGCACCCACAACATCTTGCGGATGCCGTAATTTTGCCCGCAAATAGATGCAAGAACGCACCACCCTGACCATCAAATCGCCCAACCGTTTAAGGATCGTTAACCAGTGACTTGAGCAACAAGGCGAAAGAAGGCACAAATTGGGCAGAAATGAGGCAGGCTCCCACTTCCCTGGGGGCGACAAGTTGGGACAAGACCGCGGCATGTATCGCGTCTGGCCAGTTTGGAAGGGTAAAGTAGTGATTGGACGAATGACAGGCGCGGCAACGCGTGGCCTGATAGTGGCCCTATTGATCGCGACACCGGCGCTTTTGCTGCCGGGCGTGGCCAGCGATTCCACACAAATCACCGTACTTGTGGCCTTCCTCGCGGCCTTCCTGACCTTCGTTGAATATAACTCCAGCTTTCCAAGCATCGTTGAATTCCGCGATGCCCCGCCATTCAACCGCCTGCGCTTCGCTTCCCTTGCTGTGACCGTTTTGTTGCTGAGCCTGATCCTGAAGGGCCAGACTGAATCCTCCTTGCTGACATCGGGCCTTACATCCTTGGGCCTCATCATCGGCAACGCCAGCGACTTTCCCTTTTCTCCCGTGCGTTTGGTGGTGCTGATGCTGCCCGCCGACGCGGACGCCGCTCTGGTATCTTCGGTACGCACCGCCGCGGGGATTGCCTATTTCGTATCGCTCATTGCCATGACAGCCTTCTTTGTGCTGGTCCGTGTGATGGGCTGGCCTGCACGTCAGGGCGCTTTCAACGTTTGGGTGAATTTGCCGCTGTTTGATCCGACCACTGGCGGTGATGTGGTCGAACGGCTTCAGCGTGACGCCCGCATCAATATCGTTTTGGGCTTCTTGCTGCCCTTCGTGATCCCTGCGGTGGTCAAAGCCACGGCTGATCTGATAGACCCGATCTCATTGCAGAACCCGCAAACCGTCATTTGGACACTCAGCGCATGGGCCTTTCTTCCCGCAAGCATGATCATGCGCGGCATCGCAATGGGCCGCGTCGCCGAGATGATCGGAGAAAAACGTCGCCGCACCTATGCCAGCGCCGAAGCCGAGGATGGTTTCCAAGCGGCCTGATTGCGCTTTGCCTTTGCTTGCTTTCATCAATATCTGCAGCCGACACCCTACGCGTCGCGACATATAACACAGAGCTGTCGCGCAAGGGGCCTGGCCTGTTATTGCGCGACCTCGCGGCCCGCAAAGACCCCCAACTTCTGGCTGCACTGACTGTGATCGCCAACGCCAAAGCAGATGTCATTGCCCTGCAAGGCATCGATTATGATCTGCAAAACCTCGCGCTTGCTGCTTTGGCCGACACGCTGGGCTACCCCCATTTCTTTGCAGCGCCGCCCAATGCCGGCCTGATGACCCCGCTTGATCTGGATGACAACGGCCGCTTGGGCGAAGCCGCAGATGCACAGGGCTATGGCCGGTTCTTCGGTCAGGGCAGCATGGCGATACTGTCGCAACACCCGATCCTTACCGATGAGGTACAGGATTTCTCGACGCTGTTGTGGCGCGATCTGCCCATGGCCCTATTGCCGCAAGCCGATGGCAAACCCTTTCCAAGCGCCGAAGCACACGCAATCCAGCGCCTGTCGTCCCATGGGCATTGGGCGGTCCCTATCCAGCATCCGACCATGGGCCGCGTCACGATCCTGACCTATCATGCTACCCCACCCGTCTTTGACGGACCGGAGGATCGCAACGGCAAGCGCAACCATGATGAAACAGCGTTCTGGAGCCGCTATCTTGATGGTGCCTTCGGCACAGTGCCAGAAGACAGGTTTGTACTGATGGGGGATGCGAACCTTGATCCGAACACCGGTGACGGGATCGGACGTGCGATCGACAGCCTGCTTTCCGATCCCCGCCTACAGGACCCTTTGCCGATGCAGCCTACGGTGACCTTTAGCCAAACCGGACCGATGCGCGTGGATTATGTTTTGCCCTCCGCCGACTGGCGCATTACAGCGGGGCAGGTCACCCCGGCGATCCCGGATGCCAGCCGCCATTCATTGGTCTGGGTTGACCTTGCGCGCTAGGTGTTCTTGACCCTTTCGCCCCATCACGCTACGCCCCGATAAACATATTTTCTCAAGGAGCGTCCCATGGCCAACCCATCCCTTCTTATCCTTGCCGGTGACGGCATCGGCCCCGAGGTCATGGGCCAGGTGACCCGCATCATCGACTGGTTCGGTGCCAAGCGCGATCTGCCTTTTGACGTTGAACACGATCTTGTCGGCGGTGCCGCCTATGACGAACACGGCACCCCCCTGCACGACGATACGATGGCGCGCGCGTTGGAAGTCGACGCTGTGCTGCTCGGTGCCGTGGGCGGCCCGAAATACGACGACCTTGATTTCAGCGTAAAGCCGGAGCGCGGCTTGCTGCGCCTGCGCAAGGAAATGGATCTGTTCTCCAACCTGCGCCCCGCTCAATGCTTTGACGCGCTGGCGGATTTCTCATCGCTGAAACCTGAACTGGTGGCCGGTCTGGACATCATGATCGTACGCGAACTGACATCCGGTGTGTACTTCGGTGAACCGCGCGGCATCATCGAAGAGGGCAACGAACGCGTGGGTATCAACACCCAGCGCTATACCGAGTCCGAGATTGACCGCGTTGCACGTTCGGCGTTTGAACTGGCCCGTCGTCGCGGCAACAAGGTTTGTTCGATGGAAAAAGCCAACGTCATGGAATCCGGCATCCTGTGGCGCGAAGTCGTGCAAAAGGTCCACGACGAAGATTACCCCGATGTCGAACTGTCGCACATGTATGCCGACAACGGCGCGATGCAGCTGGTGCGCGCGCCCAAACAGTTTGACGTGATCGTCACCGACAACCTGTTCGGCGATATCCTTTCTGATTGCGCCGCGATGCTGACCGGTTCGCTGGGCATGCTGCCATCCGCGTCACTGGGCGCACCAAACGCAGAGGGCCGTCCGAAAGCGATGTACGAACCCGTGCACGGTTCGGCACCCGACATCACCGGACAGGGCAAGGCGAACCCGATCGCCTGTATCCTCAGCTTTGCCATGGCGCTGCGCTATTCCTTCGATCAAGGCGAAGAAGCCACACGTCTGGAAAAAGCTGTCGAGAAAGTGCTTGCGGACGGGGCACGCACCGCGGACCTGATGGGCCCCGAAGGGGGCACACCAATCAGTACCACGGAAATGGGTGATCTGATCCTAGGGGCGCTCGACGCCAGCCTGTAAAGATCACGCTGCGTAAGACACTCAACAGCCCGTAGGTCTTCCCTATCTACGGGCTGTTTGCGTTAACAGGATGGCTTGACATACCCCCCTGATTTTCCGCAGGATCGCGCTTCGCAAACGGAGGCACCCCATGACCCATATCCTTGCCATTGACCAAGGCACGACATCATCTCGTGCATTGGTTTTTGATGCAGACATCAAGGTTGCCGCCACCGCGCAACAGGAATTCCCACAGCATTTTCCGCACAGTGGCTGGGTCGAACATGATCCGCAAAACCTTTGGGACACTACGGTGCAAACCTGCCGCGACGCAATTGCCAAGGCTGGTCTGAACGCTTCCGACATCACTGCCATCGGCATCACCAACCAGCGTGAAACAACCGTGGTTTGGGACGCCGTTACGGGCGAGGCGATCTATAACGCCATCGTCTGGCAGGACCGCCGGACCGCTGATTACTGCCGGTCCTTACGCGATGCCGGCCATGACGCGATGATCACCGCCAAAACCGGACTGCTGGCCGATCCCTATTTTTCTGGCACCAAGCTCAAGTGGGTTCTGGACAACGTCGAAGGGGCCCGTGCGCGCGCCAAAAAGGGTGAATTGCTGTTCGGCACCGTCGACAGCTTCCTGATCTGGAAGCTGACCAATGGTGCCGCACATGTCACCGACGCCACCAATGCCGCGCGTACGCTGCTGTATGACATTCACAATGGCCGGTGGAGCCAGACCATTTGCAATCTCTTCGACATCCCTATGCAGATGCTGCCCGAAGTCAAAGACTGCGCCGCTGATTTCGGTGTCACCGCGCCCGAACACATCGGGGCTGCCTTGCCGATCCTTGGCGTTGCGGGTGACCAACAGGCGGCGACCATCGGGCAGGCCTGTTTCAAGCCGGGTATGTTAAAATCAACATACGGCACAGGGTGTTTTGCCCTGCTTAATACCGGTGACACGCCGGTCAAATCGACCAACCGCCTGCTGACCACCATTGCCTATCAACTGGACGGGAAGCCGACCTATGCGCTGGAAGGGTCGATTTTTGTGGCTGGTGCTGTGGTTCAATGGCTGCGCGACGGGTTGCAGATCATCGGCAGCGCTGCCGAAACCCAAGACCTCGCCGCCAACGCCGATCCGCAACAGAACGTCATCATCGTGCCCGCCTTTACGGGCCTTGGCGCGCCCTATTGGAATGCGGAATGTCGCGGTGCAGTCTACGGGTTGTCGCGCAATTCCGGCCCTGCCGAATTTGCCCGCGCAGCGCTGGAAAGTGTCGGTTTCCAGACCCGCGATTTGTTGGAAGCCATGCGCGCCGACTGGCAAGGCCACGGTGCCGATGCCACTTTGCGCGTCGACGGCGGCATGTCGGCCAGTAATCCCGCGATGCAGTTCCTTGCCGATATCATCGACGCGCCGGTTGACCGCCCGCAGGTCCTGGAAACGACGGCGATGGGGGCCGCATGGCTCGCGGGGCAGCGGGCAGGACTGTACCCTGACATGCAAGGCTTTGCCGACAACTGGGCCATCGAAAGAACCTTTACCCCCGACATGGGCCCCGACCTGCGCAAGCAGCGTTATGACGCATGGCAACGCGCCGTAAAGGCAACAATGACGGTCTAAACAGCCCCTGATTAGGCTGTGCCAAAGCAAGGCTGCGCGATTGGGTTCTTGATCGCAAACCGGAATCTGTAAGGCTGGCGCAAACGGAATTCATATCGCTGATACAGCGATAAGAGGGTGCGCGCATGTCGGTTGAAACGATAGATACTCTTGTTGTTGGCGGTGGTCAGGCCGGCATCGCGATGAGCGAGCATCTCGGCAATGCGGGCATCTCGCATCTTGTGCTGGAACGTGCCCGCATCGCCGAACGCTGGCGCAGCGAACGCTGGGATTCACTGGTGGCCAATGGCCCTGCGTGGCACGACCGCTTTCCGAATATGGAATTTTCCAAGGACGGGCCGGACGATTTCCCGTCAAAACACAACGTTGTGGAATATTTGGAAAGCTACGCCGCCATGATCAATGCGCCGATCCGATGCGGCGTTGAGGTGACCGAAGTACGCGAGAAAACGGGCGGGCCCGGTTTTATTGTGACGACCAGCGCGGGCCAGATTGAGGCACTGAATGTTGTCGCGGCAACCGGTCCGTTCCAGCGCCCCGCCATCCCGCCAGTCATCCCTGCCGACGCGGATGTGGTTCAGATGCATTCGACCGCCTATCGCAATCCTGATCAATTGGTCAAAGGCGCTGTGCTGGTGGTCGGGGCCGGATCGTCCGGCGGGCAGATTGCCGATGAATTGCTGCGCGCGGGCCGTCAGGTGTATCTGTCGGTGGGCCCGCATGACCGCCCGCCCCGCAGCTATCGCGGGCGCGACTTTGTCTGGTGGCTGGGTGTACTGGGTAATTGGGACGCCGCCGCCATGACGCCAGGTACCGAACATGTCACCATCTCTGTCAGCGGCGCGCATGGCGGGCAGACGGTGGATTTCAGGCGCTATGGCGCGCGCGGCATGACGCTGGTTGGCATGACCGACCGGTATGAAAACGGCATCCTGCATTTCGCCAAAGATGTGGCCGAAAACATCGCCCATGGTGACGCGAACTACCTGTCCGTGCTGGACGAGGCTGACGCCTATATCACCCAGCAAGGCTTGGACCTGCCCGAAGAACCGCAGGCGCGTGACTTGGCCCCCGATCCCGATTGCGTGCTAAACCCGATCCTTGAGCTGGACCTTGCCAAGGCCGGTATCACAACGGTCATCTGGGCCACGGGGTTTACCGTCGATTACAGCTGGCTGAAACAGGACGTGTTTGATGCAACGGGCCGACCAATCCACCAACGCGGCGTGACCGCCGCACCTGGTGTTTACTTTCTGGGCTTGCCCTGGCAATCGCGGCGCGGCTCTGCGTTTATCTGGGGGGTCTGGCATGATGCCAGATATCTTGCCGACCAGATTGCCATTCAACGCGCCTATCGCGACTATCACCCCTCAGCGCAGCCCCAAAGCTAGGACAACCCGACCATGGCCCATACCCGCATCCGCAAATTCAACACATCTGATACATATCCCGAACAGAACCTCGAGAATGATCTGTGTCAGGCGGTTGTGACCGAAGGCGGTAAAACCGTTTATCTGCGCGGCCAGTGCCCGCAGGACCTTGATACCGCAGAAAACATCACCAGCCATGATCCGGTTGAGCAGACGCATAAGGTGATGCAGAACATCCGCCAGCTGATCGAAGAAGCGGGCGGCGAGATGGCGCATCTGGTCAAGGTCGTTGTCTATATCACCGATGTGCGCCACCGCGAGGCTGTGTATCGCACCATGGGCGAGTACATCAAAGGGGTGCATCCTGTTTCAACTGGGCTGGTGGTCCAAGCGCTGGCGCGGCCCGAGTGGCTGGTTGAAATCGACGGCACGGCGGTGATCCCCGCATGACATTTTCACTTGTTGCCCGCTGCGCTGAGACAGGGATGTTTGGCGTTGCGATATCGTCCTCCTCGCCCGCTGTCGCTGCCCGCTGTTCCTATACCCGCGCCGGCGTTGGCGCAGTGGCGAGCCAGAACATCACCGATCCGACGTTGGGACCTTTGGCGCTGGACCTGATGCAGAACGGCATGAGCGCAGCGCAGGCCGTGCAAGAGGTACGCGCGCAGGGCCGCTTTATCGATTATCGTCAGGTGCTGGCGATTGATGCGCAGGGCACTACGGCGATCCATTCTGGGCCCAATTCGCTGGGCATCTGGACAGACGCCGCAGGGCTAAACGTGATCTGTGCAGGGAACCTGCTGGCGAATGATGCTGTGCCGCAAGCGGTCGTCGACAGGTTTGAAGCGGCCACCGGCCATTTGGGCGACCGGTTGATTGCGTCTATGCGGGCAGGCCTTGCGGCCGGGGGTGAGTCGGGGCCGGTTCATTCGGCGGGGCTGCAACTGTGTGACAAGGTGGCGTGGCCTGTGGCCGACCTGCGCTGTGACTGGACCGACGCCTGCCCGATCGAAACTGTCGCAACCGCATGGGAAGTCTATAAACCGCAGCTTGACGCCTATGTTCAACGCGCCCTCGACCCGCGCGAAGCCCCGTCTTATGGCGTGCCGGGCGACGATTGACCCTCTGCGCTTGATCCCGGTGCCCGTTCAGGCGTAGCACTGCATATGCCCTTACGATTTACCTTTCGGCAGTTGGAATATCTGGTCGCCGTAGGTGAGGCGGGCACTATCGCTATGGCATCGCAGCGGATCAATGTCTCCTCTCCCTCTATCTCTGCCGCGATCAGCCAGCTGGAGGCAGAGTTCGGCACTTTGCTGTTCGTGCGTCACCACGCGCAGGGACTAACCCTGACACCGGGCGGCCAACGGATTTTCAACGAGGCAAAGCGCATTCTCGACAGGGCCGCCGCACTGAACGATCTGGCGAGCGACATTTCCGATCTTGCCCGCGGACCGATTTCAATTGGGGCGCTTTCAACCGTCGCGCCCTTGGTCAGCGCCGCATTCAGGCAGTCCTTTGAACACGCCTTTCCCGATGCGGATGTGACGCTAAGAGAAGGCCATCAGGTTGATCTGTTACGCATGTTGGGACGTGCAGAGATTGACGTGGCAATCACCTATGATCTCGAAATCCCGAAAGACATCTCGTTCGATCCGCTGATCTCCCTGCCGCCTTTTGTGATGCTGCCCCAATCGCACGCATTGGCAGACCGCACAGCACTCAGCCTGCATGATCTGCGCGGCGAACCGATGATCCTGTTGGATATGCCATTAAGTCGCGATTATTTCCTGTCGATGTTTCATGCGGCAGGCGTGCGTCCTGTCATTGCAGAACGCACATCCGATATCTGGGTGGCGCGCAGTCTGGTGGCGAACGGGTTCGGCTTTGGTCTGGTGAACGTCCCTACCAAGCTGACGCAAGCGCCCGATGGTGAACCGCTTGTGTTCCTGCCTTTGACGGGGGATCACCGCGCGATGGTACTCGGGCTGGCAACCAAGCGTTCCGCACACCGGTCCCGGATCCTCACTGCATTTTATGAACACGTTCAGAACCGTATGGCGCAAAACGGGTTGCCGGGGATGACATCCGGTTAGACGCCCGCGATCAGGCGGACCAACAACGCATCAAGCATCGCGTCACATTTTGCCAGCTGGTCAAGACCGATAAATTCGTCCGGCTTATGCCCCTGCGCCATTGATCCCGGGCCACAAACAACTGTCGGGATATCCAGCACTGAGGAAAACAACCCGCCCTCGGTGCCAAAGGCAACTTTGGTCGTGCTGTTCGATCCTGTCAGGGATTTGACAAACCCCACCACCTGCGCATCGGGCGCGGTCCCCAAGGGCGGATAGGTGTTGCTCACCTGAACCCGAATATCCGCGTCGGGAAAATTGTTTCGCAAAGGAGAAAGCAATGCCACAGCCTGCGCTTCGATCTGTGCCATGATCGCTTTCGGGTCATCCTCCGGCAGGTTCCTGATTTCGAAGACGAAGGCGCAGGTGTTGGGAACGATGTTCAACGCAACGCCGCCGTCGATCTTTCCCACATGTAGCGTGGTATAAGGCACATCATAAGCGTCATCCTGCCGGCTGTTTTCGGCAATGCCCGTTTGCAGGTCGCGGATCACGTTGATCATATCCACTGCCATATGGATGGCGTTCAGGGCCGTCGGGGCAAGCGCGGAATGGGCCTCGCGCCCGGTACAGGTAACGCGCGCTGCGGTCTTGCCTTTGTGGCCTGTCGCAACGGCCATCATGGTCGGTTCCCCCACAATGCAGAACATCGGACGAAACGGGGCCACGCGCAGCATGTCGATCATTGAGCGCACGCCGACACAGCCGATTTCCTCATCATAGGACAGCGCGATGTGCAGCGGCGTTTGCAGCTCTGCCTGTGCGGCATGCGAGGCGATGCGCAGCGTGCTGGCAACGAACCCCTTCATATCGGTGGTGCCGCGCCCGAACACCTTGCCTTTGCCCTGTGTCAGCTCAAATGGCGGTACGGTCCAGTTTTGTCCCTGCACAGGCACAACGTCTGTATGACCCGACAGCAACACGCCGGGGCGATCCTGCGGACCGATCGTGGCATAAAGGTTCGCTTTCTTGCCGCTTGTATCCTCGATGATCTGAACCGATGCACCAAGGTCGCGCAGGACATCGGCGCAATACTCGATCAAGGCCCGATTGGGATCAGCACTAATTGTCGGAAACGCGATGAGATGCTGAAGATGTTCAAGGGTCGTCATGACGGGCTCTTTCGCTTTTGGACTGCGTAGCAAATTAGCTGCATTTGGCCAGTCGTCCCTGTGGATGTGATGGTTAGTATGCGCCTAACCAAGGCTTTCGCACAGGGTCCTTGCCCCGTATTGCGCAAACTTGTTGAACTGGATGGGGATGTAACCCGCGCGGCGGGTTTTGTGCTATTGGGGATCAGCGACATGAAAAGAGACAGCCGGTATGACGTCTTGTTTGAACCGGTGGCAATCGGGCCGGTCACGGCGAAAAACCGGTTTTATCAGGTGCCCCATTGCAACGGTGGCGGTTACCGTGATCCTTCGGCTGTCGCAGAAATGCGCGGGATCAAGGCGCAGGGCGGTTGGGGCGTGATCTTTACCGAGCAATGCGAGATGCACCACACATCCGAAATCGCGCCGTTCATCGAATTGCGCCTTTGGGACGATAAAGACATCCCGATGATCGCCAAGATGGCCGACCGGATGAAAGAGCACGGGGCGCTTGCGGGAATTCAGTTGGCCTATTCCGGGATCAACGGGCCGAACCTGTACACCAAGGAAGTGCCGCTTGCACCTTCTGCCATGCCCATTCGCACCTTTACCAATGATCCCGTGCAGGCCCGCGCCTTGGACAAGCAGGACATCAAGAACCTGCGCCGTTGGTTTGTGAACGCCGCCATACGCTCACGTACGGCTGGATTTGATCTGATCTGTCTTTATGGAGCACATGGGTTTGGCATCTTTCAGCACTTCCTGTCCACAGCGACCAATCACCGTACGGATGAGTATGGCGGAAGCCTTGAAAACCGCGCGCGGTTCGTGCGCGAGGTTGTCGAAGATGTCCGCGAGGCCGTCGGGGATACCATGGGCCTGACCCTGCGCCTGTCTTTGGACGAGATGATTGGCGATCTGGGGTTTGCGAATTCCGAGGTGCGTGATTTTGTCGAAATGCACAAAGACCTGCCCGATCTTTGGGATCTCGCACATGGTGCATGGGAGGATTGTTCAGGGCCATCCCGATTTAGGGAAGAGGCCGCACAGTTTGATCTGGTCACAGGGATCAAATCGCTCACCTCGAAACCGGTTGTCGGGGTCGGACGGTTCACCAGTCCTGATGTGATGGTCAAACAAATCACCTCTGGCACGCTGGATTTCATCGGCTGTGCGCGGCCCTCGATTGCAGACCCCTTTCTGCCCAAAAAGGTGCAAGAGGGGCGCATCGACGACATCCGCGAATGCATCGGCTGCAACATCTGCATCACCGGCGATATGACGATGTCGATCAGCCGCTGCACCCAGAACCCGACGTTTATGGAAGAATGGCGCAAGGGCTGGCACCCCGAACAGATGAACAGCAAGGGCGAAACCGCAAACGTGTTGATCGTTGGCGCGGGGCCGGCAGGGCTTGAGGCCGCACGTGCCTGTGCCGAACGGGGATATGACGTGGCCTTGGCCGAGGCCGGCGAGATGCTGGGTGGGCGCGTCACGCGCGAACGCAAACTGCCGGGACTTTCCGCATGGGGCCGTGTCGCCGATTACCGGACCTATCAATTGTCACAGAAGGCGAATGTAGAAACCTACCTCGCCTCGAAACTCGACGCGGCACAGATTTTGGAGTTCGGGTTCGAAAACATCTGTATCGCTACCGGATCACACTGGCGTGCCGATGGCGTATCGCGCCAGCATGTCGTGCCCATGCCGATGAATGCGGCGATGCCTGTCTTTACCCCGGATGACCTGATGGCGGGGCGGCTCCCCAGCGGCAAGGTCACGGTTTATGATGACGATCACTACTACATGGGCGGCGTGCTGGCAGAGCTTTTGGTCCAAAAGGGATGCGACGTGACGCTGGTAACGCCCAGCGCCTATGTCTCGGATTGGACCAACAACACGCTGGAACAGGCAGAAATTCACAAGCGGCTGGTGCTGATGGGCGTCGACATTCAACTGAACCGTGGCGTTGTTGCGGTGGGTGATGGATCGCTGAGCACCAATTGCACCTATACTGGGCTGACCCGCGAACAACCGGCGGATGCTGTGGTTATGGTCGCCTCCAGACGCTCGGATGATGGCCTGTACAAAGATTTAAAAGCGCGCGCGGCGGAATGGCAGGATGCTGGCATCAAATCGGTGCGCTTGATCGGTGACGCAAATGCGCCCGGCCCGATCGCATGGGCGACCTATGCCGGTCATCGCTTTGCGCGGGAACTGGATGGCGAAGACATTGGCGATGCCCTGCCTTTCCGGCGCGAAATCGCAGAACTGGCGGCAGATTGATGACCAACCCAACCCCCCGTTTCGATGGATTTCCATCAGACCCTGACAGCTTGAACCGTATTCTGGAGTGGACGCGAACACGCATTCTGCAAGGGCCCGATCCGCGCAACGGTGCGCAAACACCGGCGGCACTGGACGCCAAAATTGGCGGCTCGATCACCGCTGACGGGATGGACCCACAGGCGGCTTTTGCCCTGTTTTCCGACGTGATCGTTCCCTCAACGCGGCCTTTCAATCATCCGACCAGCCTTGCGTTCGTGGCAGCGGCACCCACCCCTGCGTCACTGGCGTTTGATGCAGCCCTCGGCGCGGCAGAGATTTTTGCCGGCAACTGGGACGGAGGATCGGGGGCCATCCATGCCGAGAACCAGACCCTTGCGTGGCTCGCCGGGCTGGCCGGTTGGTCAAAGGATGCAGGCGGTGTGTTTGTGTCGGGCGGCACGATGGGCAACCTGTCCGCGCTGCATGCGGCGCGAATGGCATGGGTGAATGCGGGTAAACCACGGCCCGACAGGTTTCGCATCCTGTGCAGCGAACAGGCCCACAGCAGCATCGAAGCCGTGGCACAGGTCATGGACGCCGAGGTGGTGAAGGTTTCCTCCGACGCAACAGGTCGGATCATTCCCGCCAAAGCCCAAGAGGCATTGGCCGATACATCCGGTGTGTTCGCGATCGTTGCCAATGCCGGCGCGACCAACTGCGGTGCGGTGGATGACCTGCGCGCCCTTGCGGAACTCGCGACGCAACACAGCCTTTGGCTGCATGTGGACGGCGCTTATGGCCTTGCCGCGATGGCCGATCCTGCGCTGCGCCAACAATTTGACGGTATCGAACGCGCGGACAGTTTCATCGTTGATCCGCACAAGTGGTTCTTTGCCCCCTATGACAGCTGCGCCTTGGTATACCGCGACCCGATCAAGGGCGCGCAAGCGCATGGGCAAAAGGGCGTCTATCTTGATACGCTGGATCAGGCCGCATGGAACCCGTCCGATTATGCGTTGCACCTGACGCGGCGCGCGCGGGGGTTGCCCTTGTGGTTCTCGCTTGTGACCTATGGCACTCTTGCCTATGGCGCGGCGATTGCCAAAACCTGCGAGATTGCCCAGCAGATCGCGGACGGCATCGACAATATGGACGGGCTGGAGTTGATCCTGGGACCGCAACTTACCGTGATCCTGTTTCGCCCCCACACCATGTCAGCCGCTGATCTGGATTACTGGGCCGAAGCGCAACGGCGCAGCGGCGCGTTGTTATGTTTGCCCACCACCTGGCGCGGGCAAAAGGTGCTGCGCATCTGTGTGGTGAACCCTGAAACGGACCCCGACTATGTTTTGGAGGTTCTGGAAACGCTGACCTGAAAGCCGCAGGCCATCACAGCCTGCCGCTTTTCATAATCAGGTGTTTAGCCCCCGCGGTAATGGCGATCGCCCATCGCAATCTTGAAAATCTCTGCCTCACGCGCTTTTAGGCAATTGCGCGCGGTGTCGCCATGCGCCCCACTGTTCCATCGCAATTCGGGAAAGATCGCAAACAGCTCTTCGCGACCTGCCTCGGCAATCACATCCAGACCGGTATCATTCGCATGGAAACTTTCCGACGCCTGACCATCCGAATAGATCACCTCGTGGTGGTCGAACATAAGATGGAAATAGGTGACTTCCGCGCAGGGCCGTTCCCGCACGGTGGTTCCGTTGATCAGGAATTTGGCAGGGATCAGTACCGCCGCTTCGCCAAAGAACAGTTCAGCCTGATATCCCGAGATCAAGACGCGGTGCTGTGGCGACACAAGAAGCGGCCGCTTGGCACCGTTCAAAACGCCGGTTTCAAAAAAGACCGGCGCAAGGTTTCCACGTCCCGGAACAGTGCGTTGTCCGATCCATCTGATGGGCTGGAATCCGTTATCCTCGGTCAAGACCAGATCGCCGATGTACAGCGTTTCGATGGGCCGGTACCCCGCCTCCGTTAGAATTTGCGCGCCTTTGGTAAAGCAGACAACACCGGTGTTTTCCGCCGTCAGGCCGGAGCTGTCAGCCGACACCCCTTGCAACACCAATGAGTCTGCGCCGAACTGGGTGTTGTCCGAATAATCCGCCGCATTCGACTGGTTGAGAATGCCATCGTCAGCCTGATCCGCGTGCAGCTCGGCGATGTTATCGTAATAGCCGGAGAGGTCGACAAAGTCGTTGTTGCTGGCGTCACCGTCCGTGAGCGTTCCGGTCGCACCGAAGTTAAAGTCGGCAATCGTGTCGTTCCCGCCGCTGATGACAAACACATCGTTGCCTTCACTGCCCGTCAGGCTGTCGTTGTCGAAACCCCCGTCAATGGTGTCATTCCCGAGCCCGCCAAGAATGCTGTCATCGCCTTCTTGCCCCGACAAGTTATCGTTGCCCGCACCCCCATCGACAAGGTCATCGCCAAGGCCCGCAATAACCCGATCGTCATCCGCGCCTGCACGCACGGTATCGTTTCCAAGACCGGCATCAATAAAATCATTCCCGCCGCCTGCCACGATTGAATCGTTATCCGATCCGTCCAAATGGTCGCTATTGTCGACGCGGTCCCCTTCGGGATCCCCCAGATAGGATCCGTCGATTCGGTCATCACCGGACGTCCCTTGGACAATAAAGTCCGGCACCGTAGCCACGCCGGGAATGCCAATGGATTGCAATGCCGCGGCATTATCAAGCTGCGCGGCCGTAACTCCGACAAGGGTGATTGTTTCACCGCCCGGGAATGTCAGGACCGCATCACCGGTCCCGTCCCCGTTGGTATCGGTTACCACCACATCATCCGTCGTTACCGGCGTTGTGCCGCCGTCGCTGGTCAGATCAGACACATCCAGCTGGTCGTTCGTTGTGCCATCGCCACTGTCGGTCAGATCAAAGGCCTGTACCGCATCCGAACCGGAACCGTCACCCAAAACCAAGGTATCGCGGCCACCGCCCAAAACGATGTTTTCGATCTCGATAAAGTTGGCGGTGTCCGTACCATCGCTGACCGTACCGGTTTCCGCATTGGCATCGCGCAGATCAACGGTCGTTGCGGTGGTAACAAGACTGAGGTCCAACGTATCACCGACGTCTTCATCCAGATTGCTGCCATCGATGGTGTCTGCGCCAAAATTGTCCTCAAGGAAAAACGTGTCGTCGTCACCAGATCCGAACAACTGGTCATTACCCGTGCCGCCATAGATCAAGTCGTCGCCGCCCTGCCCGTCCAGACTGTCGTTCCCCGCACCGCCATAAATCGTGTCCGTGCTGATCGAATAGCCGCCCACAACCGTGTCGTCGCCATCCCCGGCATAGACCAGATCGCTGTCGTTATCGGCGTCGATGAAGTCATTGCCTGCACCACCTTCGATGGTGTCATTGCCGTACCAGCCCTCAAGCCAGTCGTTGCCGTCACCACCACGGATAAGGTCGTCTTCGTAGCCGCCGTTCAGGAAATCGTCGCCAAGCCCGCCGTCCAGCGTATCATTGCCGTCTTGCCCCCAGAGCGTGTCATTGCCAATGCCACCGGTCAGTTGATCCGCGTCCGTGCCGCCATCCAAACTGTCGGCCCCGTCGCCGCCCAGCAAGGTATCCGCACCGCTTTCACCAAACAGTGAATCGTTGCCCAGCCCGCCCTCGACATAGTCGTTACCGGTTTCTGCATAGACGATGTCATTGCCAGTACCGGCATCAACCGTATCATCACCAACCCCCGCGGCTATCGTGTCATCGCCACCGCCCGCCTCGATGCTGTCATCGTTAGACCCGTCGAAGTGGTCGTTGTTGTCGACCTGATCCCCGTCGGGATCGCCGCCATATCCTGCATTGATCAATTCGCCCGCTTCGGTGCCTTCAACGATAAAGTCGGGCACCGCGGGGGCAGGAATGCCCATGGCCGCAAGTTGCGCCTGGCTCGAGACTTCCGAGGGATCCACGCCCCTTAGTGTGATGCTTTCACCGTTGGGAAAGTTCAGGATCGCATCGCCCGTCCCATCGCCGTTGGTGTCACTGACCACCACGGTATCCGTCGTTACCAACACGCCATAGCCATCCGTCAGGGCGGTCACATCAACCCTGTCGTTACCTTGATATGCGCCGCCACCCAAATCGGTCGGCGTTTCGAACCCTTCGATAAAATCATTGCCGAACGAATTCGTCAGCACCAACGTGTCATTGTCGCCGTCCGTCGCCGAAAAGTCCTGTGTCAGACCCATCGCGATGATGTCGTTGCCGCGCCCACCTGATAGCGTGTCCGCGCCTTCACCACCGTCCAGAATTTGCTGGATGTTAGAAGCGTCAGCCTTGATCACATCATTGCCCTGACCGCCCATAATATGTTCGATCTCGGAAAAGGTGACGGTGCCGGAACCATCGGTCATTGTACCGGATTCATTGCCGGTGAACACCACTGTCAGGTCATCAACGGATGCATGCGCGTTCAACTTGTCGCCGCTATCGGTCACGGTGGTGTCGTTCAGCTCGCCACCGATAACCGTGTCATTGCCGGAGATGGTGGTGTATTCAAAGTTGTCCTTGCCCTCGCCACCCTCAACCAGATCATCGCCTGCGCTGTCGATGATCTTGTCGTTACCGTCCCCGGCGAGGATGGTATCATCGCCAGCACCGGCGTTGATCGTGTCGTCCCCCGCCCCCGCCTCAATACTGTCGTCATTGGTGCCGGCAAGGTTATCATTGGCATCAACCCTGTCGCCCTCGGGATCATCGGCATAAATGCCATCAATCACGTCATCACCCGCTGTCCCTTCCACCACGTAGTCAGGTGCGATAGGCACGGTGAATGAAAAATCGCTTAGTCCCGCGCCGCCGGTTTGTGTCCCGTCGGGGCCGACATCAAAGGTGATGTTCAGCGCGGAAACCTTGTGATCGGTGATGTTGATACCGATGTTTTCGGCCACCTCGTTATCGGCCTCGATCACAACAAAGCCGTCCGCGTTTGTGTAAACGGTAACATCCGTAACACCGGTCAATCCCGCAATAATATCCGCAGCCGGAATAAGAATGCCGTTCTCGTCATACAAAGCGAGCGTGAACTCATCGTCATAGGTGGTGCCCGACGAGCTGACATGTTCCAGCGTAAACGACAGATCCTCTACCGCATTCGAGAAGGCGTAGTTTGCGCTGATCGGCCCCGTATTGAAGGCAGCGCCGAATTCCGAAACCCCTGTGCCATTCGAGGTGGCGTCCCAGGCATTCTCGCTAAAGCGCGCGCTGACGGTCGTGCTGTTCGCGCCTTCGGAAATGACCGTCGTGCCGTCCTGCGCAAAACCGGTTGCACCGTCGATCCAAATTGCATTGTCAAGAATAGCCATCGCACAAACCCTCTTTCGACGCTTCGCAAGCCTTTAATGCACGTCTCTCTCCATCTTGCCCACACAGGTGTCGCCAGACGGAATCCATCAATAGATAGGACTTAGACACCAACTTCTTGTTCCAAAGGAGGCATCACTAGGGTCGAAACAGGACATTGTCCGAAACGGCGGCGCGCGGATTATAACGCCCGTGCGCCGCCGCATGGCCTATGGCAAAGGGTCCATTTCAGCGGCAAGAAAGGCTTCGGGATCATCCACCTCGATCAGCCTTTTACGCTCGATCTGCCAGAACCGGTTGCCCACATTACGCAGGAAACTGCGGTCGTGACTGACCAGCAAGCAGGACGCACCATGGCCGGTCAGCTCTTCCTCCAGCGCCTCTTGTCCTTCGATATCCAGATGGTTCGTCGGTTCATCCAGCAGATAGAAATTGGGATGCTGCAGACGCAGTACCAGCATCGCCAGCCGCGATTTTTGCCCCCCTGAAAGGGCGGCAATTTTGGTGTCTTGCATCTGGATGTTAACGCCCGCACCCGCCAGCAAACCGCGCGCACGTTGATCGCCAATGTCGAATTTTCCGGCCACGGCTGTCATTGGTGTATCAGCATCATCAAGCTGGCTAAGATGCTGATCGGAATAGCCCAAGACAACAGAGGGTGCGCATTTGATCGCAGGTTCATCCCCCATCAAGGCACGGTGGATCATCTTGACCAGTTGCGTCTTGCCGGTTCCGTTGGTGCCCAGCAGCACGATCCGGTCGCCTTGGGTGATCCACTTGGTGCCGGTTTTATAAAGCGCGCGCCCATCCGGCGTGGTGACCGCCACGTCGGCCAGTGTCACCAGCGCCTTGGCATGGGTGCCGCTGTTGGACAGCTTGATATCGCCAGCCCCTTTTTCCTGATGTGCAGGCCGCGCCGAAGCTTCGATTTTGGCGGCGCGTTCGCTTAACTGCTTGGTCTTGGTGATCAGCAAATCCGAACCGGAGTTGATCCCGATATTCTTGAGCTTGGCGGCCTGTTTGCGCAACTGGCTGGCCTTGTTCAGATCATTGGCGAACCGGCGTTCGTCATCTGCATCCGCTTCGTCCAGCGCCTGTCGCGCCTTGGTGAACGCGAGCGGAAAGGCACGGCTGCGCTCGGTGCGCAAAAACAACGTCCGGTTTGTGGTCGCGTCGAGAAACGCGCGGTCGTGGCTGATGATCACCACCGGCACGTCGCGCGGCAGCGCCCCCAGCCAGTTTTGCAGCAAGGCAATCCGGTTCAGATCAAGGTGATTGGTCGGTTCGTCCAACAGCAAAATGTCCGGCTCTGTGACCCATGCCGCCGCCAGCAACGCCGTGCGTTGCCATCCGCCGCTGAGGTCTTTCAATAGTTTCCGGTGCAGATCGACAGGGACGTGTAAATCGTCCAGCACCACATCCACCCGCCAGCTTTCGTAATCCGCCTGCTCGGACGGTAGCCAAGACAGCACAAAATCATAAAGCGTTTGCGTCAATGCATTTGCGGGAATGTTCTGTTCGACATATCCGATCCGCGTACCGCGGGCGCGTGTCACCTCGCCTGTGGTCTGTTCGAAACTGCCAGCCATGCAACCCAGCAGCGTGGATTTGCCCCGACCGTTCGCAGCAACAAGGCCGATGCGGTCGCCTTTCGAGATGGTAAAAGTAAGGTCGGCAAACAGCGGATCGCCCAAGGTCACCCCAAGGGATTGAATATTGATGATGTTCATTGTGGTCTCTGCACATAGAGGGTGCGCCGCACAAGGCGGCAGGATGGGCAGACCGTGATGTGGTCAGCCCTGCAAACGGATTTACAGGGCTGGACGGGGACCATGCTGAAGTCGGCGGATGATACGCATGTTCAGCTTGTGCCCTCCCGTTGTTGATATGTGACCGTTAGACCAGAGGGTATGCAGAGCTTGCCCCGTGGTCAAGATGAATGCGCCCCGCCTTGTCAGGACGAACGCACCACATAGACCGAACATTTGGCATGGCGGACCACCCGGGACGCATTCGGCCCCAGCAGGTAATCCGACAACTCCGCCTTATGGGCCCCCACGACGATCAGCGCGGCATTGGTTTTCTTGGCCAGCTTCAGCACCTCTTCATAGGCGCGTCCGGTTGCGATGACATGCCGGACCTTGGCGTTCTGATCCGCATCCAGCGCCTTGGTGACCAACGCATTCAAATGCGTCTTGGCCTCCACTTCCATCTTTTCGTGATGGCCTTTGCCGAAAAAGGAACTGACCGAACTCATCCCGAAATCCGGCAGAACGGCAATCACATCAAGCTGTGCCCCGTCCAGCGCCGCCAGTTGCGCAGCACGGCGGATTACGGGAAGGTCATCGTCACCATTGCTGACGTCGACAGCGCATAAAACCGAATTGCTCATGATGGAACTCCTGTGCGTGACATACGTGCCCGCTGTAAGAAGGCGACGAAAAACAAGAAGATCAGCGCCGGAATGAACACCAGTTCTTTGGGCATCTGGCTTGCCGGCGCGTTAACGGATGCGATTTGCACCGGATCGTCGCCATAGAAATCAAAGCTGGAAAGGCTGTCAGAGAAGGGCGAGCCAAAAGACGGTTCGTCCATTTTCACTGCGCCGTCCTCTTCCAACAACAAAAGCCCCGATGCCGTCAGACGTTCATCTGCTGTACCCGCCCCAACCGGCAGCACCAATGTTGTCTCCTTGGTTTCGCCGGTATCAAAATCCGGGCCGGAAACGATCAAACGTATTTCATCCCCTTCCGAAGCCTCGCCTAGCGCGGTCGAGAATGCTGCCGGTTCAACCTGTTTGAACGGTGGCTGTATCCGGTCCATCACAAAGTCGGGCCGGAACAGGACAAAGGCGATAAGCACCAGTGCGACGCTTTCGTAGATACGGCTTTTGGTCAGGAACCAGCCCATTGTGCCTGCGGTAAAGACAAGGATCGCGATGGATGCCGTTACAAAGACAAGAATGCCCTGCCCCCATCCGACGTCGATCAACAACAGATCCGTGTTGAAGATGAACACAAACGGCAAGGCCACGGTGCGCAAGCTATAGAAGAACGCGACAAAGCCCGTCTTGATCGCATCCCCGCCCGACACAGCGGCAGCGGCAAAGCTGGCCAAGCCGACGGGCGGCGTCACATCGGCCATGATCCCGAAATAGAACACAAACAAATGCACCGCGATCAGCGGCACGATCAGTCCCGATTGCGCACCAAGTTCGACAACCACACCGGCCATCAGGGAAGACACAACGATATAGTTTGCCGTCGTCGGCAGCCCCATACCAAGGATCAGGGACAACAGCCCCACCATCACCAGCATCAGGATCAGATTTCCGCCCGACAGGAATTCAACCAGATCGGCCATCACCTGTCCCACGCCGGTTAGTGTTACCGTACCGACAATCACACCGGCCGTTGCGGTCGCAAGACCGATACCGATCATGTTGCGCGCGCCGTCGATCAAACCTTGAATAAGGTCACCCACCCCCTGAGTGAAGGCGTTTGCCATGTCACTTTCGCCGCGAAAGATCGCTTTGAGGGGGCGCTGTGTCAGCAGGATGACAAACAGAAGCATCGTGGCCCAGAAGGCCGACAAACCAGGAGACTTCTGTTCGATCATCAAAAAGTAGACCAGCACGATAATCGGCAACAGGAAGTAGAGACCTGATTTATAGATTTCCCCGACAACCGGCAATTCGACCTCTTCGGCGTTGGGGTCGTCGGGTTCCAGATCCGGCACGCTGGCGGCCAGATAAAGCAGGCCGGCATAGGTCGCGAAGATCAGCAGCGACATCACCAGACCGGAACCATCGGGCATCGCGGCGACAACCCAGCCGACCGGGTATTGCACCCCATAGCAAAGTGCCGCGAACCCGACAAAGAAAGCAGCCATGCCGCCAATGGTTTTGCCCATCGACACAACGCGGTTGCCCAAGGTCGGCATGTTGTTCTTTACCGCTTCGAGATGCACGATATAGACCAGCGCGATATAAGAGATCGTCGCGGGCAAAAAGGCATGGGTAATCACCTCGACATAAGAGATGCCGACATATTCAACCATCAAAAAGGCCGCAGCGCCCATGACCGGCGGCATAATCTGACCGTTGACTGACGAAGCCACTTCGACCGCGCCCGCCTTTTCAGACGAAAAGCCGACCCGCTTCATCAGCGGAATGGTGAAGGTACCGGTGGTCACGACGTTCGCAATGGATGAACCGGAAATCAGGCCGGTCGCCGCAGAACCAACCACCGCAGCTTTGGCTGGCCCCCCCTTGAGGTGGCCCAAGGCGCCAAAAGCCATTTTGATAAAGTAGTTGCCCGCGCCCGCCTTATCCAGCAGCGCACCGAACAGCACGAAAAGGAATACGAATTTTGTCGAAACGCCCAGCGCAATGCCAAAGACACCTTCGGAAGTGATCCACATGTGGCTCATCGCCTTCTTCAGCGACGCCCCTTTCCAGCGGATAACATCGGGCACAATTTCGGACGACCCAAAGAACACATAGGCCAGAAAAATCGTGGCGATGATCGCCATTGCCGGGCCTAGCGCGCGGCGCGCCCCTTCAAACAGGATCAGCAGGCCGGCCAGCGCGAACCATTTGTCCATGTCATCGGCCAGACCGCCCGCATCAACGATTTTTTGATAAAAGAAAAAGCCGTAAAGCGCGATGAAAGCCCCCACCAGTCCAAGGAGCCAATCCGCGATGGGGATATAGGTGCGCGGGCTCGACTTGAAGGCAGGGTAGGCCATGAAGGCCAGAAAAACAGCAAAGGCCAGATGGATCTGCCGCGAGTTGTTGATCACATCGCCGGGCAGCACATAATTGGCCAAGGGCGATGCAAGCACCACCTGAAACAACGACCAGACGACGGCAACAACCATCAGCAGTGTGCCAACTGCCCCCGCTGGATCACGCGCCCCTGCGTCGGAAGAGGCAACAAGATCCTGTAGCTCCTCTTCGGTCAACGCACGGTTCTCGGATGTCTTGTTCGTCATGTTTCGTGTCCCCCTGGAGTTGCAGTTCAGACTGCATTTTATTTGTCAGGTCGTGACGAAGGGGCAGCGCCTGCCCCTTCGATTGGTATAGCCGAGTCTAGCTTAGTCGATGAGGCCTGCTTCTTTGTAGTACTTCATCGCGCCAGCGTGGAGAGGTGCCGACAGACCAGCCGTTGCCATTTCTTTCGGATCAAGATTGGCGAACGCCGGGTGCAGCTTTTTGAAGTCGTCCATGTTTTCCATCACGGATTTCACCACAGTATAAACCGCTTCTTCCGACACATCAGAAGAGGTGACAAAGGTTGCGCCCACACCGAAGGTTGCGGTTTCATTGTCGTTGCCACGGTACATGCCACCCGGGATTTTGGCCGAGCGGTAGAACGGGTTGTCATTGATCAGACCGTCAACTTCGGCACCGCTCACGGTCACCAATACGGAATCACACGCGGTCGTTGCTTCCTGAATGGAACCGGACGGGTGACCCACTGTGTAAACCATCGCGTCGATCTGGTTGTCACACAAGGCCGCAGACTGCTCTGCTGCTTTCAGCTCTGTTGCGAGGGCGAAATCGTCTGTGGTCCAACCTTTGGCTTCGAGCAGCACTTCCATGGTGCCGCGCTGACCGGAACCGGGGTTGCCGATGTTCACACGCTTGCCTTTGAGATCGTCAAAGGTGGAAATGCCGGCATCCGCGCGTGCCACAACTGTAAAGGGTTCGGGGTGCACAGAGAACACAGCGCGAAGCCCTTCGAAGGCGCCTGCATCTTCAAACTTCGATGTGCCGTTGTACGCGTGATACTGCCAGTCGGACTGTGCCACACCGAATTCCAGTTCGCCTTCGCGGATGGTATTGATGTTATAGACAGAACCGCCCGTGGATTCGACGGAACAGCGGATGCCGTGGTCCTTGCGGCCCTTGTTGACCAAGCGACAGATCGCGCCGCCGGTCGGGTAATATACTCCGGTCACGCCGCCGGTGCCGATGGTGATGAATTCCTCGGCAAATGCTGCGGGTGCCATCATGGCCCCTACGGCCATGGATGCGAGTGATAGTTTGAAAGTCTTGGTCATCGGTTTCTCCCTGAGTGATGGTTCGTTTCGTCAGCCGGCCCAGACCTCGCTGAGACGGCGGTTTCTAAGTTCGACTTCGGCGATGCGCGCCATTGCTGGCGCACCGGCGCGTCCGGCAAGCATACCAATCATCCCCTCACACAACACCACTGTTGCGGCATAGGATGAAAAGAAATGCCTGCTTTCTGTCGGAACAATAAATTGAGCTGAGGCAAAGACCAGTGCGGGACAGGTATGGGTGTCGGTAATAACGATCACAAATGCCCCTGCATCATGGGCTTCGCGCGCAGCATTGATGGCATTGCTGGCAAAGGGCGGTTTGGTCATCACAATCAGAACATCCTGATCCGACATCCCCACCAGACCACTGGCCAGTGATGCCCCCATCCGGCTGGCCATTGACCAGTTATCGGCAAGAAAGCTGGCCATATAGGTCAGGTATTCCGCAATACCGGTCGAGCCGAGTGCGCCGACAACCAGCACGTTGCGCGCAGCGTGCAGGCGTTCGACGCAGCTTTCCAGCATCGGGCGATCTATCGCGGCCTCGAGGTTCTGCAAGTTGGCAGCGCAATCCAGAATATGATCTGTCAGAAAACCCTGATCCCCACCGCCATGGCGCTGTTGTAGCGCCTCGACCCGGTGTGAAAACGAATTGCCGCGATGTTCGATCCCCGACCGCAAAACATCGCGCAGGTCTTCGTAGCTGTCATAGCCCAGCGCCGTCGACATTCGCGAGAACGTCGCAGGCGAAAGGTTCGCCTCTTTGGAAAGAGTCCGCAGGCTTCGGGTTGCAACGTCAATCGGATTGGCGACAACAAAATCGGCCGCTTCCTTCAGCTTGGCGCTGAGCGAAGCATATTTGCCGGAAAGCTGCTGCTCGAACGACAATTGCAAGTTTAGACACCCCCCGGAAATCTCTTATTTCGAGAATGTTTCATCTGTTTCACACCTTGTCAACACGAGAATCATCTGTTTCACTGCCGCCATTCCGGACATCAAAGGATTGGCCAAATGTCCCCTGCACCTCAGTCCCACGTTTTTCCACGACATACGAAATCGGCACTGCCCACCATTGCGCGGGGTGAAGGCGTGTATCTTTATGACCGCGATGGCAAACAGTACTTTGACGGCTCCGGCGGGGCGGCGGTGTCCTGCCTTGGGCATGGCGACCCGGATGTTATTGCGGCGATCAAAAGCCAGCTGGATGAAATCGCATACGCACACACCAGTTTTTTCACATCGGACCCCGCCGAAAAGCTGGCCGATAAGCTGATCAGCCATGCGCCCGACGGCATTGACCGCGCTTATTTCGTGTCCGGCGGATCAGAAGCGATGGAAGCCGCGCTGAAACTGGCGCGTCAGTATTTCGTGGAAACCGGCCAACCACAGCGCCGGCACGTAATTGCCCGCAAGCAAAGTTACCATGGCAACACCTTGGGGGCTTTGGCCACCGGCGGCAATGCATGGCGGCGTGCCCCGTTTGCGCCCCTGATGGTTGAAACCACGCATATCTCGGCCTGTTATGAATACCGTGGCAAGGCCGCCGAAGAAACCACGCATGCCTATGGCCTACGCGTCGCCAACGAGCTGGAAACCGAAATCCAGCGTCTGGGCGAAGACAAGGTTTTTGCCTTTGTGGCGGAACCTGTTGTCGGCGCAACGGCGGGAGCGGTCCCCGCAGTAAAGGGGTATTTCAAACGCATCCGCGAAATCTGCGATCAATACGGCGTGCTGCTGATCCTTGACGAGGTGATGTGCGGCATGGGGCGCACGGGCACATTGTTTGCCAGCGAACAGGAAGGGATTGCCCCCGATATTGTCGCCGTAGCCAAGGGACTGGGCGCTGGCTATCAACCCATCGGCGCGATGCTATGCTCGGCGGAAATCTATGCCGCGATTGAGAAGGGCAGCGGTTTTTTCCAGCATGGTCATACTTATGTCGGTCATCCCACCGCCTGTGCAGCATCTTTGGCGGTACTGACCAAACTGACCGATGGCGGGCTTGTCGAACGCTGCGCGGACATGGGCAAAAAGTTACAAGATGCCCTGCAGCAGGCCTTTGGCCAGCACCCCAACATCGGCGACATACGCGGGCGCGGGTTGTTTCGCGGCATCGAGATTGTCGAGGATCGCGAAACCAAACGCCCTTTCGATCCAGCGCGCGCCATCCATAAAGAGTTGAAAAAGGAAACATTCGCCGCCGGTCTGGCCTGTTATCCAATGGGCGGCACTGTCGACGGGCGGAACGGGGACCACATCTTGCTGGCACCGCCGTTTATCATGCAAGACCACCATATTGACGAGGTGGTGACCAAACTGGGCGTTGCGATTGCCAAAGTGCTATGAGGGCGCTGCCAAAACTGATGGTCGCCCCGAACGGCGCGCGTAAGACCAAAGCGGATCACCCCGCCCTGCCGATGACGTTGGACGAGGTGGTTACAACCGCCATTGAGTGCCATGCCGCGGGGGCGGACGGGTTGCACCTGCATCTGCGCGATAAACAGGGCGGTCATATTCTGGATGCGGGACTGTACCGCGAAGCGCTTGGCGCGCTGCGTCAGGCGGTGCCCGATATGGCATTGCAAATCACATCGGAAGCTGTCGGGATATATGGACCGGCCATACAACGCCAAGTGGTGGAAGACGCAAAGCCACAAGCCGCCTCGGTTTCTTTGGCGGAGATGCTTGCCGATGGCGACAAGCGGGCGGCGGTCGCATTTTATGACCGCTGTGTACAGGCAGAGATTGCCGTGCAGCACATTCTGTATGGTCCGCAGGATCTGCTGGCGATGTCGGACTTACTCGACGACGGTAGTTTGGATCGCGAATCCCTCCAGATGATATTTGTACTGGGTCGCTACACCCAAGGGCAGCAAAGCACGCCCGCGGATCTTGATCCCTTTCTCGAATGGATGGAACAAACCTGCCCAGCGGCGCAATGGGCGGTCTGCGCCTTTGGCAAACAGGAAACCGCTTGTCTGGGGGCCGCGCTGGCGCGGGGGGGCCATGTACGGGTCGGGTTCGAAAATTCGTTCTGGAATGCGGACGGGTCTATGGCAGCCTCCAATGCCGAAAGGGTGCGCGAGATTAAAACCCTGTCAGACACTCTGGCATCGCAGTCCGAAAATACCAACACAGTTTAGGCGTCGCCCCCTCGCATCATCGCAAGCTGCGTGCTATCGCGCAGGGATCATCCCTTGCCTGCCTCGTCAATAAACGGAACGCCCCCATGACCGCCAACAAACGTATCGTCCTGTCCAGCGACCACGCCGCCATCGAACTGCGCCAGACGGTTGCTGCCCACATCACTGCCCTTGGCTGGGAAGCCGTCGACATCGGCCCAACCACCCCCGAAAGCACTCACTATCCCAAGCACGGTGCCGCTGCGGCAGAGCGGGTGGCCTCCGGTGATTGTGCGCTTGGCATCATTCTATGTGGCACCGGCCAAGGCATCATGATGGCGGCGAACAAGGTAAAAGGCATTCGTTGCGGCGTGTGCACAGATACGTTTTCCGCCCGCATGATCCGCCAGCACAATGACGCGAATATGCTGTCCATCGGTGTACGTGTCGTCGGTGAAGGACTGGCGCTGGATATCGTCGATGCGTTTCTGAACGCCGATTTTGAAGGTGACCGTCACGCCCTGCGCGTTGATATGATCAAAGAACTGGAAAGCTGATACGACCACCAGCGTGATATTGGCGCGAGGCCGCAGGGCCTTGCGCGTTGGCATAGCGCCGGTGGTTGCACCCAAGATCGGACTGTCAACGCTAGGAACGGCCAGCAGATTATTCTTTGGCCGGTGCCATCGCCCTGCTAACTGCCGCAAGAAGTTCACTGCGCCGTACCGGTTTCATCAAACGGGTATCATCGGTACCCAGCTCCTTTCCGGCGGCAATGGCATCCCCGGCATAGCCTGACAAGAACAGAACCGGCAGGTTTGGCCAACGCTTGCGAAGTGCCGCGGCCAGATCGGGCCCCTGCAAACTGCCGGGCATAACGATATCACTCAGCAAAAGATCGAACGTCGGATCCGCCTCGAAAGCTGCAAGTGCCGCATCGCCGGTTGCAACTTCCGTCACCTGATAACCGGCCCGCACAAGGGTTGTAACCAAAGTGGCACGCACCGCATCTTCATCTTCGGCAACCAGTATCCGGCGGCCATGGCTCGCCCCGCTGCTTGCGCGTGACAGCAGTTTTTCAGGCTGCGTGTGTTGGGGCGCGACAGCGGGGAAAAACAGCTTAAAGGTCGTGCCTTTCCCCACCTCGGTTTCTACATGAACAGTGCCACCGGATTGTCGCATGAAACCAAGGGTCATCGACAGGCCAAGGCCAGAGCCCAAACCCGGTGCCTTTGTCGTGAAAAACGGTTCAAATATTGTGCCGACGACATCTGGTGCAATGCCGGTGCCATTGTCCCTGACCGACAGCGTGACATATAGGCCGGCGGTCAGTTTTTCCTGCCCGCTTGCGCATTGGATCTCGTCCACAATCAGGTTCGCGGTTTCAATTGTCATGGTACCATGCCCCTCCATCGCGTCCCGCGCGTTGAGGGTCAGGTTCAATAGCGCACTTTCCAGCGATGCGCGATCTGCCTTGATCGGCCAAAGCCCTTTGACCAGATTAGTATCAACAACAACGCTTTCCGGCAGGATCCGTGTGATCCAGTTCTTCGCATCGCCAACCACTTTGTTCAGGTCCAGAACCACCGGCGTTAGCGGCGCTTGGCGCGCAAAGGCCAACATGTTTTTGGTCAGGTCGGCACCGCGCAAGGCGGCGGTACTGGCGGCATCAATCAGGTCTTTCTGGGCTGCATGATCCTGTTCCTCACGCAGCAATTCCAGATTCCCCAAAATCACTGCCAACAGATTGTTAAAATCATGGGCGACGCCGCCCGTCAGCTGGCCAATGCTCTCGTTTTTCTGCGCCCTGCGGGATATTTCGCGCTCGTCTTCCATACGCTGTTGCAGCGCGACCTCACGGGTCGCATCAAGGACGATCGATTTGACAATGAGCCTGCCAAACTCCCGCTTTGGTTTGCCGTGATAATCCAGCCACCGCGTTTGCCCGTTGCGCGCTGTGATCCTATAGCGGTGATAAAGCGCGTCGCCCGCTTCGTTGCTTTTGTGAACTGATCTAAGGAAATTACCGACATCTTCGGGGTCGTGCATATGGAAAAGCAACTCTGGATCAGCATAGAGTTCCTTGTCACTATACCCCCATATTTCTTTACACTTAGGACTGATGTACAGCAGCTTGGGAGCGTCGCGCACCGTTGCATCAAATTCGACAATTGCGCCCGGCAGTTGTTGTGCAACCGCTGCGACACGTTCCACCGAACTGAGGGTAAGCTGTTCGGCTTCGTGACTATCTGTCAGGTCGATATTCATTCCCGTGATGCGTTGAAATCCGCCATAGGCGTCCAGTTCCACGCCCCATCTCGTACGAATAAACCGCGTTGTGCCATCCGCTCTCACCACCCTGAATTCCGACTTGCCGCGCAGCTTTCCACTTTCGATCGCTTGCCCCATATCCTGCTGCATCTTACCCAGATCGTCAGGATGACAGACGGCTTCCCATTCGGCACGTTGAACGATCCGCCCTTCTCCTCCTATTCCCAACATAGCCAGAAATTCGGCATCGAAGTATGCGCCGGTATCACCGGCCTCATAGACATACATTCCGATGCCTGATGTCTGCTTGGCCAGCTCAAGATTACGAGCCAGTTCTCTGGATGAATTGGTGTCCTTTGCAAGTCGACACGCGTGACGCAGGATGAGCCAAGTTACCAGAATCGACAAAAACCCACTGGCAACAAAGCCCGCCATCACTGGCAGGTAGGATTCATATGGATCGGGGGGCGCGCTGGTGATGTTTAGGTAGTAGAGCGCAGGCGCTTGCAGCACACCAAAGCCCAAGATGAGGTAGCCAGCGGTTACGCCCTGTGTGAGTTGCAATTTGCGAGGCTGCAAATACCGTGAAACAACCACCCCCACCAATGGAATGCAAAGGTTGATCAACACACCAAGCACAGGCACAGGCCCACCGAAGAACAGCCAGTAAATTGCGCCCAAAGTCCCAGCGATCAGGCCCCCAAGGGGCCCACCTAAATACCCAGCAAAGACCAATGGTCCCGATCGTGCATCAAAAGGGGCCGCATAAGCGTCAACCAATGTGCTGCTTATCCCGAGGGAGATCACCGCGACCCCAAATACAAGACCAATGAGCGATTGCTGCAGAAGATGTCGGTTATGCAGGTAGCGCCACGTGCAGATCCAATACACGAACATGCCCGCAAGAAGTAATGACGTGAGGCTCTGCAAGGCAAACGCGAACATATATTCTCCTGACCTGCCCCGTTTGCCATGCCATATTGGCAATGCCATTGCATACTTCGGACAAGGTGCGGTCAATCATTTCAAGCGAACATTTTTCAACCCTAACTCGACGCGGCATTTTTCGGAAAAGGAAAGTCGGTTGTTCAAATTTTATGAACGCTTGAATACAGAAAAGTATGATACCGAGAGGTTCAATTAGCCTGTGTGAAACCGCCGTTCTCCAAAAAGCGGTTCAAAAAGAGGATCATCACCGGCATTTGACCGAAAGTCCGGTCCGGTAATCACGTCAATTTCACTTACAACATTCCCGAGACTCTTCTCGATCTGCCTTAGCTCGGCATTTTCATCCGATTGGGCAGCCTCCTCCACAGCGAGCAAAAAATGTCTCAATCCATTGAGGACATCATGGGTTTCAGCAAGCGCATCCCGACCAGATTTATTCATTTCTAAGTTTCACTCATCAATCATCAAATTATAGTTGCTAATAGCAACTAAACTCAAACCGATCAACTGATTTACAGCAAGATCGTTAGCGGCAACACCCGTAGAAGTGGTGAAGCTTCACGACAGCTCCACCTAACAACTTGTTTCTGCTTGAGTATTCTGACGAACCGCAACCTTTGCGCGCGTAAAGAAAAGTTATGCAACCAAAGAGCTATGTTTTATTGGCTAATCAGAATAATCTCTTGTGGCGAAAGGTTATCAATGCTTGTCCCAATCTTACAAAATACAGGGCTTCTGTTTTTATCGGGCATTGGGGCCTATGCAATTTTCACGCTTGCCAAACTGAAAGAGAATGAAGGTCGCCTGCACCTCTGGGTCGGCGTGATAATGGGGATTTCGGCTTTTCTCATATCATCCAACAGCTTTACCATTGAGGGCATCCCGATCCAGCTTGATGCCAAAGCCGGGGTACTTGTTTACGCTGGCTATCTCGGAGGGCCCGCGGGGGGGCTAATAGCGGCAGGACTTAGCGCGGTTTATCATTTTGTCATTGGGGAACAAAATGTCTGGGTCGGCACATTGATGTGCGGGATGCTGGCTCTGTTCGGCGCTGGCGTGGCCCGCATCTATATCTCTCCTGTTTGGCCACACGTGCCGGGACGTGCGACTTTTTCACTGATCGTCGGTGCCGGGACCATTCAATTCGCAGCTGCCCTGATCACAGCATGGAAGGGATCAGCCGTTTCAACGCAATCAATTGCTGTTTCGGTTTTCCTATTGGCGCTCACGGCAGTTCTTTCGACGATCATCATGAGTGTTACCATATCATATGCCAACACCATCGCTTCCGGGTTGCGCAAGGACGCTGAAACCACCCTCCGGCTTCGGCTGGCGGCATCTGCGGCAAATCTGGGCGTCTTCGAACGCACCGTGAACAGCGAATTCATCACCTTCGACAAAGGCATCGCCAATATTCTCGGGATCGAAAAGCACGATGGCAGGATGCATCTAAAGAGATGGCTCAACTTCATATTCAAAGAAGACCTCTCCATCGCACTGCGTTCTTCCGCAAAGGTCTGGCAAGGTGCCCCCCCCCGCGAACCGACACTGTTTCGCATCCGTCGGACCGATAACGAAACACGTTACGTACAGGCGCATTGGGCCACAGAACCGAATGACGGATCACCAGCCCAACGGGTCGTCGGCATATACGAAGACGTTACTGTTTCAGTCGAGGCGCAGCAGAAAAAGGTAAAGGCAGAAACACGACTGAACACCGCAGTGCGCATCGCGGGAATCGGCCTCTATACCTTCGGGCCCGACGTCGGCAATTGTACGTTCTGCTCCGACCTACATGCCGCACATATGGGTATGACACCTGACGCATTCCAAGAAATGGTGGCGGACCACAGCAACAGTTTAAAACACATTCATAAAGACGACCAACCTACGGTCCTCGACGCAATCAGACGTGTTAAACAGGGGCAGTCCCAGACATTCGAATACCGCGTGATCCACCCGAATGGCGGCATCCGGTTTATCCGCCAGATCGAAGAGCCCGTGAGTGATGAAAACGGCAACGTCATCGAGATAATCGGCACAAGCCTTGATCTGACCGATCTGCGTGAAGCGGAAATGCGGTTGCGCCAATCACAACGGATCGAAGCAATCGGAACCCTGACGGGGGGCGTCGCGCATGATTTTAATAACCTTTTGGCTGTCATCCTCGGGAATTTGGAGCTTTGGCTAGAAACGGGGAAAGAAGAGCAAGGCAAAAAGAAAATCGAAACCGCCTATAAGGCAGCCAAGCGCGGGGCGGACCTGACAACCAACTTGCTCAGTTTTTCCAGACAGGCGCCGCTGCAACCTGCTCGTCTAAATCTGAACACCCTGTTCGAAAGTACGTTGGATTGGACTGCACGTGTCTTGCCCGCGACCATTTCGATCGAAGAAACCTTATTTGCTGATCTTTGGGATATCGAAGCCGATGCAGCGTCTGCCGAAAACGCCATTATCAACCTTATTCTCAATGCACGTGACGCCATGTCGGAGGGGGGCCGGATCAAAATTGAAACCGCGAACATCGAACTCTTTGACGACGACATTGTATCATCAGGACTGGACATTTCCCCGGGCCCCTATGTTGTCGTGACAATCAGTGACACAGGACATGGCATTGCGCCCGAAAAGATCGATCAGGTTTTTGAGCCGTTTTACACCGATAAGCCCCGTGGCAAAGGATCGGGTTTGGGGCTTTCCATGGTGCAAGGATTTGTGGAGCAATCGGGCGGGACAATCAGCCTGTCGTCCGAGGTCGGGACCGGCACCACTTTCAAACTCTATTTCAAGGCCGCTGTCGACGCCGTGTCGCTGCCCGAAGATCCCCCGCCAAAGGAGCACGCATCAAAGCCGACACAAGGCACCATTCTTGTTGTGGAGGACGAGCCCGAAGTTCTGAAAGTGATCGCAATGTTTTTAGAAAGCGCAGGCTACACCGTCCTTACCGCAAAAACAGGCAGCGCGGCGCTGGAGACGTTCAAATCATCCCGCAAGGTTGATCTTCTGTTGACCGATGTGGTGATGCCGGGGCGTTTGCAGGGGGGTTCCCTTATCAAGGCCATCCGCCAAATCGAACCGGATTTACCTTGTATCATCCTGTCCGGGTACGCCGCTGATTTGACATCGGGCGACAACAGCCTGAAATCCACCGACATCCGTTTGGTGAAACCCGTTAGCCGCACAGCCTTGCTTGATGCTGTGGCTACCGCCTTGGAACTGGAATCCCAAACTGACGGAGCAACTTGATGAATTCGCCTGCCCTTGGCAATGATCTCGCAACGATTAGGAATTATGTGTATAGAGACCAAGCACAGAAGGGCTGGCCGTGGCGCATGACACAGGACGTTGACAATAAAAAGCTGATCGCTTCTGTTGTGTTGCTTGAACGGTTTGTCCGCGACATCTACCCGACAAAACACTCTTCCGCCATCCAGCCCCTGCAATGGTCTATCTTGCGCTATCTGGAACGGATGCCTGTCGAGCGCTGCGAACCTAGATGGATCGCAAAGTTTTTGGGGCTGACCCGTGCTCCCGTGACCCGTGCTATCGCAACTCTGGAACGACACGAATACGTGCACCAGATAACCAATGGTGAAGACGCACGCACGAAAACGATCGCCCTTACTCCGCTTGGTTCAAGTACCTTGGCAAGCGATCCAATCTTGGACGCTGTAAAGCAAATTCGCGCTTTGCCCGAAATCGAACAGACCCACTTTATCAATGCCATCCGATCAATTGCTTTGAATTCCGTAGGGTCGAACGATGAGCAAACATAAAAAGATCCTGTTGGTCGATGACGATCCCGATATCCGTGAATTGATCTCGCTATTCCTGGCTTCGGAACCTTATGACATCGTCGAGTCCAGTGACGTCCCTGCCGCGCTTCAAAGCTTGTCGTCGCATGGGCCATTCGATCTTGTGATCCTTGATTTCTGGCTTGGTCAAGATCACGCGGTTTCTGTCATCGACAAGATCCGGTCGAAAGATCAAAGCACGCCGGTCATCATGATTTCGGGGGGCAACCGCAGGATGGATCTTGAATCTACCGCTGCGATCTCAGACATCAGCGGCGCGGTTGTATTCCTGCAAAAGCCTTTTCAAAAAGCAACTCTACTGGATGCTGTAAACTCCGCGCTCCGTCCCTAAGCGTTCAAATTGCTACCCTCACAGGGGCGAACGCCCCTGCCAGATCGCGGAATAACACAGCGCCGCAATTATGAAGTAATAGATGGAAAGGCCATCGGCCCCATGTGCCTTAATAAATGCGCATCTTCAGGTTGATCCGAATGTCGCCAGCCCCGCGAATTGTATAAGACGTACGATCACGCCCCTTTGTGCGGCCCGCAACATAGTAGACCAACAACACGCTTAACTTTTTACCTTTGCAACGGCCCGTCCGCTGGGTGAATTTGCGGCGCTCGGCGCGATAGGTCCCCAATGACGGCGGGGTATTGATGATTAGGCGCGGGTGGCCGCGATCCTTACAGGTTTTTTCATCGTAATTCAGCCATTGGAATTCCATTTCGCTACCTGCGGCAACACGGCGGTCCCAATTGCGTGTAGACTGCGCGGCAACGCTTTGAACCGTGACGATGGACAGGAGAGCGGCAAGCCAAATCGCCGCGAAGTTCGCAAAACTGAAACTGCCTGTCTTCATCTTCATTTCCCCGTCAAATCGGTTCCAATTGAATTGTTTGTCGACACCTGCTTGTTGTTGCGGATAGGCTTGCGCCATCTCGATCGAAAGTCAAATGGCAATTGGGATGGCTTCATGAAGACCCAGAGTGCAATTCCCGTACTGTTTCTCACCATTCTCTGGGTGGCGTTGATGGTAGGCATCAGCACCGCCGCGCATGCCGGTCGTGTGGCGCTGGTGGTGGGGAATGCGCAGTATCAGAACACGCAAACGCTGGCCAACCCGCGCAATGATGCACAAGCGATTGCCAGCTCTTTGCGTGCCTTGGGGTTCGAGGTTTTTGATGGTTATGATCTCACTCGCAATGCCTTCGAAGAATTGATCCGCGACTTCGCGCGCGGTGCCGAAGGTGCCGATGCTGCGGTACTTTATTACGCCGGTCACGGGTTAGAAGTCGGCAGTGTGAATTATCTAGTGCCAGTGGATGCGAACATCCGTGACGAGGCTGATTTAAAATTCGAAACCATCAGTCTTGATGACATTATCGGCTTTATGGAGCGCGAACAGCGCACCAATCTGATCTTTCTGGACGCTTGCCGTGACAACCCGATGGCGCGCAATCTGTCGTTGAACATGGGCACGCGATCGGTCGCTGTCGGGCGCGGGTTGGCACCTGTGGACACGGGTGTTGGCACCTTGATTGCTTATGCCACACAACCCGGGAATGTCGCGCTTGACGGTGCGGGGCGCCACTCTCCATTTACCGATGCATTGCTTGACCATATTTCAACGCCTGATCTGGATGTCGAAATCATGATGCGCAGCGTCCGGCGGGACGTCATGCAAAAGACCGCGGGCCAGCAGGTTCCGTGGAGCAGTTCGTCGCTCACCGGCAGTTTCATTTTTCAGCCCAAGCCTGTCCAGACGGCCACACCGACAGCGCCGCCAGCGGCCGCGCCCGAACCTTTAACCCCAGAACGCAAAACTCTACCTGTGCTCCCTCTTGATAACCGGAAAGACCAGGAGCTGACACTAAAGGTTCAAACCCAGCTTAACCGTCTGGGCTGTAATGCGGGCACGCCGGATGGAATTTGGGGCCGCAAAAGCCATGCCGCACTTATGCGTCTGGTCGAACATGCTCCTTCAATTGAAATAGGGGCACAGGAACCAAGCGCAGTGCTGTTGCGCCAAATTGCGCAACTTGACGGCAGAATCTGCCCACTGGTCTGCGCCCCGACCCAAAATTTGATTGACGGGGCATGTGTGCGCAAGACCTGCGCCAGCGGACAGCGCCTGTCCTCGCGCGGTCAATGTTACACACCGCAAGTCGCGAAACCCCGCAACAGAACAACATCGAAATCCAGCTCCAGCTGTTTCAAATACAACGGTCAGACGTTTTGCGACTGACCGGCATCCGGTTTACGCCAGACACAGGTTGCACGCCTTGGGCATCGCCACAGGTTTTTGCGCCTTGCAGCCCTTGACCGCTTTTCGCTATCGTCCGCTATTATGGAAAACACCGACGCAATACTATCGCTTCTCCCGACCCGCCTGAAGGATGCGCGCCGCGCCAAGGGCCTGTCGCTTGATGCTGTGGCAAAACTGTCGGGCGTTTCGCGGAGCATGGTCAGCCAGATCGAGCGGGGCGAATCCTCGCCTACGATTTCAACGTTATGGAACCTGACCAAGGCGCTTCAGGTCGATTTTGCCGGACTTCTTGAGGATGATCTGGAAAGCCGTATCGAAGTTTTGCGCAGCGGCAATGTGCCTGCGATTGAAAAACTTAGCGCGGGATATTCAATACGTATCCTTTCGCCACCGGAAGAAGCCGGACGTCACGAGGTATACGACCTGCGGTTTCAGGAAAACGGCGTTCTGGACAGCCTGCCCCATGCCACCGGCGCACGCGAACATCTGACGGTTATCCACGGCCATCTGACAGTGACCAGCGGTGACGCGGTTGAACAACTGGCCGAAGGCGACACCGCGCGATACGCGGCAGACGTTGCCCACCGGATCACTGCCGATGGACCTGCACGCGCGTTTTTGGTGGTGCACGGCGCCTGACACATATCCGTGATTGCGGACGTCTTTCCATTTTTGCATAAATCCGCTATTGCGGAAATAAATCCACTATGCAAAATCCCACCAAACGGAGGACGCCATGACCACAGCTTTCTTGACCCACATGACCGATACGCTGGCGCAAATCGACGCGGAAAAGATGACCAAACACGAACGGCTCATCACCTCGCCGCAGGCGGGTCACGTCACCGCAAACGGCAAATCGGTGATCAACCTTTGCGCCAACAACTACCTCGGGCTTGCTGACCACCCCGACCTGATCCAAGCTGCCAAAACGGCGATGGACGACAAGGGTTTCGGCATGGCTTCAGTCCGGTTTATCTGTGGCACCCAAGACCTGCACCGCACGTTAGAGACGCGGATTGCGCGGTTTCTGGGCAAGGACGACTCCATCCTGTTTGCCGCCTGTTTTGATGCCAATGGCGGGCTGTTCGAACCGCTTTTGGGGCCGGAAGACGCCATCATTTCCGACGCCCTGAACCATGCTTCGATCATCGACGGCATCCGTTTGTGCAAGGCCAAGCGCTATCGCTATGCCAATTCCGACATGGACGACCTTGAAACCCAGCTAAAGGCCGCAAAGGCAGACGGTGCGAGGTTCATCATGATCGCGACCGATGGCGTTTTCAGCATGGACGGCTATCTGGCGAAGCTGCCCGCAATCACCAAACTGGCTGAAACCTATGGCGCGCTGGTCATGGTGGATGATTGCCACTCAACCGGTTTTATGGGCCCAAAAGGCACGGGCACACCCGCCCATTTTGGTGTTGATGTCGACATTCTGACCGGTACCTTGGGCAAAGCTTTGGGCGGCGCGATTGGCGGATACATCGCTGGCCCGCAACCGGTGATCGACCTGCTGCGCCAACGCGCCCGTCCCTATCTGTTTTCCAACTCCCTGCCCCCGTCCATTGTTGCAGCAGGCCTCGAAGCCATTCGTCTGGTTGAAGAGGGCGATGCCCTGCGCGCGCAATTGTTCAAAAACGCGACCTACTGGCGGGACGGGCTGACCCGTCTGGGATTTGACCTGTTGCCGGGCGAGCACCCGATCATTCCAGTGATGCTGGGCGAGGCGCATCTGGCACAAGAGATGGCCGCCCGACTGTTTGACGAAGGCGTCTATGTCAGCGGCTTCTTTTTCCCCGTTGTGCCACGCGGTCAGGCCCGCATCCGCACCCAGATGAACGCCGCCTTGACGTTTGACGATCTGGACCGCGCACTGGCAGCATTCGCGGTTGCCGGCAAAGCAGTAGGTGTTTTGAAATGAGCAATGAAATGAATGCCCTGGTCAAGGCCCACCCGCGTGAAGGGCTTTGGCTGCAAACCGCACCTGTTCCAGAAATCGGGCAGGATGACGTTCTGATCCGCATTAACAAAACCGGCATTTGCGGCACCGACATCCACATTTGGAACTGGGATGAATGGGCGCAAAAAACCGTGCCTGTGCCTCTGATCACCGGACATGAGTTTGCCGGCGAGATTGTCGAAATCGGGCGCAATGTCCAAGGGCTGCACATGGGGCAGCGATGCAGCGGCGAAGGACACCTGATTGGCAAACAATCCCGTCAAAGTCGGGGCGGAAAATTCCACCTTGATCCCGAAACCCGCGGTATCGGGGTGAATGAACAGGGGGCATTTGCCGAATATCTGCGCCTGCCTGCGTTCAATGTTGTGCCCCTGCCCGACGAGATCAGTGATGACATCGGGGCCATCCTTGATCCTTTGGGCAACGCTGTTCACACGGCCTTGTCCTTTGATCTGCTGGGCGAAGACGTGCTGATCACCGGCGCGGGGCCGATTGGCATTATGGCCGCGGCAGTTGCCCGCCACGCAGGCGCGCGCAATGTCGTTATCACGGACATAAATCAGGACCGGTTGGATCTGGCAGCCAAGGTTGCAGATGTTACGCCGGTGAATGTGACAAGCGAAGATCTGGCAGACGTTCAAGGGCGCTTGAAAATCAAACAAGGGTTTGATGTCGGCCTGGAAATGTCAGGTAATCAGGCGGCACTTGATCAAATGGTCGAAGCCATGGTGATGGGAGGCCGCATCGCCTTGCTTGGCATCCCCCCCGGCAAAAGCCCTGTCGACTGGAGCCGGATCGTGTTCAAGGCAATCACTCTCAAGGGCATCTACGGCCGCGAGATTTTCGAAACGTGGTATAAAATGATTGCCATGATTCAAAACGGCTTGGACGTTTTTGGCGTGATCACCCACCGCTTTGCGATGAAGGACTTTGAAAAGGGGTTTAGCGTGATGAAATCCGGCCTCTCAGGCAAGGTCGTGCTGGACTGGCGCGCCGGTTAAGGTTTTGCCTGCCGCAAGATCGCGATTGCTGCAGCACGCGGGCCGTTTTCAACGCGTCACGTCGGTTAAGTCGCGTCAAGCTGGGGTGGAACATGGAAATGTTCTCTAATCTCAAGAATTTAACCATCAGTTAATCACAATAATCTTTGAAAAATCCGTAAAACGTGTTTGTGTCCTTGGAAAACAAAGTACAAAAAACGACCATTGGGCAGTGACATGACAATTTCTTATGCGACCGCAAGGAGCGCACCCATTCTTGAATGGGCAGACGAGCGTGTTTTGATCGAAGGCTGGCAACAGCGGAAAGACCGCACAGCGCTGGAAAAATTGCTTTTGTCTCACGTGCGGATTGTTTTTGCATGGGTGCGGAAACTCAGCACGGACCGCGCAGAACAAGAAGAGATGGTGTCCGAAGGTATCCTTGGACTGATCAAGGCGGCTGATATGTTTGATCTTGCGAGAGACGTCAGGTTCTCAACCTACGCCCGGTGGTGGGTCAAGAATAGTGTGCTGACCGCATTTGAACGCCTCAGATCTATCGTTGAATTGCCCGCCGGTATGCGTGCGGAAGAAGGGCAGCAGGTCAAACAAAGTACAGACCTGTTTGATATGTTGGTTTGCGACGATCCCACGCCCGAAGAACGGATGATCGCGATCTCATCGCGCGATCAGCTGCGGGCGCGGCTGGCCGATGCCCTTACGGGGCTGAACGAAATTGACCGTGAAATCGTGACCAGCAGAACCTTGAAGCACCCCTCGGAAACGATCAACGATCTGGCGGCAAGGTTAAATATGAACACCACCAAGGTAAGACAGGTCGAACGCCGCGCAATGTCGCGGTTAAAAAACGAGCTATTGGCCCGCGGCGTCACAACAAGCAGAGCTGATTAGCGTGATCCAGACAATCAACCTATTAGCGCCGTCAAAATCATCGGATGCAACCAATCAACAAACTGTGCCGGAAGGTTTTGCCGCGCTGATGCAGGGCAAGTCGGCCGTTGAAACCGCTGTCACCGCCCCTGAGATTGCCAATGCAGAAAGCGAGTTGGTTGCGGGGGAACTTATTGACGGCGCAGCTGAGCGGGCGACGGAAACACCTGGACCGCCCGCTCAAATGCCGTCGCCCGCGCCCCTGTTGAAGGACGGTGAAACGGTGGTGCCCGCGGTTTCGGCGAAGGTGGGTCTCCCTGATGCCCAAACTTTTGAACGTCGCGGTTTCGCTGTGCCAGACCAGTTCGCCGACGCCGGAAAGGTACAACAACCCGACGCTGCGCCGCAGACATTGGTCGGGACAGACAGCAACAAACAATCCCAAAATCTAGTGAACAGCACGCCTGTAATCGCCACGGACACCAAACTGACACATCAGACGGTACCGCCTGTCCAAACAGGGCCGCAGCCCGTACCGGTTGCGATCACATCCGCTCCGATGGTCCAGTCAGCCCTGCCAGAACCAGCTTTTGCGCAAGCAAGCACCCAGCCCCAAATTGCCGTGGATACGACCGACATCGCCAAACGTCAGGTTACGGTGGCAGCCGCCGGACAGCCGCAATCTCCCGCGCCCATCACCCCCGTTTCGCAAGTCGGGCAGGACAGCGCGGCGCCCTTATCGTTGCCGTCGGACAAGCCCACCCCCCCAATCCGAACACCAGAAATGCCCACCGCTCAGGCACCTCAAACCGTCGCAAAGGATGCGTTGCAACTGACGACACCAAACCCTGCACAAGACATCGCGAAACCGACGGTACAGGTTCAATTGAGCCAAGGGCAGCTTCAGGTTTTGGGACCAGAACAACAGACGATCGCAGCCCAAGGCATGCCCGCCATCCAAACCGCGCAGGGCGTTGCGAAACCTTCCTTGATCAAACAGGGTGAGCTGTCCCAGATCGATCACGCTGCGCCAGACGGACGTGCGGCAGATCGGCCATCGATGATGGGCGCTGTTTTCGCGACCGGCAAAGCGACGCTACCAAACGCCCCTCTCAAACCGGCAAACCAAGGGACGGTCCCGCTTGATCTTGATCATCCCGAACACCTGCCGCCTGCGCCTGCCCTTTCATCAACAACAGCAAGCACCGAAGCCGGACAGGCCATGAGCGCTGCTGAAACCGTGGCCAAACCTGCCGCCAAGCCCTTTTCAGAAGCACTGATGGCACAGGTGAAATCCGTCGAGGTCGCGCAGGGGCGCACCACCGTTAACCTGATCCCGCGTGGGTTAGGCAGTATCGAAATTGAAGTCCTTTCGGAAAGTGACGTCACACAAAAGGTTGTAGTACGCGTTGAAAATCCGGCTGTTTTGCAAGCGTTGCGGGATGACCGGCAAGGCCTTGCGCAGGCGATTGGCGTTTCGGACAGCAGCATTTTTGACTTTCAGGAACAGGCCGCGGGGGATCACCCGTCCCAGCGCCAGCACAACAGCAATCAGGGTGGTATCGCTCTTTCCGACGGCCCCCTGGCGCAGCCGGAACCTAAACATCTCGATGTGGTCCAGGACGGCCAGCTTGATATCTTGACGTAAGAAGGATCAGATCATGCTTACCAATCCCAGCCTTATAGATACCATCGGCGCGACGACAACGAATGCCAGCAACACATCGCTGTCCCAGCTTGGGGATGACTATAACAAGTTTCTGACCTTGCTGACTGCGCAGATTTCCAACCAAGATCCCCTCGCCCCGGTCGACAGCACACAGTTCGTTGCACAGCTGGCACAGCTGTCGCAGGTCGAGCAGGCCGTGCAGACCAATTCGCAGTTGGAAACACTGAACACACAGGTGTCCGCCCTGATGAACATGGGTGGTACCGATCTGCTGGGTCGAGAGGTTTCGATTACGTCAAACGTCATGGATCTGGAAAACGGCAGCGTCGACTCAACCTATGTGTTGGGCGCGGGTGCGGTTGATGTCTCTGCCCGTATCACCGATCCGCTGGGCCGCGTTGTGCGCACGCTTGAAGGACTGTCTACGACCGCGGGCCAGCAGATTCCGCTCGACTGGGACGGCACGGATGACGATGGCACTCCGATGCTTGAAGGGGCCTATACGGTTGAGATTGTGGCCCTTGATACAGCCGGTGCAAAGGTGGCCAACGTCGTGTCACGCAGCGCCACCGTAGAGGATGTCCGGTTCAACGCAGGTGAAATTTTCTTTGGTCTGAGCGGGGGCGAAGTTGTCTCTTCCATCACGATACAGGCTGCGAGCTAAGCGCTACCCCTCAGCGCTTAGGTTGGAAATTAGCGTGTTGATCCGCGCAGTACGCACTGTCGGAAAATTCACATATAGTTTACGCACCAGCATTTCCGCCAGCGCAACCTTATTGCCCTCGCCGGTGATCACATCGTGAAACGAAATATCGGAGCCCGCAAGATCAGCGATCGCCACGACGGTCGCATCCCGTAGACGCGCACGACCGACCGCACCGTTAATCTCCTGAAACGCAGTTGCGCCCATTACATAGACATCCAAATCGAATTTGAGGTTCAAGGTCTGAATGCCGCGCGGCAGTTGAACGGTGAATCCGCCCAGCGGCATCTTGTACAACAGCGCGCTGTCCGCATCCTTCTTTGCCCCCGTGGACGCAGGAGCTTGCGTCACCCGCACGAAACGCTCACCGAAATAGCCCAGGGCCCCTGCCCCCGCGACCATCGCCAACATGATCAGGATTTTCAGCATCAGACAGTTGGGTTAGTAAGGCAGGATAACTTCAAGGACGTCCTCCCCGATGCGCGGGCTTTGGACCGCAGAAATCTGGCCCCGCCCCCCGTAAGATATCCGGGCTTCAGCGACTTTATCGTAATCAATGGTATTGTTCACATTGATGTCGGCCCCGCGAATGATCCCGGCAATGCGCAACTCTCGCAACTCCGAGTTCACCTTGACCTCTTGGCGCCCAGCGATCACGTAATTTTCGTTCGGCAACTTTTCGATGATCAAGGCAGCAACCCGCAAACTGATCGCCTCGTTGCGCCGGATCGACCCCTCGCCGCTGGACTCAGAACTGCTTTCCAGATCAAGAATATTGCCACTGTCCGTGGACAAATCAAAGTTCAGGAAATCGGGATCGCCGACTTCCTGTTTCGATCCACGGCTGCGGCCCGATCTGTTTTGCAACTGCGCGCGGTCGTCAATTTCGATCAATACCGTCACCAGATCGCCCACATCCGTGGCACGCCGGTCAGTGAAATAGCTGGTCGTTGTATTGGACCACAGGCTGGCCCCTTCGGCGCGCTTTGGCGGCAACTTGATCGCCGCAGGTGCCATTGGCACGCTGATCCGGTTCACCTCGTTCATGTTTGACGGGTCAAGAACCAGATTGCTCACCTCGGGGTTTCGGTTTTCTTCAAATTGTGCGCACCCCGCCAGACCGATCAATGACAGCGCCAGAGCGAAGGGAATGCGGGGGGAAAGGGCGGCTAAGTTCACTGGGTTACCTCGACGGTGCCGGGGGTGGTTGCGATTGCGGAAATCGCCTTGTTGCTCGACAGGTTTACCACCCGAATTTCTTGGCCAGCGTGCGCATCCGCCATCGCACGCCCCGCCGCGGTAAGCTGAAGGCCACCGTAGCTTAGCAATATCTTTACCTTTTCACCGCGGTTTACGATGACAGGCGGGATAACGGATTGACGTGGTACGGGGCGTCCCGCAACCAACATCCGGCGCACCTGTTGGCCGACCAGCTTTTCGGCCGACGCAATCGCGAAAGTGCCGACCCGTTGCAGGGGCATTTCCACAAGGGTCACATCATCGGCAGTGACGATTTCCTCGGGCATGATCCGGCGTGCGGGCACAGGCACCTTAACGGTCATCACCGCAAGGCCCCAAACGCGGTGGGTTTCACCATATGCGGTGACGACATTCGCGATGAACTGACCGCTGTCGGGATCAATCCAGAATTCCTTGATAAACTCGCCTTCGTGAATGGCCCCTTCGGCCATGCGAATGTCGATGCGCCCGTTTGCAGGGATCTGTTGTTCCAGTGCCGACAATGCCCGTTCTTCGATCAGGTCTGCAACTTTCATCGTATTCGCAGACGCCGGCAACGTCAGCAGGCACAGGCTGGCAAGCACCATCATCGACGAAAAAGCGCGCATCATCAAAACAAAGGTAAAAGAAGGTTTCATCACTTGATCTGGTTGGTTGTGGTCATGATCTGATCAGCGGTTTCAATCGCCTTTGAGTTCATCTCATACGCCCGCTGGGCCGAAATAAGGTCGGTGATCTGCTGGATGATGTTCACGTTGGAATTTTCCAGATACCCCTGCCGCGTCACACCAACACCGGGATCGCCAGGGGTGGCCTCGACCGGCTCGCCAGATGCTGGAGTGGCCGCCAAAAGGTTGTCTCCCATCGGCTTTAGCCCAGCCTGATTCAGGAATGTCGCCAAGGTCACCTGCCCCAGCTCAACCGGCTCCGCTTCGTTTTCGATATAGGCCATGACAACGCCGTTCTGGTTGATCTCAACCTGACGGGTCAGTTCCGGCACCACAATCGCCGGCTCGACTTCGTACCCGTTCAACGTCACCAACTGCCCTTCGCCGCTCAGCTGGAAATTCCCGTCGCGGGTATAGGCCTGCGTGCCGTCGGGCCGGTTGACGATGAAATACCCGTTGCCGTCGATGGCCATATCAAGCTGGTTTTCGGTCTGAACCAACCCGCCTTGGGTGTTGTGGCGGATCACACCGGCGGCCTGAACGCCCAGCCCGATATCCGTGCCGACAGGACGCGCAGTGCCTTCCTCCGACGTCAGCGCCCCCGCGCTGTTGACGCTTTGATAGATCAAATCTTGAAACGCAGCGCGCCCGCTTTTGAAGCCCGTCGTGTTTGCGTTGGCGATGTTGTTGGCAATGACATCCACGTTGGTCTGCTGTGCCAACATGCCCGTCGCGGCAATTCCCAGTGCTTTCATGTGTCGCTCCTATGCGCCCGCGGTCAAACGCGCCCTAATCGTTGGATGGATGTTTTGGTGAGGCTGTCATCTTCGGTCATCAGCTTGACCGAATTTTCGTACGCCCGCTGAATGTCGATCAGACGCGTCATTTCCAAAATCGCCTGAACATTGCTGCCTTCGACAAAGCCCTGTTTAACCTTTGGGTCTTCTACCTGTTGTGGGGCCGCGGCGTCCGGGGGGAGCTGATACATGCCGCGACCCAAAGGCGTCATACGCGCCTCTTGCTCGATTTTAAAAACGCCGATGGTGCCTAAAACAGCGCCTTCGGGATCGGTAATTGTGCCGCCCGTGGTGATGACGACGTCCTGCCCCACATCATCGGGCAAGGTGACAGGCCCGCCGCCTGCATCAAGCAAGGGCAAGCCGGTGGATGTTTTGAGCTGGCCATCAACATCAACGACAAATTGCCCGTGACGGCTGTAACCGGTTTCGCCACCATCAAGCTGGAAAGAGAACCAACCCTCGCTGGCGACCGCTATATCAAGCGGGTTTCCCGTTGGCGTCAGAGGGCCATTGGACAGATCCAGATACGTACCCTTGTCCACCACATAGCTGATGCCATCCGACGACGCTGCACTGTCAACAGATTCAAGCAGCGGGTTGATCGCCTTGTACCCAGAGGTCGACGCGTTCGCCAGATTATGAGCGGTCATATTCATGCTACGCTCAAGCGCTGTCGCCTGAGACAGCGACACATAACCGATATTGCTCATGACAGTCTCCTCCGGTGGGCAGGCACCGAATTTATTCATTCAGATGGCAGTCTGTTGCAAAAACAAAATTTCACAAATACAAGGTTAAGGCAAGATTTAATGTATTGAGCAAGAACAAATGCGCCCAACAAGAGCACGCACTGTATTTGCAAGCTTAATCCTTGCCTCTCTGACCGGATATGCGGGTGCGAAAACCGCTGCGAGCCCCCCGGCGATCGCAGCAACACGGGCAGAGGGCTGGCGCAGCGATCTTGACCTTCAGCATTGGGGAACCGCGAGTTTTCACAATGATCTATCGGGGGCTATCCGCGCGTTAAGTGCAGCACATGGCGCAACCAAAGACGCGGTCATGCTCGATATCGCAGAGATATTCCTGACCCATATGCTTCTTTTCGAGGCCGAAACAGCACTGCATGGTGTCACCCCGACAACACCCGCGCAAACACGCCGTTTGCTTGCCGTGCAACATGCAACAGCTCTGCTATCGGGCCAGCCTGTTGAGGAGTTCCAAACCTCTGCACTCAATCAGCCGGAACGGCCGGACCGTGCATTCTGGGCAGCCCTTCAAGCCATCGCAACCGCTGACGCAGGATTGCTTGGCACCAACATCCGCGACAGTTTTACGGGGCTGGGGCTTCAATCACGCGCGGCATTACGTCAAATGTTGCCGGTTTTTATCGAAGCAGCCACAGAGTTGGGCGAGCACGCCCATGCCGCCGCCGGACTTCAATTGCTGGAAGAATTGCCAGACCTCGCGGCTGCACCCACAGGTCACTTCCTGCGAGGCCGGGTCGAAGAACGGCGCGGCAATGAGTCATCAGCGCTAAAGGCATATTTCAAAGCCGCAGAAGGCTGGGACCAATATGCAGCGCGGGCGCGACTTGCGGTGGCCGATATGTCCTTGCGGGATGGCGGGGACGGTGCCTTGCTGGCCGCGCAGAGTGTCCTGCAAGATGGCGCAGAAGCATGGCGGGGGGACCGGTTTGAGCTGGAAATCATCAAACGACTGGCACGCCTTTATGCGGCAACCGAAAATGATCTCGAACAGCTTTTGACGCTCGGCAAACTACTGACCCGCTTTTCCGATTCCCCCGAGGCCACAAGCGCCACGGAACAGGCCCAAGACCTGCTGAAGCGCCTTTATGCCAAAGGGACCAGCGGCCAATATTTGCTGTCAGACTGGATGACTGCGCATCTGGGATTGGTGCCGCTCTATGGCTCCTTTCCCGACTTTCCGGCACACACCGAGGCCTTGGCAGATTATATTCTTGGACTCGGCGCAACTGATCTTGCCGCCAAAGAATATCGACGCGCCATGCAAGAGATCGAAAGACGCGATGCGCCGCAGTACACACCGGACCTGACCCGCCTGACGCTCAAGTTGGCAGATGCACAACGACAGGCCGGTCTGTTCGCCCAAGCCCGCGAGACCCTAACCAAAGCGGGCTTGCCAATGACGGAAGCGGACAAGGACGCGCACAGCGCCTTGTTGGCGCGGGTCTTATCCGGCCTGAACGACAGTCCGGCGCTATTGCAGACGCCCGTTAAAACACCAACGCCAACCCATTTGCGCGATTTGGGAATGGCTTTTTCTGACGCCGAACAATGGGATGATGCTGTTGTTCAATATCTACAACTCTGGGACAATCACCCACGGGCGTTTGCCTTTGAGGATGCCACAAGACTGCTTATCGCCGCCAACCGGTCGGGTGACGGGGCGACAATTGGAAGAGTCGCGCGGGCGTTTCCGCAGCTGACCAGCACCGCATCCCTTGTTGAATTGGCCCAAAGCCTGAACGCTGATCCGGCGGAATTGCTTCCGTTAAGTGCGGAGAAAGCGGCGGATAGGCTTCAAAGTCTCGAAGATGCGTTCCAATCCATCAAGAATACAAGTGCTTCACCAAGGACATCAGATTAATACCTCACTTCAACAAGTTCTAAATGTTCAATATTTTGCATTTCTTTAACTCTCCTTAAACTTCACTTCTTTAAGTGTGGTTAAGAGGCAAGAATAAAAAAGTTAAAAAAGGCGGGATAATGAGTATTTCAAGCGCACTCCAGACGGGCGTGAGTGGCCTTCAGGCTAACTCCAAGGCAGTCGGCAGCATCTCTGAAAACATCGCAAATGCCAACACGATCGGATACCGGCGCGGCTTTGTACATATGGTTACGACGACCGCCTCCGGTGGCAACAAAGAGGGTGTTTTATCCGTCGCCGCTGTTGACGAAGTTGATATTTCCTCTGCTGGTGGCTTGATCTCAACCCAGTCAACAACCGATCTCGCCATTGGTGGCAACGGTTTTTTTGCCGTATCGATCAACCCGAACGATCCCATCGCGACGAATTATCTGCTGACGCGGGCCGGATCGTTTCTGCCGGACGAAAATGGCGATTTGCGTAATGCCGCAGGGTATTACCTTGCCGGATACCCTTTTGGATTGGACGGGACCATCGGGTCGGTCGACCGCAGTTCATTTGACCAGATGGAAACCGTAAACATCGGCAACATCGACATATCAGCGGGGGTTACAACCTCCGTCACCGCATCCGGCAACTTGCCATCACAAGACACTGGCGTTGCCACACCGGGTGCCCCTTTCCTTACTTCTTCCGAAATATTCTCCTCCTTGGGGGCAAGCCAGCGCATCGGCCAGTCCTGGTCACCGACATCTGTGGCAAATATTTGGGATCTCGAGCTTTCGGACCAAAACGGTGATCCGCTTGGCACAGTAACGGTCGAGTTTAACGATTCCGGCCCCGAAGCCGGGTCACCGCTGTCCTACAGCGCCATCACATCCACCGCGACAGCACCTGCCGATTTTGCCTTTGACGCAGCCACAGGTATCGCAACGCTGACGCTCGATAACGGAACGACGCCGCAAGTGCTGGAACTGGAACTTGGCGCGCCGGGGACGTTTGATGGCATCACCCAATTTGCCGGCGATTTCAGCCTGTCTTTCGACCGTGACGGGTCCAGCGCGGGCGAATTGGTGCGCAGCGAAATATCGGCGGACGGTGTTCTATTCGGGATTTTCGACAACGGCATGCGCCGTGCGCTTTATGAAATTCCGGTCGCTATCGTTGAGAATCCGAACGGCTTGATCGCCGCAAAAGGCAACGCTTACAATCTTTCAGGCGAAACCGGATCATTCAATGCGCTGAAAGCCAATTCATCAACCGTCGGTGCCCTGAACGCAGGCGCGCTTGAAGGATCAAACGTGGACATCGCGCAAGAGATGACCGACCTCATCAAAGCACAACGCGCGTTTTCGACAAATGCCAAAGTGATCACAACGGTAGATGAATTGATGGACGAAACAGCGCGGCTCAAGCGCTAATTCTCTAATGCCGGAGTAAGACATGAGTCTAACAGGGGCACTTAATTCCGCATCATCAGGGCTGCGCACAACGCAGACCCTGTCGAGCGTTGCAGCAGACAACGTGGCCAATGCGTTAACGCCCGGATACACGCGCCGCACGGCGTCGGTGATTTCCACGGCCAGCGGGGCAGATGGCGTTACAATTGCAGACATCCGCCGGGACGTAGATGCGTCATTGCAGCGGATGTCACAGTTGGAAACCGGTAAGATGGCCCGCTACCAAGCCCTTGATGAAGGGTTAAGCCGTTACACATCCTATCTGGGGCAGCCCGGTGACGGCACATCGCCTGCGGATAAATTCAGCGCTTTTCAGAACAGTTTTACCACATTGGTGAACATGCCGTCCTCTCACGGGGCGCAGGCCGGCGTCGCCTTTGCCGCAGAAGATCTGGCACAAGTGGTGCGGGGGGCAGCCACAAGCCTTGGTACGACGTTAAGCGAGGTCGATATGGAAATGCGCTATGAGGTCGCCGACCTCAATCAAGCGCTGTACCAATTGCAGGACCTTAATGCCAAACAGCTTTCCACCGTTCCAGGGTCGGCCAATTCCGCCGATGTAAGTGAACAGATTGACGGGTTGCTCGATCAGATTTCGGGTATCGTCGACACGCGGGTTTCCTTTTCTTCTTCGGGCACGGTCAGCGTTTATACAATCGGCGGCACGGCGTTAATCGAAGGGCAATCCGTACAGGACGTCACTTTTAACGCGGGCGATGGCACCTTGATGGCCGGTCAACAGGACATCACCCCCTTCAAGGACGGCGTGCGCGGGTTGCAGCACGGCAGCTTGGTGGGTCTGTCGGAGCTAAAGGGCACGATCATTCCGCAATTCAACTCCCAGCTTGACGAATATGCCCGTGGCTTGATCCAGACTTTTGAGGCCGCAGATGCGTCTTTGGCACCGGGCGATGCCGGGCTGTTCACGGACAATGGCATACCTTTCGATCCGGCCAATCTGCAAGGTTTGGCAAGCCGGTTACAGGTGAACGAAAAAGTATCCATGTCAGGCGACGCCGAAGTTTGGCGCCTGCGCGACGGGATGAGCGCCACCACGCAGGGTCCCGCCGCTGAAACCACCCAAATCGCCAGCTTTATCGACGGGTTCGCGACGACGATGGGTGCTTCCGCAAATACAGGCATCCCATCGACCGTCACCTTGCAGGATTTCGCCGCCGAGATGGTAACCAACCAAGCCACCGAACGTGTTCGCGCCGAAAACAGTTACTTTGCCGCCCGAACATCGGCTGAAATGGCCAATGGCACGCGGGCCAACGCCGAAGGCGTGAACATAGATGACGAGATGCAGCGCTTACTGTTGATCGAGCAGAGCTATGCGGCAAACTCAAGAGTGCTGACCACGGTATCGAATATGATTGATACCTTAATCGCAGCGGTATGAGGCACTAGCATGACATTCGGCATCACCAATATTTCAAGCCTGCAATTCAGCATGTTCAACCGACAGAATGTGCAAAGCACGACCTTGGCCTTGCAGCGGGCCGGACAGGAACTGGCGACCGGGCGCAAAGCGGACATTTTTGCCGATCTGGGGTCAAACGCCGTTTCCACCATTAAACTGCGCGCCCGCGAGGCTGATACGCAGACTTACATGAAATCCAACGATGTTCTGGGCAACAAGCTGGAAACCATGCTGCTGTCGGTCGATACCGCGCGCAACAGTGTGAATTCGGTGCTGGAACGCGCTGTTACCAATGCGTCACGCCCCCACATCAACGCCGAAGCATTGCAGCGCGATGCGATTGTTGCACTCGACAAACTTGTCGCGGTGATGAACACAAAATACAACGGCGACCACCTGTTTTCTGGGGTGAATTCCGAAGCGGCCCCGCTGGTGCAATGGTCGCAAACCAATGCCACGACCGGACTGTCCCCTGAGGATGCGATCGCGTCAATCTTTGCGGGCGGGCCGACTGACGCCGCAAGTGCTGCAGCGCTTGCAGGACAGATCGACCTTGCTTTTGCATCAAATGATGCCGGCAATCCCAACAGAAACTTCGAAGCCACAATGTATCAGGGCACACCGGCGCTAGACGGGGGCGGGCAGCCTAATGACCAGCTTAAGGCGTGGGTAAACGTCGGCCATCAAGTGTCCTATGGGGTGCGAGCCAACGACGACGCCTTTGTCGAGGCATACAAAGGGCTTTCAATGCTGGCGGTCACAGATGTCAGCACCATGGATGAAGACGCCTATGCAACATATATGGACAGCGTCATAACGGCACTAGGCAATGCGCAGGACGGCATGATCACGATATCGTCGCAGATCGGTTTCACCCAGCAAATCATCGAGACGGCACAGACCCAGTTGACCGATGTATCCCTGATCCAGCGCACCCAAATTGGCACCTACGAAAACGTCGATCCTTATGAGGCGGCCACGCGGGTACAAAGTCTGGAAATCCAGCTTCAGGCGAGTTACGAGGTGACATCCCGCCTTTCCGGCCTGTCGATCCTGAACTTCCTGAGATAGCGGTTAACCGGCTTTCGAAATGGTCTCGGGCAACATAAGCCGGTAGCCGCGCCCTTGTACGGTTTCGATATATTGCCAACCGCTTTCGGATGCTGCGGCGATTTTCTTGCGCAGCTTGCAAATATAAACGTCGATGATCTTGTCAAAGGGCTGATCAATGCTTGACCCGTAGACCGCGTCATAGATCGCGTCCTTCGAGATCACCTTGTTCGAATTCAACGCGAGATGCTGGAAAACTGAATGCTCCCGCTTGGACAGCTTGATCCGGCTGCCGGAGATAATCGGATCGCGCCCGTCGAAATAGGCCGTCAGTTCGCCCATAACGATGCTGTCCGCTGCATGGCCATACAGCCGCCGGATAACCGAGTTCATCCGCGACACAACTTCGGCACCCCTGATCGGGCTGACCATCACGTCGTCCGCCCCGAGATCAAGCAAGCTGGCGGTATCTTGCGAATTGCGAAAGTTCCGGAAAACGATGATCGGGCTGACGCATTTCGCCATCCTGAGCGCGCGAATATGTTCGCGCAGTTCATCGCATTCACTCAGTAAAATGGCACGGTTCTTTTGGCCTTGCTGCGTCAAAATACCAAGACCGGAGGCAAAAAAGTCGCTTCCTACAAACTGCGGATCAATCCCCGCATTGCGCAATTCCGACGCCAAACCGACGCGACGCTCTTCTTGCTGTTCGTAAACATACGCTTTCATATGTTTGCCAACCCCTGTGCTTTCTATCCTTGCTGAATATCAAGTATAGATTTTCTTTACAATGATTAAATAGTGGATTAATTCTAGGTTAAACACTAGCAGGCAAACATAGAATTACTATCAACGCCTGTTCTTGCGGGTACGGGGTTAAGTGGATGCGGGATTTTAGCAGAACATTCTGGCAGGCGGTTGTGATCGGTGCGCTTTCGTTCGCGCCCCATCTTGCCAGCGCGGAAGTACGGATCAAGGATATCGCGAACTTTGAAGGCGTGCGTGAAAACCACCTGATCGGCTACGGTTTGGTGGTGGGGCTTTTGGGGTCAGGCGACAAGCTGAACTCAAGCCCCTTCACCCGTGAATCCATTCGCGGCATGCTTGAACGTCTGGGTGTGGCCAACCTTGAGGGATCGGACCTCAAGACCAAGAACACGGCAGCGGTCATGGTAACCGCCAAACTACCACCATTTGCGCGGCGCGGGTCGCCAATTGATATCACGGTTTCCTCATTGGGCGATGCCACCAGCCTGCGCGGCGGTACCTTGCTGGTGACACCACTCACCGGTGCCGACGGCGCAGTTTACGCTGTGGCGCAGGGTGCTGTCGCGACCTCGGGTTACCGGGTCGACGGCAATGCCGCCAGCGTTGTCGAAGGCGTGCCAACCATCGCAAAAATCGAAAACGGGGCGATTGTAGAGCAGGAGATTGATTTTAACCTGTTCCAACTGGACAGCATCCGCATCGCCCTGCGCGACCCCGATTTCACCACAGCAGACCGGATGCGCGAAGCCATCGTTGCCAAGCTGGGCCCCCAATCCGCCGAAGTGCTGGATTCTGGTACCGTTGAGGTGTGGGTAAACGGCAAAAGCAATGTGGCCGACACCATCATGGCAGTCGAGAACCTGACGCTTACACCTGATGCGGTTGCGCGGGTTGTCGTTGACGAAAAGTCCGGCACCATTGTGATGGGGGCCGATGTCCGCATTGCGCAGGTCGCGATCAGTCAGGGCGGTTTGACTGTGCGCGTGCAAGAGAACTTTCAGGTCAGCCAGCCGGGTCCGGTCAGTTTTGGTGGCAACACGGCTGTGGTCACCGGTGCCCCGATCCAGATTGGCGGATCAACCGTTGTCGTGCCAGAAACCGAAATCGACATCGAAGAAAGGGACGGCAGCTTTACCATCTTGCAGGGCGATGTCAGCCTGCAAGAACTGGTGAACGGGTTGAACGCGATTGGGGTCAGTGCGCGGCAAACCATTGCGATCCTACAAGCGATCAAGGCCGCCGGTGCCCTGCATGCAGATCTGGAGATCATCTGATGAGCGATCTCACATCCCTCTTGGCACAAGGGCCACAGCCCGCATTGACCAAAGCCGCGATTGAGCAGGCACGCTCCACCGAAACCGCCAAGAATTTCGAAGCCGTGTTCCTCACGCAGTTTGTAGATGAAATGATGAAGACCGCAGGCGAGACCGCGTTTGGCGGCAAGGATCAAGCCGAAATGTGGCGGTCTTTCATGTCCGAAGCGGTTGCCAAACATCTGGTTGAACAGGGCGGTCTGGGACTGGCCGGCAGTGTCGAGCAAATGATGGATGCCTACACCAGCGCAGCGAAACCACAAACACCTGTCGAGAGGTCCGGCACATGACCCCCAGAAAGAAATTCCGTTTTGGCGAGAGACCGGCAATCGACGGCCAATCAGAGACGCCGATGACGCTGACCGCAGAAGACGAGGCAAATCTTGACGCATATGTTGGCAAGATTCAGGAAACGGTTGCGATCCTGCGCAAGGAAATTACCGCGATCAACAATGGTGAATTGGAAGTCATCAGCAACGTCTTTGAGGAAAAGTCAAAAGTGCTGAAATGGCTTGAGCTTCGGACCCCTTTGGTTGAACCGTTCCTTCACCACGAATTTGCCCGAAAACTTAAAATCAAAGAGCACCTTGGCGATCTCAAGAAATATATCGAGGAAGATGGCGCAATGTTGTCACGCATGGCGGTCGCCGCCCGAACGATCCTGCGTGAAGTCGATAAGGTAAGCAATCGCAACAGCTTGGGCGGGCTGTACGGCAAGTCGGGCCGAAAGATGGGGGCGAACGCCAGCGGAAAACAAGAGATAAATCGGGAGTTTTGAAGGGCCACGCGTCAAAAAGCGCCATTCTTTAACCCTCCGTTAACCTCAGCTCCTAAATGTTCCTTGCTGGCCTAAAGCCCGCCTCAGTCAGAAGACTGAAAAAGACTAGAGAACCAAGGAGAACATTAAATGTCGTCCATTCTCACCAATAACTCCGCCATGATCGCACTCGCGTCCCTTACAGACGTGAACCGCAATCTGAACGAAACCCAAACCCGTATCTCTACCGGCCTGTCGATCCGTTCCGGTAAAGAAAACGCCGCTTATTTCTCGGTTTCCGAGACAATGAAGGGCGATAGCGCAATGTTCAAAGCGCTGAATGACGGCATGACTGCAACGAAAAACTCCGTTGCGACTGCCCGCCTTGGCGCCGAAACAGTCAAGGAACTGTCCCAGCAAATCGTCGAACGCGTTGCATTCGCACAAAGTGGCGGTATTGATCCGGCTGACGTTCAGCTGGAAATTGACGCAATGGTTCTGAACATGCAGTCCGCCATCGACCAGTCTACTTTTAACGGTGACGATCTGGTTACAGGCGTTGCAGCGGTTACTGTTGTAACGGGTGTTTCACGTGCCTCCGGCTCGTTCGCCACAACATCGATCGACTTTAACTCGGTCGACTTGCAGGCGATCCAGACTGCAATGGACGGCATCGACCTGGCGACCTCTACCGACCTTGAGGCCGATCTGGCAACTGTCGAAACCCAGCTCGCGGCATCAATCGACGCTGCAACATCTTTGGGCATCACAGAGAACACGCTTGAAGGCCAGATGGTATTCCTTGAAAGCCTGACCGATACATTCGATTCCGGTGTGGGTTCGATGGTTGACGCGAACATGGAAGAAGAAGCAGCGCGTCTGCAGGCCTATCAGGTTCAGCAGCAGCTCGCGACACAATCGCTTTCGATTGCGAACCAATCGCCACAGAACATCCTGAGCCTGTTCCGTTAATTCGGGCTGACTTGAGTTAAAGCAAAAGCCTCGCCCGAGATCAGGGCGCGGCACCTATCCTAGCCTATGAAACACCGGTCTTCCATTATGGCAGGCCGGTGTTTTATTGCGCATGCGCCGGGACAGCGCCGGCTTGCGCGTCTTGCTGTTCAAAAAACGCAGCAAGCGGGTCGTCGATGCCCGCTTCCAGGATCATCCGGTAAATCTCGGCAAAGCTTTGTCCGGCAGCGCTACACTCACTGCGCTGTTGTGACAAAAACGGGCTGACCTTTTGAAACAGCAGAACCGCCTGATCGGTATCCACGTCCGAGCCAGGCTTGTAGGCCCCCAATCGAATAAGGTCTTCCATGTCGGCATAACGCCCCAATGCCTTACGGGCCGTTCTTGTGATCTCGAACTCTTCTGGTGAATGACACCCCGGCAACATCCGCGACAGTGATTTCTGCAAATCAATCGCCGGAAAACGCCCCTGTTCCGCGATCCGCCGATCCAGCACCAGATGGCCATCCACAATACCGCGCACGGCGTCCGCAATGGGTTCGTTCATGTCATCACCATCCACCAGAACTGTGTAAAGCGCGGTGATATCCCCCTCCCCTTCGCGTCCGGGGCCCGTACGTTCCAACAGATGTGGTAACTCGCTGAACACTGACGGGGGGTAGCCGCGCAGCGTTGGCGGCTCGCCACGGGCAAGGCCGATTTCACGTTGCGCCATGGCAAATCGGGTCACACTGTCGAGCAGCAGCAACACTTGCTTGCCTTGCGATTTAAAGTACTCGGCGATGGCAGTTGTCGTCAGGGCCGCCTGCTTGCGCAGCAACGGTGCCTCGTCGCCGGTGGACACAACGACAACTGCACGGGCCATGCCTTCGGGGCCCAGATCCTCGCGGATGAACTGTTGAACTTCGCGGCCACGTTCCCCGATCAGACCGATCACGATGACATCCGCATCCGTGTTGCGCGCCAACATCGCCATCAGCGTCGACTTTCCCACACCCGAACCGGCAAAAACTCCCATCCGCTGGCCACGGCACAGCGGTGTGAACACATCCACACATTTGATCTGCGTCTCAAGCTTTTCGCCAACCTGTTTGCGCTCGAACGCTTTGGGCGGCTGCGCTGCGCCGGTGGTTTTCTTGCGCGGCCGCGGCGCGCGGTCATAATCGGACAAGGGCCGCCCCAAGGCATCCACAACCGTGCCGATCCAGCTTTCATCGGGATAAACCATGTCGTCCAGCTCGATCAATTCGACCGGGTCACCAACGGCAACGCCATCCCACGCCCCGAAAGGCAGCACGCACAAATCACCCTCCTGCGCGCCGACAACCTGTCCGTCGACGATACCCTTCCGACCAAACACACGACAGCGACTGCCAATGCCGGCAACTGCCTCAAGCCCGCCAACCGTCAAGGTCAGGCCGACAATGGCTTTGGTGCTGCCAATGGTCCGCGCGCTAGAAGATGAATAGATAGCATCTTGCATTTTGGCGAAGGTTTTCATGGGATTTAAAACTTTCCTAATCTTTCTATCCTTGTTATAGATCAAGGATAAATAGCGAGTCCACAATGAATACCGAACCGACATCTCTCTTTGATCTGGCACCCCAGCGCCTGCAATGGCTGGCGAACCGTCAAAAGGTGGTTTCAGAGAATATCGCCAACGCAGACGTCAGCGGCGCACGCGCGCAGGATGTCGAAAGTTTCGCCAGCTACCTCAACGGCATTCGCGCGGGCGAGGTTCTGCCCGACGCCCAAGTCAAAGACGCCGATGTCAGCTGGGGTGAGGATATGTCGGGCAACAACATCATCCTCGAAGAACAGATGATCGAAGCAAACTCGACCGCCTCGCAGTTCAAAATTGCAGCGAACCTGTACCGCAAAGCACATGAGATGCTCTATACGGTCGCCGGTCGCCGGTAAGCTTAAGGAGAACGCAAGATGGATCCTCTCAGCAGTATCGGAACAACCGCCGCCAGCGGCATGCGCGCCCAGGCAGACCGGTTGCGCGTGGTGTCCGAAAACGTGGCCAACGCCAGTTCGACCGCGCAACAACCGGGGGGCGATCCCTATCAGCGCAAAACCATGTCGTTTGAGTCCTCCACCGACAGTCGCACAGGTGCCGCGATTGTCGAATCCGGCGACATTGGACGGGATGAAAGCGCCTTCGAGCTGCGTTTTGACCCCTCCCATCCGGCAGCAGACGAAAACGGATACATCAAGCTTCCAAACGTTAACCCGTTGATTGAAATGAGCAACATGCGCGAAGCCTCCCGTAGTTACGAGGCGAACCTGTCGATGATGGAAAATGCCCGCGACATGCGCAGCCAGCTTGTCGATATGTTGAAGTAAGGGATAACAGATGTCAGATTTCGCGGCCATCCGGTCCTCCTATGTCCAAGCGGCCTATTCCAAGGCAGCAGAAACCAAACCGAAACCGGCTGATGCAAATCCGGCCACGGCTGATTTTTCCACAATGGTTTCGAATGCCGCAGCGCAAGCGGTAGAGACCGTGCGCACCGGCGACCAGATGGCCATTGCCGGCCTGAACGGTCAGGCTGGTTTGCAGCAGGTGGTCGAAGCAACGATGGCCATGGAAAGTACTGTTCAGGTTTCCGTGGCACTGCGTGACAAGCTGGTCGAAGCCTATCAAGACATCATGCGCATGCCGATCTGACGACCTCCCGTCGCATAAACACAAGGGCCAGTCCGTGGAACCTGTCGCAGCTTACGAAATCATCCGCCAGACGCTTACTGCAACGTTATTGTCGTCCGCCCCTGTCTTGGCGGTTGCGCTTATCGTCGGTCTGGTGATCGCGTTCTTTCAGGCGCTGACGCAGATTCAGGAAATGACCCTTACCTTCGTGCCAAAGATCGCTGCTATCTTTGTGACCATCGCACTATCCTTGCCGTTCGTTTTCGGCACGCTAACACAACTGACGGACCGCGTTTTCGATCTTATCGTAAATGGTGGCGTGTAAGGTGCGGCGGACACGCGCAACATATGTGGTTATCGCCTTCGCCCTCACGGCGGGCGCGGCGCAGGCCGAGGGATCCGGCGGCTGGCTCGGATTTTACCGTCCGTCTGTCACGCAAGCGCCCGCCGCTGCCGCGCCGGTGAATGCCAGCGTCTGCATGACCGAGATTCTGCAAGCACAGGCCCGATATAACATTCCCGACAACCTGCTGCTGGCCATTGGCATTCAGGAAGCAGGCCGGCGCGTGGATGGAAAGATCGCCATTTGGCCATGGACTGCGAACGCCCGCGGCAAAGGCGTCTTTTTCGACTCCAAGCAAGATTTGGAAGCATGGGTGCGCCAAACCCAAGCGTCGGGGACGCGTTCGGTTGATGTCGGCTGTATGCAAATCAACCAGAAATGGCATGCCCGCCAGTTCGCCTCCCTTGAGGAAGCGACAGATCCCAAATCGAACGTCGATTATGCGGCGCGTTTTTTGTTGAGCCTTTACCGCGAAACCCGCGACTGGTGGCAGGCGGCTGGCCGCTATCATTCGTCCACCGAAAGCTACAAATCTGTTTACCTGCGCAAGCTTGGCAAAAACCAGAAACTCGCGAACAGGCACCAGGTCCATTTTGCAAAACAAAACGCCCCCACCCAAGCAACAGCCGTAACGGCCGCGCCGTGGTATGCGCCGGCCGTCAATTGGACCTCTGATATGACAGGGTCGCAGGGCGTTTCGCGCAATGTCATGTCGATCTATTCAGCCTCGCCCTTACAGGCCGTGTTGCCCGACTATGAACAGGCCGATTGAGATGGCTGTGAACGACACCAACACAGGCGGGTTTCAACTAAGCGGCCTGTTGAAGTTAGGGCATAACAACCGCGACATCGGGTTTGCCATTGGCGTTGTGCTTATTCTGGGCATGCTATTTGTCCCCCTGCCCCCGTTCTTTCTGGATCTGGGTCTGGCGATATCCTTGTCGCTTTCTGTCTTGATCCTCATGGTGGCGCTGTGGATCGGTACGCCGCTTGAATTCAACTCTTTCCCGACGCTTTTGCTCGTGGTGACCATGCTGCGGCTGGCGTTGAACGTGTCATCGACACGGCTGATCCTGAGCGAAGGGCACAATGGGCCCGGGGCCGCCGGGAATGTGATCGAAGGGTTTGCGCGGTTCATTGTCGGTGGTGATTTTGTCATCGGGATCATTGTGTTCACCATCCTTGTGATCATCAACTTTATCGTCATCACCAAGGGGTCGACCCGCATCGCCGAAGTCGCTGCACGGTTTTCGCTTGATGCGATGCCCGGCAAACAGATGGCGATTGACGCCGATCTGGCGGCAGGTGCCATCACGGAACAAGACGCCAAGCTGCGCCGTAAAACCGTCGAGGAAGAAAGCTCGTTCTTCGGCGCGATGGACGGTGCCTCCAAGTTCGTGCGCGGGGATGCGGTTGCGGGTCTGATCATCACGCTGATCAATGTGTTCGGCGGCATTCTGATCGGCATGATGAGCCACGATCTGAGCGTCGGCCAAGCGATGAGCAATTACACCGTCCTGACCATCGGCGATGGTCTGGTCACCCAAATTCCTGCGCTGATCGTCTCACTTGCCGCGGGTCTTCTGGTCACCAAAAGCGGTACACATGGTGCTGCGAACGTGGCGGTTCTGGGCCAACTCAGCAACTTTCCCAAAGCGCTTTATATGGCGGCGGTCCTGACATTCTGCATTGGCTGGCTGCCCGGTTTCCCGCTGTTCATCTTTCTGCCCATGTCTGTTGGACTGGCCGCTTTCGGATATAGCATGCAAGGACAGGCGGCCGAGAATGAGGCAAAGGCAAAACAGGTCGAAAAAGACAGCGAGGCCGCGCAAGCGCCGCAGGAAGACAGCATGTCAGAGATGTTGCGCGTCGATGATGTGCGCCTTGACCTTGGAACGGCACTGGTGCCGATGATCACATCAAACAACGCCGCCCTACCCGGCAAGGTCAAAAGCCTGCGGTCGTTGTTTATCAAGGATTTCGGTTTCGTCCTACCCATGGTGCGCATCAAGGACGATACCGATCTGCCACAGATGACCTATTCGATCTCCCTGCAAGGCGTCGAGGCCGCACGCGGCGAGGTGGACCCGAACATGATGATGGTCATCAACCCCACCGGCGAAGAAATCGACCTGCCCGGCAAACGCACCCGTGAACCAACGTTCGGATTGGAAGCGATTTGGGTGGATGAGGCCCGCGCATCGGAAGCCGAGTTGCAAGGCCTGACCGTTGTGGACCCAGAAAGCGTGATCACCACCCACCTGACCGAGGTGATCAAGGAACACATGCCCGAAATCCTGACCTATGCGGCCACGCAGGAACTGATTGAAGGGCAGGAAAAAGATTATCAAAAACTGTTGGCGGACAGCTCCAACAACAACCCTGCGGTGACATTGCAACATGTGTTGCAAGCGCTGTTGGCCGAACGGGTTTCCATTCGCAACCTTCCAAAGATCATCGAAGCCGTGGCCGAAGCAACCGCCAACACCAAGAACATACGCACCGTTATCGAACACGCACGGGGCAAGCTGGCGAAGCAGATTTGTCACGCGCTTGTCGATGCGCAGGGCTATGTGCCTGTGATCAATCTGGGCGGTTCTTGGGAAAGCGAATTGATCAATGCCATCTCAACCACCAACGGCGAAGAAACCTTTTTGATGTCACCCACACGGGTACAGGAATTTGTTCTTGAGATGCGCAAGGAAATCCAGAAATTTTCTTCCGCTGACGAATGGCCAGCCATTCTGGTCACGCCGCGCGCGCGCCCTTATGTGCGCTCGATTCTGGAACGTGTCAGCCCGATGACCCAAGTGATTTCCCACAACGAAGTCCACCGCAAAGCGTCGTTGCGCACGGTTGGTACAGTCGGGCAATGACCGATGCCCCTTGATACCTTCATCAGCTCGCTGTTCTTTTCCTACCTCGTTGTGTTTGCCCGTCTCGGATCCGCGTTGATTTTTATGCCCGCCTTTGGCGAGGTGCAGATTCCTGTCCGTGCGCGCCTGTCTTTTGCCGTGGTACTCTGTGCCGCGCTTTTGCCAATGACGCCTGTGCAGGCTGTGATGCCCACCGCCCCCGTTGCTGTTCTGCTTTTGCTAGCTGTCGAAATCACCATCGGTTTGTGGATCGGGCTGAGCGCCCGCATCATTCTGTCCGCGCTGCAATTTGCGGGGTTTCAGGCGGGGCAGGTTTCCGGTTTGGCCAATGCTTTCGGGCCGTCCTTCGGATCGTTCGAGGGCGCAACGATGGTGGCAACCTTGATGCTGATCTCGGCTGTTGCCATGATCTTTGTCACCGACACGCACCACATCATTTTGCGCGCTTTGCTGTCCAGCTATGTGATTTTCCCACCCGGTCAGATTATGATCATTGATATGACCGACCAGATTCTCAGGGCCGCGGGCCAAAGCCTGTATATCGGAACCGCCATCGCCGCCCCGTTCTTTATCATGGGGGTGGTATTGAACCTTGGCATGGGTCTGGCCAACCGCGTGATGCCACAGCTTCCGGTGTTTTTTGTCGCAGCACCCTTGTTGATCGGCGCGGGCCTGTTGATCCTTGCGGTCTCCATGCCGACAATTCTTGATTTCTACATATCGGAGTTCCGCGCGTGGCTCGGCGGGTTTAAGTTCTGAGCATGGCAGAGAACAACGACAGCACAGAAAAGACCCTAGAACCCACCGAAAAGAAGCTTCAGGACGCCCGCAAGAAAGGCGATGTGCCTTCCTCGAAAGAGACCGGGAACATGGTCGTGGTTCTGGCGCTGTTGGGTATCATTGCGTTTGTGTTGCCAGTCCAGACACCCAAGGTGATGGATGCCTTGTTTGCGTTGATCGAACAATCCACCACTTTGACGGTGGATACAGGAACAACCGGCGTCACCCGTCTGGGTGAAATCATGAGCGACTTTTCTCTGAGTATCGTCATCGCCATTGCACCGATGTTCGCCGTCTTGCTCGCAGGGGCCGCCATAGGTGCGGCCATTCAGGGCGAGACCGTGATCTCCTTTGAACGCATCCGCCCCAAGCTATCAAAGCTTTCCCCCGCGCAGGGGCTCAAACGCCTGTTTTCGGCCAACTCGCTGGTGGAGTTTGTCAAAAGCATCGTCAAGGTATTTGCCGTGGGCGGGTTTGCAATCTGGGTCACACTTGAAGCGGTGCAACGGGTCTGGATGATGTCCGGATTCTTACCCGAATACCTGCCCGGATACCTTGTTGCGGCCTCACAGAAACTGCTGCTGGCCGCCGCATTATTTCTGGTGCCTGTCGCGATTGCCGACATCCTGTGGCGCCGTTTCGACTGGCGCAAAAAGCAACGCATGAGCCAGAAAGACCTGCGTGACGAGATGAAGGAAAGCGAAGGATCCCCCGAGATTCGCAATCAGCGGGCACGCCGTCGGCGTGAGCTGTCGCGTCAGCGGACCCTAGCTGTAGTGCCGATTGCCAATGTGATCCTGACCAACCCCACGCATTATTCCGTGGCGCTGAAATATGATCCCGACACCGACATGGCACCCGTGTGTATCGCGAAAGGCGCTGATCTAGTCGCCCTGCGTATCCGCGAAGTTGCGTTTGAACACGACATTCCGATTGTGGAAAACAAACCACTTGCCCGACTGCTTTTTGACACGGTCGAGATTGATCAGGCGGTGCCCGTCGAACATTGGGAAATCGTGGCCGAGATCATCAGCTTTGTCTTTGCGCTGAAGGAAAACAAACCCCATGTCGCACCGGAAGGATCGGTTTTACGGACCCGTCCGGTTTAGGTTTAGTTCAGCTTGATACCTGTCAGGTCCTGATCTCCGGGCAGTTGCGACCGTTCCAGAATAATCTTGGACACAGCCCGCGCCCGAACAGGCGATACCTTGGCCATAATCGGCGCGGCAATACGCGGATTCATCGTGCCAAGGATCATGATGGTTGTCTCGATGTCCAGATCGTCAATGATCCGTGCGGCATCAGCAGGTTTCATGTTTTTGTAGAACGCAATCAACCGCTCCAGATCATCGGTCTGTGACGCTTCGACCTGCGCCAGTAGCGTTTCGATAGAGGTCTTCAACTCTGTCAGCGATGCGCGTTCAACCCGCAACCGCTCCTCGGCCAAAGCAATTTCAGCCTGCCGTTTATCGATCTCTGCCTTTTGCAACGCGACCAATTCACGTTCCCGCGTCAACGAACGTAAAATCGCCTCGGGCGTATCAAGGTTTCCTGTCGGCTCGATAAGTCCTTCAACCAAGGGCGGTGAATCCGTTGCCGACTCCGCCGGGGCCTCGGTCTTGCCTGCGGCTGTGACAACACCGATATCCCTAACCGGTGCCACGTCTTTCAATGACGGGAGTTCAGGAAAGGACATCGCGGCCTTGGCAAACAACATGACGCCCAAACCGCCAAGGATCATCTTACCGCTCAACAGGTTTCGCATGACTTATACCTTCGCAGTGCTTTGGGTGTCGAAAAACGCGCGCACCAGTTCTTTCTTGTCACGCATCACGCGCAGGCCGGGTGTTTCAACCGGGGCGGCACGGCGGCTGGAAAAGGCCGTTTGCTGCGCCAGCTCCGGCTCCATTTCGGGCTCTGCATGCTGAACCTGTTCTGCAACTTCGATGTTATCGCGCATCTGGCTGACTGAATCCTGCGACTTATCTACCGCCGACGAAAACTCCTCGACCAAGGGTTCAAGGTCTTTCAGGATCGCCATCAACATGCGCACCTTGCGCGACACGATATAGCCGTATGTGATGCTGCCGATGAGAAGCAGGATGATTACGCTGTCAATTATCATCGCCATCTGTTTCTAGCTCCTTTTTGAGTTTCAGTTCTTCGGTGATTTGAACGGCGACAAAGCCGTTGTTGCGTTTGCCAATGGACACTTTGAACATCGGCGTGTCGGCGCAGATCATGGTCGCGTCCTGACCTTCTTCGATGCCAAAGTTAATCGTATCGCCGGGTTTCCACGCCATGATCTGCTGAATCGGGATTGCCTCTTCAGCCAGCAGCACTTCCAACGTCATATGGGCGCGCTCTATCTGGCTGCCGATCATGTCATGCCAACTGCTTTGCCCGTCGCCGCGGTCCCCGAAATACACCTTGCCCAGATCAGGCCGGATTGGCTCAAGCGCGTCGTAAGGGATGATGACATCCACCGCACCCTGATGGCCGGCGATTGCAACGGAAACCTTGATGCGCGCGCATAGGCTATTGTGTTTCGCCACTGCCGCGGCTTCGGGGTCGGTTTCGACACGCTCCAGCTCCAGCGCAGAGCCGCTCACCACCGTCAACGCCCGCTGGAGCTCCGCCAGCACCGCTGCGGCCACCCGCTCACCAAACCCCAACTCGATTGCTGTGAAGCTTTCGACCCCGTCAACATCCAGATTTTTCGCACTGCCCCCCAGCATCAACTCACTGGTCGCCAACAAGGTTACCTTGTCGATCGCAATAAGGATTTCACCATCGAACGGTTTGCCAATGCCAACCGCCATCAGAACGGGTGTTGGTACGTCTGCGGCGACCTGATCCATCGTGATGTAATCCAGCGACACCATGCTGGCTTCGCAACTGGTTCGGGTCAGGTCGGAAAATGCTTCGGCAAGGTTTTCGACCAGACGCGCACCGATAATGTCGAGCATCGGCAGCCGGTCAAACGTAAAGTCGGATTGCCGGATGATCTCGTCAACCAGACTGACGTTCCCGTCCTCGACTTCGTTTTGTGAAAGTACCTCGTTCACCCGCACATCCTCATTGAACTATCAGGTCTTTGATCAGGATTTCCTGAGGCAGGTCATTTCCCACCGCGGCCCGCGCCCGTTTCAACAGCTCTGCCTTGACGTACATGATCCCTCCCATGCCACGCAGATCTGCCTCCGACAGGCCGCGCAGATAGCTGTTAAAAAGATCGCGGATGAACGGTTGACGCTCTTCCATAAGCGCACCCGCTTCTGCGTCCGGCCGGTAAGCGATAACAAGGTTGATCTTTAGAAACGCCGTGTCTGGCGTGCCTTGCGGGCTTACGCTTTGAATATTCGTCAGCATGTCACCAAGATCAAGAAGACCACTATCCACAGCCGCGCCTGAGTGCCCGTCGCCGTCGTCCTTAGGCTGCAGCGCCATCGCCTTTTCGGCATCGTGCCCATCCTTGGCCAGCGGATCCGTTAAATCCTCGCGCAACTTGGCACCACCCTTTTTCGCATCACCCCCATGCGCATCCGCCTGTTCGTCATGCGCATCCGCGGCTTCCGCATCCTTATACTCCGGCGCATATTCCTCGGCATCCTGAAGATAAGCCGCGCGCGCCAGAAAGAAGCCGCCCCCAAGCGAAACAAGACACATCAGAGCGGCCGCAAGCAGGGTTTTGCGTGACCCGCGCGACTTTTGCGCCTCCGCATCCTCTGCGCCGGCTTCTGGAGACTTCTTTTTTGGGTCGGGCTTGGCAGCCATGATTTACCGTCTTTCCTTTCCAAGGATAATTGCCACTTTCCGCATGAAATACAAGTTTACTTTTGAACTTAAACTTGCATTAACTCTGCTTTAATGATGTATAGTCAACACAACGTCCAGTGGAGTTTGCCGTGCAAGGATTAATTGATAACCTGCTATCTTTGGGGCGGCAAAGATTGATGATCTTGGCAGGCACCGCCGTCACCGTTGTTGTCGCGCTGCTGTTGGGGCTGAACACGATCTCGCGGCCGGATTACGCACCGATCTACTCCAATCTCTCTGTGACCTCCGCCAGCGCAATCGAAGCGACCCTGACCAATGCAGGGTTTCGCGTGATGGTGTCCGAAGACGGCTCTTCGGTTTCCGTGCCGCGGTCCGATGGTGCGCGTGCACGTATGGCGCTGGCCGAAACCGGTGTTCAGGTTGATGGCGACCCCGGTTGGGAGCTGTTTGACGAAAAAAGCGGCTTGGCGATGAACTCCTTCCTGCAAAAAATCAACCGCGTCCGCGCGATGGAGGGGGAGCTGGCGCGCTCTATCCAGACGCTCGATGGCATTTCATCTGCGCGTGTGCATCTGGTTTTACCTGACCGCGAACCGTTTTCCCGCGAAGCGCCTTCGCCGCGCGGCTCTGTTATTCTGCGCTCCGGTGCCGGCCGCGCGATCACCCGCAAACAAGCGATTGCGGTGCGCACCCTTGTTGCCTCCTCCGTTCCCGAACTGGAAATTTCACGCGTTGCGGTGTTGTCTGCAAGCGGCGAAACCATTTTGGCCGAGGGCGCTGGCGGCGAAGGGCCTACCGGCATTCAGTCCACCAAAACCTCCATCGAGGACCGGCTGTCGCAAGAAATCCAGAACATCCTGACCGCCCGCGTCGGGGCCGGAAATGCCCGCGTTCGCGTCAATGTCGATCTGACCACGCAGCGTGAAGTGATCGTCGAGCAAAGCTTTGATCCCGATCAGCAAGTTGTGCGTTCAACAGAGAGCAGTACAGAGAGTCAGACCGGTTCGGAAGACGGTGGCAATGTCGGCGTTGAAAACAACATACCCGCAGCTTTGGTCGAGGGCGGCGGTGCCACGTCCAACCGCAGTGAAGCAGGCGAGCAGGTGCAATACGAGATCGGCAACACACGCCGCGAAATCGTACGCGAAGCGGGCGAAGTCCGCCGTATGACCGTCGCCGTTCTGGTGAACGGTATCTACAACCTAGAAGGCTCCGACGTGGCCTATGCCGAACGGACGCCGGAAGAACTGAACCGCTTGACCGAACTGGTGAAATCCGCCGTCGGTTTCGAAGAAGGCCGCGGCGATAGCGTGTCAGTCGATAGCATGCGGTTCATGGATTACTCGATGGATCTGGGCGATCCGATTGTCCAGACTTTGGGGGATCGCCTTTCAGAAAGCATGGTGCCAATCATTCGCGGCGTGCTTGCCCTATTGATCGTCGCGCTGGTAATGATCCTCGGGGTGCGCCCGATGTTGCGCCGCCTGAACCAGCCGGACCCGCTTAACCTTGTCGAAGACCCTGCGCTTTCATCAGACCGAACCGAACGCGAGGCCCTGAATGCGCCGGACAAACCGGCAGGGACGCCCGAGGCAAAGCTGCTGTCCTCCACAGCTGGCACCGGTGACGCCACCGAACCGCGCAAGCTGGCACCGGCCGTCGTCGAGGACGACATTGCGGTGGGTGATCAGCAATATGTCACGACACAGGGCATCCGCGGCAGCATCCAGAAGGGCAATATCGATAGAATTCAACGCCTTGCGGATGAAAAACCCGAAGATGTGCTGCGTGTGATGCGGTCGTGGTTGACCACCGAGGCTGAAGCGTGATCACCCTGTTCGATCATAACTTCGACGCCGAAACCGAGCAATCGACCCACCGTGATGCTGCCGCTACAGTCACGGCCATTGCCGATTTGAAGGAACAACTCGAAACCGCCCGCAAAGAGGGTTTTGAGGCGGGGCGTGACCTTGGCCGTAAGGAAGCGAAAGCGGAATTCGACGCCGGCGCTGCCGAGCGGTTCGAACAAGAACGCCAGCTCATTCAGGAAAGCCTGGCCCAGCTGGTTGCACAGGACACCCGCGACCGGTCGGATACCGAGCGTGACATCATCGAACTGTTCTTGGGCATCACGGAACGCTTGGTGCCGGAATTGATCGGTCACTATGGCCCGCAACTGGCCGCCGACCGGATCAAACAGGCCGTCCAACAAAGCCGCACCTCACCGGAACTCACCATCACCGCCTGTCCTGACGTTGTCGCGGTTCTGGAAGATGAAGCGACCTCTTGGTTAACGATCGCGTCTCATACAGCGGAAATCGATATTTTTGCGGACCCTGACATGCCGCGTGGCTCAGCGCAGGTGCGTTGGAAGGGCGGTCGCCTTGAATATGACCTCGAAACCGCCTGCACGCAGATGCTTCAGGCACTGACGCAAGCTGCAAACGACTATAACGAAGCGACGTAGGAAGCCAGATAGATGTTGGAAAACAACGACGAAGCAGAAACCACCGCTGACGCCGCCAAGGCAGAACCGGTCAAGGATAACGCAACCGACCCCAAAGCCGGCGCCGATGCGCAGGCCACTGGTAAAAATCTGGATGCAATTTTCGGTGTCAAACTGGACGTGCGCGCCGTGTTGGGCCGTAGCAGAATACCGATTTCCGAATTGCTGAACCTTACCAAAGGATCAGTGATCGAACTGGACCGTCGCGTCGGCGAACCCGTTGATCTGATGATCAATGACCGGCTTGTCGCCCGCGGTGATCTGGTGCGGGTAAAAGGCGACATGCTGGGTGTTGCGCTGCGCGAAATCGTCAAAGATTTTGTTACAGACAGCTAAAATGCACCCCTCTGCCCTGCCCATCCGTCGCCCTGTGGTGAATGCCATCATGGCCTTGCCGCTGGTGTTGCTTGTCACAATGGCCCCCGCCCTTGCGCAGGAAACAGAGGTGGGTGGGTTGATCCGCGAACTGTCTTCGCAACTGGGCGGCGTGCAACCGGGCAGCGATGCGGGGGCCAGTTTGTCGGGACGTCTGATCCAGCTTTTCGTGCTGATCACGACGCTCAGCGTCGCCCCCGGTTTGCTGGTTGTCATGACCAGCTTTACCCGCTTTGTGATCGTGTTTTCCATGCTGCGTCTGGCCTTGGGTCTGAACCAGACACCGCCCAATATTGTGCTGAACGCAATGGCGTTGTTCATGACCTTTTTCGTCATGCAACCCGTGTTCGAAGACGCCTGGGAGGGCGGGATCAGACCCCTGATGAACAATGCCATCACCGAAGAACAAGCGATCCGCAACATCTCGGAACCGTTTTATGATTTCATGCTGGTAAACACCCGTGACAAGGACATCCAGCTTTTCACGGACATCGCCAATGACACCGCCGAAGCGGTCGAGGATGACGACGACGGCCCCAGCTGGCGCGTATTGGTCCCGTCCTTCATGATCTCAGAGTTGCGCCGCGCCTTTACCATCGGGTTCCTGATCTATCTGCCTTTCGTCGCTATTGATCTGATCGTCGCTTCGGTTCTGATGAGCGCAGGTATGATGATGTTGCCGCCGGTTCTGGTGTCCTTACCTTTCAAGGTGATCTTCTTTGTTTTGATCGACGGCTGGTACATGCTGGCAGGGTCGTTGATCCAGTCATATCTCTCCGGTTAATCGTCGCGCCTTCAAGAAAGCCATTTGATTCAAGGATAGTTTGCTTTATCCTTACCTAACGCCCGCCTTCATTCGGATCACGCCTGTCATGAGCCAATTTGTCCCCCTTCGTAAGCACCGCCGCATGACGGGCGCGCAGAAATCTGCGGTTCTGTTCCTGTGCCTTGGCGAGGGGCGCGGCGGCGCATTGATGCAGCAACTGGACGTGGCTGAAATTCGTCAAATCACAACCGCGATCTCGAATATGGGTGAAATCGACGCCGGTATTGTCGAAAGTATTCTTGAGGAATTCGATGAGAAGATTAACCACGAGGGTGGTGTTGTCGGTTCCATTGATGCCGCGCGCAACCTGCTAAGTGAATTCCTGCCGGAAGATCGCGTTGCCGACATCTTGCAAGAGATTAACAGCAACACCACCGGCAACGTCTGGAAAGATCTGTCCGATCTGGACGAAAAACAACTGGTCGAATTTCTGCGTAAGGAACACAATCAAACGGTTGCTGTTATTCTCACCCGCATCCGCCCCGACGCCGCAGCCAAGGTGTTGCCGCTGCTTGGCCCCGAACGGGCACCCGATTTGATCGAACGCATTATGGCGATGGAAAACCTGCCGTCAGACACGATCCAGAACATCGAAAATACCCTGCGCGAAGATGTGTTGGCCAAGGCCAACAACAGCCCCGAAGCGCGGATTGAGGGGCACCTGGTTTCGATCCTTAACAAGCTCGACGGGGATTTGTTCAACCAGATTTCATCCGAGCTTGAGCAGCGCCGCCCCGAACAGTTTGGCGGTATCAAACAAAAGATGTTTGTTTTCGACGATTTGGTTAAGTTCAACGAAATGCATCTGGGTAAGATTATGCGCGAAGTGACAGCAACCGCTTTGCCGCTGGCTCTGCGGGGTGCCAAAAAAGAAATCCGCGAACATTTCCTCTCAGCTCTGCCCGCCCGTTCACGGGGTATGCTGCAAGATGAAATGTCATCCATGGGCCCGATCAAGTTGCGCGACGTAAAAGAAGCGCAGGGCCAACTGGTTGAAGGGGCGCTACGCCTGTTGGCGGATGGTTCGGTGGCATTGGCAGATACAACCGAAGAGATGATGGAAGATATGGCGGACTAAACCGCCGATCCAGCTGCCATCAACGGTATAGCTGCGACGCGCTGTAATTCACTGTCGCAATGTCCAACGTAATGGATACAAATTGTGCACCAATCTGTGAATTTTGCAAAATATTGACCGCAGCACTGTTGGACGCAAAGGACTGTGGATTGATCACGTCAGAGATCGCAACGTAGCGCGAGATCAACCGCTCACGTTCTGCCGGATCAGCCAAATCAGCGAGATCAAATTTATCTTCGAACAGCTGTTTTTGCTTGTCCAGATCTAGCCCTGAAATCTGTTCGGGCAGGCCAAGCGCCACCTGAAAGAAGTTGGTCAATTTCTCATTGGCCAACACATCGAACCAACTGCCAATACTTTCGCCTTCTTCACGGAATTCCAGCACGGTGCCGACGGTCGAATTCTGCGCGTCGTTCGCATTGATGAATTGCTGGTTGTAAAAGCGACCCGTGATGTCATCAAGGAACGCCGCATCCGTAAAATCAGGTACCTGCGGCCCGTTTTCCGTAGTGAATCCTAACGCCAAATGCAGTTCGCGAAACCGTTCGTCTGTCAGCCGGTTCAACAGGGATTCCGGCGCAACCGGATCACTTTCCAGTACCTTGCGAAGCATACCTTTCCCGAAAATCTGGTCTTCCAGATCAAAGGCTTTCATCACGAAACTATAGACCTCGAAATCAGCGACCAGCTCTTGGGGCGTTGTGATGCTTCCGATACGGTCGCGAAACGCTTCTTCGCCGCGCTTGTTTGCGGCATCGTTGCGCATCGAAACCAATTGCTGGTCTCGTGTGGAATCGATCAACCGAAGCGCCGCCCCGCTGGAAAGACCCGAGATGCCGATCATCTGATCCCTACTCCGCCGCGGTTGCGGCGGCCTTTGCGTGGATCATTTCAAACAACCGGTCTTCGTATTCCATCAAGGGGCGCAGGGCGCGCATTGCTTTGTAAAAATCAGCCTGTGACACATGACCGGCCGCTTCAAAGATATGTTCGCCCACCTCATCATGAAAAACCGGCACCAACTGCGCGAGCTTTTTCTGGATGATCGGAACCAGCTTTTTGCGCTTTGAGGGATCCAAAAGTGCGGCCTGGATAAAGAAATAGACTTCCTTTACCGGCGTGCGCGCCTCGCTTTCGCCCAGCAGATCCGCCTCGCGTACGATATCAGCGTGATTTTCGATCACCAACAATTGTCGCCGGTCCGTGTTGCGGACCACACAGCCGTTAATCAAGATACGTTCGTTCGGTTTCAACGTCAGTCGGAGTGCCATGTCACTTACTCCGCTGCTGTTTCAAAACTGCGACCGCTCAACCCATCTATGATGCTGCGGTTGATATCAATCAGCGGCCGGACCAGTTTGCCGCCGGCAAGGACGCCTTGCGTATGGGATTCCACCCAAATCGCGATCGAGATCAGCGTTGCCTTCAACTCGGGCGTCAGTCCGTTTTCAGCTTCGGTTAGATCCATCTTGAACGTCGACCAAACCATCTGGTTTTTCACCAACGTATGCCGAAGACCGTCCGCCAGAATCTGCAGACGATCCAGACGTCTTTCAGCGCTATCGAACGCTTGATATTGCGATTCCAACTCTGAAGTCACCTGCGCAAGGATGCGACGCTCAATCTGGCGTGGCGCTTCCGTGTGCGAGATGGTCCGCTTGTACGCGGTTACACTCATTCTCGTCACCTATGTTTTTATTCTGCCTCACATTAATCTTTAACGAGTCGCGGTTAAGGGAAATTTAACGTTCTTGTTATTTTCACCGCGGCATCAATTTTCACCCTTATTGGTCAAAATAGTGTCGGTTTGAACACACCTTGTTAAAAACATTTAGAATCTATGACTTACACATGAAAAACCCGCCTCAACATCAGTTGCGACGGGCAATCTATTGCGCAGTGGTCGTTGGGTTTACTGAACCAAACTCATCAGTTCCGGGTGTTTTTCAGATTGCTGGGCCTTGGCAGAAACTTCCGTGACAACCTGTCCATTGCCTGTTGCGGCGCGGCCCATGCTGAGCTTTGAAAGATCGACAAGAACCTGGCCCAAAGCCTGCCCAAGATCCTGGCTCGACAGAACAAACGCCTTCCCGGTTTCGGCAGGTTCGATCAAGACGATGGTGCGGTCACAAATTTCGATGCCGAACTCTTCGAACAGCACATCGGCCAAGCTTGCCCCCGGCAAAACCTCGTCAGCCGCATAGCTGACGACGGGCTGGACGTTAGGACCACCCTGTTTTGTCGTGAAACAGATCATCGGTGCGGCAAGCAGAGAATTCAGAATTTTGCCAAGAGGCGGCAGGTTCGCCTCATCACGAAGCTCCAGTGTGCCACTCCAGATATGCTCGACAATATTCATTAATCCGTTCCCCAAAACTCTCTCTGCACCACCAGATTATTCCCGCTTAAGGTGAGATTGAATGGCCAAAGTGTTAATTTTTTCAGGGGTTCCGACCTCGGCGGACTTGCCGGTTTAGTGCCTCTCCGAACGGCAAAATCTCAACCTCCGGATGAATTATTGCAAATTTCCATTAAATTTCAGCCGTCTAAATGTAGTATCCCGAAAATCCGCTGCGCCTAGCTGTTGTGCACTCGTCAACTTGATCAGTGGGCAACGGATTGAACGATTTACAAAACTCCAGTTGCGAAATTCGCAAACCTCCCAACCTGAAGTAGCGGGTCGAAAATCGACGGCTTTCAAGTCCGATCAGAGAATTCTGATGAGGGGTGTTTCAGGCCGGATCAAAAATGTTGGCACCCTTGGTGACCAACCGATATCCCAACGAACGGATCGTCGACACAGAAACCTTGTCGCCGAAAGTGTCCGACAATTTCTTGCGAAGCTTGGCCACATGAACATCGAACTTGCGATCCCCATAGCGCCAGGGCCGCGCATCAACCGCAAGGCTCAACGCGTCACGGCTGACAGTTTCCCCGTCATGCGTGTACAAAACGTGCATCACTTGAGCTTCCGATACGGTCAGCCCCGCCCGATCAGCGATATAAGCGCGCGCATTCCAACTGCCTTCGTCCGTTTGCAAAATCGCGTCATCCAACGGCAAACCGAGACGCACAAACAATCGGACGGCCAGTTCACGCAAACTGCACGGCCAGACAACAACATCATCCGCACCGGCAAAGAATGCATCGACCCCAAGATTATCCTGCTCAGCCGCAAGCATGATGACGATATTAGGCCCACCCGTGGATTTCACAGTTCGGGTAATCTCCAGCGCCTCACTTTCGCGGCCTGGCATGTGCACAACCACGGATTTGACCGGCTGATCAGCCCTCATAACTCCGCGTGCCGCGTCGGCATCTTCGACCACTTCCAGGTCATGCTTAAGGACGACAGAAAACAGGTAGTTGAGCGGATTCCTTAACCGGCTATCGCTGGTAATCAAAAGGGAGGTTGGCTTGTTTTGACTCACTGATACATCCGTCAACTATCGGCAAAAACACAAAAACAATGCAACTCGAGAATCGGAACAGACCCCCATACAGCGCCAAAATTGCGCTGAACTCAATTCATTTTGATCTTTTTTATCCCTTCGCTGTTCTTAGGCATCATAGCTCTAATTCTTGCAAATCTCTAAAACTGAAACCTTTTGTTAACTTTCGCCGTTACATACATGGTGTCACGGTCGCAGAAGCGCCTGATCGAACCTGGAAGCTAGGTAGAACTATGACAAGCATTACGGACCACCCGCACAAGGTCGCCATAGCGGCGGCACAGCGACTTAAGCATTTAATTTCTATAGAAAAAAATGATATTTTCCTTCAACAAGCCATGCGCAGCGCCCATCTGGTTGTGATGCAATCAGGTATTTTAACGGATGATGTCACGCGCAAATCAGACAACCCATTGGGTTTTGGCACCAGATTATCCATTCATTGAGCCAAACGAAGGACGCACAGCTGAGGCTGCCGAAAAATTCTTTCGCCCACTCTTCTTAGGATCGGCTCTTTGCAGGCGTTACTTTGACGCCATCGAAGGAGAAAAATCGCCTATAGATTGAAATTCAAGGCCCAAAAGCGCTTAAACTTAGACTGTTCTTGACATGTTCGTTTTTTGTGCAAAAACATTCGCGGGACGCAAAAACAGCCTCTCACCTGAAACGGATTATCGCGCCCTGGGTTCGCAGGGCAAAACGTCAGAGGAGAGAGTGCGCAAATGGAAGATAGAAGCAACATGTTGATATCTGAAGCAGTGCGAAGCGTTCTTACCAGCTTTGCCGCGCGCGAAAACGCAACCGTTGAGGATGTGCTCGCCTTGGCGCGCAGCCTGCCGGCCGCACTTGGCGACAACGCCAGCTCGATCACGCCCGAACAGAAAACCGCAGCAATTAACAGCCTGCAAACCGCACGGCCTGCGGTGGCGATTGATCAGTCGGTATCTGATGACACCGTGACCTGTCTGTGTTGCGGCAAATCCTTTACGATGCTCAAACGACACCTCAAGGCCGAGCACGGGCTTTCCGAGCAGCAGTATCGTGCACAATTCGGCCTGCCCGAAGAACATCTTCTCGTCGCCCCGAATTACTCCATCCGCAAGGCAGAGTACGCCAAACGGATCGGACTGGGTAAATACGCACGCGAAGATTCCCCCGCGCAGGATGCTGCACCGACGCTGTAATCGGGCCCGCTGCCCCAAAATTGCCACAATTCAGCCCTGCTAACCCCTTGTTTACCGCTATTATCATGCCTTAACGCGTGGCAGCAGAAGCAGCTTCGCAAAACGACCGATAAATTCGGCGTTATGAGGCAGAGCAAATGGCAGCGAACACGCAGCCCAAAATCTTTAAGAAGTACGAGATCATCGAAGGTGGCGGCCACCATGGTGGCGGTTGGAAAGTGGCTTATGCCGACTTTATGACTGCGATGATGGCCTTTTTCCTGTTGATGTGGATCCTTGCCAGTTCGGACGAACAGAAACTCCGTGGTATTGCTGAATATTTCACCAATGCATCCATGCCAGGCGGCATCGGTGTTCTGGATGGATCAACACTTGGCCCTCCCGGTACACTTACCGCATCAAACGGCAGCGTCGTTGCGCGCGGATCCGAGTTGGGAAAAATTGATGATCCGGCCCCTTCAAAATGGGAAGTGCGCGACACCACCTCAACCTCTGATCCCAAAGAGAAGGTCCAGGGCAGCCAAGAAGGCGTACATGAGAACCCGGCAGCCGCTGATGTAAGCGAAACACATCAGCTTGCAGAAGCGTCCAACGGTAAATCCGGTGCCGAGCACCCGCTTGACGATATGAAGTTCGAGCAGTTGCAGAACGAAATCCGGCAAGCCATGCAGGACAGTCCCGATCTCGACCCGCTTATGCAAAATGTGATCTTTGAACAAACGCCCGAAGGGCTGCACATTCAAATCATTGATCAGGAAGGCAAACCCATGTTCCAAAGCGGGCGTGCCGAAATGACCGGTGCAACTGACACCTTGTTGCGCAACCTCGGTACCTCGCTGGCTGCGCTATCGAACCCTATTGTGCTTTCCGGCCACACCGATGCCATCCGCTTTGCCAACAGCGCGAAATACGACAATTGGGACCTTTCATCAGATCGCGCCAACGCCACGCGCCGCGTATTCGAAGCATCCGGCGTCTCGCGGGACCGCATCATTCGCGTCTCGGGCATGGCAGACACCCAGTTACTGGTGCCTGAAACTCCCACAGATCCGTCGAACCGCCGGATTTCGATCATGGTCCGCTATCAGGATAAGGTGCCGCTTTCGGCTAAACCGGTTCAGGATGCTGCGATGACATCCCCCGATACGCCCGCGAAACGTGAAGACGACCCTATGGTGAAACAGGCAAATCTTGCGCCGCCAACCGTTGCACCAATCGGCGATCAGGTATTTCAGAACTTGCGGAATGCGCTGCGCTAGGACAGCGCGGCAAGCATCCCCTCTTTGGCTTTGCGCACACTTGCGAACGTTGGCCGGCGCGTTCCTTCGGCGGATTTGCGCAAGAATTCCGGCAATAGCGGGCTAAGCTCTGTTTTCGCTTTCGGGGCTTCGGGCTGGGGGACAGACGGGGCGCGTTTGGCCACAACCGGTGCTACAGGTTTATATGGCACCGCCGGTTCTGCGGGGCGGCGCAACCCAAGCACAACAGCAGGGTCCAACCCTTCCTCCAACGCGTAGGTATAATTTATCGAATAATCAATCGCTTCGTCCAACAGGTCAGGATCAGAAGCCACCAAAGCCATCAAGCGACGTTCATCAGAATACAGGAAATGTCTGGTTTCAAATCCGCGCACCTTTGGAACGAAACACACCTCGTCGCTGCGGGCGGCCAAAATTCCCAACAACCGCTGCGGAACCGCATGCCTTTCGTCCCTGCGAAATACGACCATGCTGCAATCGCCGTCCCGCGTTAGGCACGCCGCCAAACAGATATGATCCGGCCACGCTGCAAAGACATGTTTCACGTCATCTGCATCTATCAAGACAACCAGAATGCTTGATGTGTCAGTCATAAAGCGGGGCCTCCGGTTTCAGGTAAGATACCACTAAACATGTATCTCGTCGCACTGTGGTGTCAACTGTATTTGCTATTCTAAACTTTATACTTAACATCTATCAACTATCCTTGAAATTTGGCGAAATATTAAGCATGGTCACTAAAAATGAACGGGCGGGCATGATATGACTATTCTTCTGGGATTTATCCTTATTCTGGGCATGGTTTTCGGCGGCTACATGCTTTCCGGTGGGGAAATGGGCATCATCATGCACGCCCTTCCTTTTGAGGGCATGATGATCGGCGGGGCAGCGTTGGGATCGTTCATTGCCGCAAATTCCTTTGCGAACCTCAAAGGGGCGGGCAAGGGTCTTCTCAAGACGATGAAGGGCCCGAAGTGGAAGCCAGCCGATTACATTGACCTGCTGAACCTGATGTATACTTTGGCCCGGATGTATCAGCAGAACGGCATCTTGTCGCTGGACGAACACATTGAAAAACCAATGGAAAGTTCGATCTTTTCGCAATACCCCAAACTGCAGAACGACCATTTTGCGATTGATTTGATCACCGACAGCTTCCGCATGCTCGCCTTGCAGTTCGACGACCCCTATCAGGCCGAAGATGTGATCAACCGGAAGCTCAAAAAACACCACCACGAGGCGCTGGTGGCACCACATGGATTGACAACCGTCTCGGATGCGCTGCCTGCCATCGGCATCGTTGCGGCGGTTCTGGGTGTTATCAAGACCATGTCATCCATTGACAAACCGCCAGCTGTTCTTGGGGCCATGATTGGTGGCGCGCTTGTGGGAACCTTCCTTGGCGTTTTTCTGGCTTACTGTTTCGTTTCACCAATTGCGAACCGGCTTCAGGCCATCGAAGATCAGGATGGCATCTATTACGGCGTGATCCGCGATATTTTCATCGCGATCCTGCACAATCATTCGCCTGCCATCTGCACTGAAATCGGGCGCGGTAACATTCCGACCTCGCTACAGCCCACCTTTTACGAGATGGAAGAAGCCCGCCAGAACATGCAAGCGGCGGCATAAAAACATGGCGCTGCGCGACCGTATGGCGGCGTTGAAGCTGATTGACCGGATCAAGCAGCACGAGATGGAAACGATCGGCGCTGATCTCACCGAACGTCGCGCGACCGAGAAAGATCTATCGGACCAAAGCGTCAAACTGCACGAGGACGCAGTGCGCGAAGCGGCCGACAGCACAGAAGATACCCGCATCTTCCTTCCCGCCTATTTGAACTCCGTGAAACTGCGCCAAGAAGACCTTGCAGAACGACAAGCTGCGGCGGCCGAAAAAACCGCAGCCATTGAGGAAGAGCTGTTTAAAGCCTTTCGCGAGGCCAAGACCACTGAACAGGTTTTACAACGCGTGAAAACGGAAGTTGCAATAGAAGAGGCCCGTGCCACCGCCTCGCAAATGGATGATGCGGGGCGGGCCCTGTTCATGCTTGCCCGTAGTGGCAAACTTTCACAGTGAGTTAGCTTCGCCGCCGACCGCCTGCGCTTGAGAACTTCGATACGATGCCCTCGCCACTGTGGCTTTTGACAACATCGCTGTCCTGTCCCGACATGCGGCCCTGTTCCAACACCGCAACCGGCGCCCGATCCGCGCGGGCCTGATTTCGATCAATCTCGCCTGCAATCGCATCCGTTGAAAATTGCTGCGGGTTTTGAATATTCTCTTCCGCTTCCGGTATTGGCATCACGGTTTCGCCAACCACCACCGGCAGATCGATAAAGAACTCTGTGCCCACCCCTTCCTCACTGACAAAGGAAATGCGCCCCTGATGTTGCTCGACAATCATTTTGACGATCGACAAGCCCAATCCGGTCCCCCCCTTGGACCGTGTGTCGGAACTGTCCGCTTGTGTGAATTTGTCGAACATCGTGGGCTGGGCGTGTTTCGGAATGCCCTCACCATAATCGCGAATAGAGATGCGCCAGCGACCGGCAACTTCTTTCAACGAAACCTGAATTTCTGATCCCGCATCAGAGAACTTGGCCGCATTCGACATCAGGTTATCGACAACCTGCGTCAGGCGCGTGGGGTCGCCATAAGTCAGCGCGGGGCCGTCATGTTCATCTGCAAACCTGCGCACAGCCACGCCAAACTTGTCGGCAAAGAATTTGTTGGTGTCCAAAGCGGTGGTCAGCATCTTGCCGAGATCAAAGGTCTCCAGCTTGTAGTCCATTTTTCCGGCCTCGATCTTTTCAAGATCCAGAATGTCATTGATCAATGTGATCAGGCGCTCGCAGTTTGTCGCGGCCATGCTGACCAAGTTATTCATCTTGGGCGGCATTTCACCGGTCGCCCCCGACAGGGTCAATCCGAGCGCGCCCTTGATCGAGGTAAGCGGTGTACGCAATTCGTGGCTGATCGTTGCGATAAAGGCGGTCTTTGCCTTCTCGATCTCTTTGCGCTCTGAAATGTCGCGGTAGATCGCGATCAGACGCGGTTCTTCCTGATCTGGTTGCGCGTATTCAAGACTGATTTCATACGTGATGTCGCCTTTTGCGGTCACTTCCCATGTCATCCGACGTTCCGGCCCATTCGCCAAAGCGGCGGCTTTTTTCTTCAGGGCCTCCAAATCTTCGTTGCTGATAAAGTTGGCGGCTGTCTTGCCTTTCCAACCACCACCCATACGGCCCTTGATCAGCCGGTTTTCCGCTGCGGCATTGACGAACAGCACGTCCATCGTCCCGGGGCGCAGCACCACAACCTGATCCTGGATCAGTTCAAGCGTATTGTTAAACCGTTTCTCGGAAACGCCCGCCCGCGTCTGTGTGACATCCGACGCGACAATGGCAATTTCACCCAACGCCTTTGACGCACCCGCCACCGGAATGACGGTGCATTGCAACCACGCCGCTTTGCCATTGCTCTTCAACAACTGCAGCGCCCCTTCCCATGTGGCACCTGCCTGCATCGCCCGCATGACCTGGGACTTCAGCACGTCCTGATTGCTTTCGTCCAATATGTCCGCGAACGGGTTCTGAACCAGACTGCCGCGACTGCGGTCCAACACTGCGACAAAGTGGTCATTCACATGGGAAATCACACCGTCCTTTGTCAGCATGCAAAAGACCGTGTGGTCCTCGATGGCGTTGCGATAAAACTGCTTCGAGCGGACTTCGGAGTGCAATACATCTTTCCGGTTTTCGGCCAAACGCTTTGTCCGGCTGAGTTCAAACAGCAAGAGCAAGATCGAAAAGCCGATCAGAGCCGCCAGCCCCAGTGTCGGCCATTTATAGGCCCGATAAATACGCGCCCCTGCTTGCTTGATGTAATTCTGGTATGGTCGCGCATGAAGCGAGATCAACAGATCATGAACCGGCAGATAATTCTGCGGGGCCTGCCAGACAATGCCACCTGCGGCGCGCGCTTGCGGACTTTGCGCATCCACGGCAAGCAACGTCCCGATCAACAGCCCAAGCGCCTGATCCGGCACGTTGGGCATTGATCCCATCACCCAGTCAGGGAACAAGGGTGTGCTGACCCAGAACGGGAAACCGGCATGTGCCATCGGTGCAACCGGACGGAAATCATCTAGCTTGATAATGCCCTGTTTGGCGAGGTTTTCCAGCACACCGGCACGGATCACCCCGACATCAACCAAACCGTTCTGCACGGCATAAACCACTTCGCGCTGGTTCCCGCCTGAAAACAGCAAATCCGCGCCGATGCTTTCGGGATCCAGCCGGTATTTGCGCGCTTCCTGCACCGCAAGCTTCCAACCTGTCAGCTCGTTCGGGGCCATAGCCATCACACGGCGACCCGCCAAACCTTCAAACCCGCGCAGCAGGCTGTCATTGCGGGTAAAGACCAAGGCACCGGTCTGGTTATACGTCTTGTTTTGCCACATCTGGGCCACTGACAATATCGCCCGCGCGCCCTCTTCAACTTCGGCGGTCACAAAGGCAGCAGGGTCGCTTAAAAAGACGTCAATCGCGCCGCGGCCCAACCCCTCCAGCAGCGAGGCTTCGTTGTGGGGTTCAAGCCGGAAGCGGTAAGGCAGGTCTTGGTCCCGTGCTGTATCGTTCAACAGCGAAACCGTCGGGGCCCATGCCTCAAGCGTTCTGGTCGCCCCCTCAGAGGCGAGCACACCAAAAGTAATTTCCGTTTCCTCGTTGTGAACATCCTGCGCCGTCGCCGGTCCGAGACAGGCCAGTGTCACCGCCACCAAAAGCACCCGGAACAGGAAAAATTTGCGCAGCTGGAACAGCTTGTCCAAGGAGGAGATGAGAGCGGTCATCCCGTTCAGCTTTCGCATGGTTCTGTGTTGGCGCAGGTTCCATAACAACCACCCAACCGGATGTGCATCTGACACAACCGCACCTGCATCCTGTGCATTTGCCGTTTTTGATCTGTGCAAAATCCTGAATACATGAAACGCCAACAGCCACTTGGGCTGCGCCACCTATTGTCCTTTGTGGGGGATCACCCCGCAAGGAATCTGGGTCGCCTTCTGGCAAAGGCCCCTAAGGAAAGCGCAAAATCATCCGCTCTTGGGGCATGGTAACAGGTGCCAGCTAAATGTGGCGAAACTAGGGCTTTGGCGACAAAATTCCGTTTTTTGGCGAAATGCGCGCGAAATGGAAACAGTCAAACGTGCCACATCGATGAGGCCTGCGGCCCTCACAGGCCAGTCGTTTTGCATTAAGGGGAAGGGTCATCGGCCAGCAAGCTCGGGAGGAGGATGAGCGTGCTGGCCGAGAAATAACGGGTTTCGGGAGGAAAGACCGTTAAGGGCGGTTTCAGATTGACTCTGGGAGGAGCGAGGTCCGAAACCTGACAACGTCGCCTTTTACAAGGCGGGCGGTTGATGTCGTAAATTCTATGCGTTCAAAGGCCGTCATACTTGTAGGTAATCAGGTACTCGGCGTGGCTTTTGACCTGGCTGCGGTCGATCCCGACCTGAGCCAGCTGGGCATCGCTCATCGAGTTCAACACAGACTGCATCCGGTTGATCTGGATCTTGGTAAGCCCCTTTGAAAGGCCCTTGCCCAATGTGGTCAACAGCTGCTTCGGAGCAGCTTGAATCGCCGCGAAGGAAAGTTTGGAGGCAGGTGCAAAGATCGGTGCCTGCATTGTGTTTCCAGTCGGTTTCATTCGTTTTCTCCTATCAGAAGTTCCTGTTTCGCAATCTTGCGGATGTTTGCGCGGGCGATCCCGAGATCTTTCAGATCCCGATCCGACAAGGCGACCAACTCGGAAAGAGTGGCGCGATATCGGGCGCGGCGCAGTCTGGCCTGATGCACAGCTTCGCGTGCCTGAAAATAGTGCTCACGGGCGCTATCCAGAAAGCTGGCCAGCTTAATATTTGTGCGTGAAAGTGTCATTGCCATCTGCGGGCTCCTTTCGACATTGCTGCACTGCAGTATCTATGCTGCAATGCAGAGATAGGACGTACAGGCCACTTATCCAACCCGCTGATTGCGCATAGGTGCCTTGCCATTTTGGAAAGGGTGTTTTGAGAAATGGACGTTTCATCGCAAATGCTTGCTTTTGTGAAAGTGGTTGAGATGGGCAGCATCTCGGCCGCCTCACGATCAAGCGGACAGACCCCGTCTGCCGTCAGCAAACAAATTGGACACCTTGAGGACCATGTCGGCCACCGGTTGTTGCACCGCAAACGCGCAGGCGTCACCCTGACCGAAGAAGGTGCAGCCTATTACGAAAAATGCAGGGCCGTCGCCGACAAATATCTGGAAGCCGAAGCGCATATCACCAATGCCAGCGGCCAACCCAAAGGCAACCTGCGGATCGCTTCAAGTGTCGCCTTTGGCAAATCCAATCTCATTTCGGTGCTGCCCGAATTTCTTGATCTCTACCCAGATATTTCTGTTTCGCTTGAATTGACGGACCGGCCGATTGATCTGGATGAAGACAGTTTTGACGTGGCCCTGAATTTTGCCGAGCAAAACAGAAAACAGAACCTAATCACCAAAAAAGTCATGACCAACGAACGCATCCTGTGCGCCGCGCCCAAGTTTCTTGAACGTCACGGCACCCCGGCGACCTTTAGCGATCTCGCGCGGTTCAATTGCCTGCGCACATCGAATGCGGTTGGCAGAAACGCGTGGCAGGCCGAGCTGGACGGCAAAACATATACTGTCGATGCGATGGGGAATTTCGAAGGGAACAGCGCCCATGCCGTCTATTTGGCAACCCTCGCTGGACTGGGGATTGCGCGGCTGTCGACCTATCTGGTGAGCCGGAAAATCGCCGAAGGAAAACTGATCCGGTTGTTCCCCGAGTACGCGCAGAAGCATGCTGACGTCGCGGTATTGTTCACCGACAAACGAAATCTCGCGCCAAAGATTCGGGTCTTTGTCGACTTTATCTCAAACCGATTTTGAGGGGGTAGATTGGGGGTCATCGTATCACCCGCCACTTTCACACCATTTACCTAAGTCCCTGACCAGGTTTGGATAAAAGTGGTGAGCCCGTCCGGGTTCGAACCGGAGACCTACTGATTAAAAGTCAGTTGCTCTACCAACTGAGCTACAGGCCCACTAGGCGCTGTACTTAGAAAGGAGCGGCGGGGGGGTCAAGCCCATAAAGCGTTAAATTTTGGACGCCTGCTGGATAAGTTGCAAAGGCGGCGTTATATGCGCCCAATGAATAGCGAATTTTCCAACGGATTGCCCTTTATGAAGATGCACGGGCTGGGAAACGACTTTGTTGTCGTGGACTTGCGGGGACGTGCGCCGTTTATGACGGCAGATTTGGCAAAACGAATCGGACATCGCCATTTTGGTGTCGGGTTCGACCAATTGGCGATGATTTCAGACGGGACCGGCGATGCGCATCTGACGTTTTACAACGCGGATGGCTCGCAGGCTGCGGCTTGCGGCAACGCGACTCGCTGCATCGCACGATTTCTGATGGACGAAACTGGCAAACAGACGCTGGAACTGACCACCGAACGCGGAACGCTGGCTGCGCGCGACATGGGCGAGGGCATGACCTCGGTGAACATGGGGCATCCCCTGCTTGACTGGCAGGACATTCCACTGGCCCGTGAAATGGACACGCTTGAACTGCCGATTGACGGCGCCCCGACAGCAACCGGGATGGGCAATCCGCATTGCACCTTTTTCGTCGACGACGTGCACGCCGTTGATCTTGCGCAGATCGGGCCGAAATTTGAACATCACCCGCTGTTCCCTGAACGTACGAATGTCCAGGTCGCACAGATCATTGCCCCCGACCACATCCGCATGCGCGTCTGGGAGCGGGGCGTGGGCGTCACATGGGCCTCTGGCTCCTCCTCTTGCGCGACAGCCGTCGCAGCGGCACGCCGTGGCCTTACAGGGCGCGCTGTGCGCATTGATCTGGACGGCGGAACCCTGCACATCGACTGGCGCGAAGATGGCGTGTGGATGACCGGCCCTTCGGCACATGTATTTAGCGCGACCCTGACGCCCGAGTTTTTGAAAGGCACCCTGTGAGCGCCCCCGTTTTTTCAAATCACGGTTGCCGGCTGAACGCCTATGAAGTCGAGGCAATGAAAGATCTTGCCGGTCAGGCGGGGCTGGAAAATGCCGTGATCGTCAATACCTGCGCCGTAACCGCCGAGGCCGTGCGCAAAGCCCGTCAGGATATCCGCAAGCTGCGCAAGGCGCACCCCGAGGCACGTCTGATCGTCACCGGATGCGCGGCCCAAACTGAACCCGACACTTTCGCCAACATGGGCGAAGTCGATGCTGTCATCGGCAATACCGAAAAGATGCAGGGGGCGACCTGGCAAGGCCTTGCCGCTGATTTCATTGGCGAAACAGAGACCGTTCAGGTCGACGACATCATGTCAGTGACAGAAACAGCCGGCCATCTGATCGACGGCTTCGGCACCCGCAGCAGGGCATACGTACAGGTTCAAAACGGCTGTGACCACCGCTGTACCTTCTGCATCATTCCCTTCGGGCGCGGCAATTCGAGGTCTGTCCCTGCGGGGGTCGTAGTGGACCAAATCAAGCGTTTGGTGGACAAGGGTTTAAACGAAGTTGTGCTCACCGGCGTTGACCTGACCTCTTGGGGTGCGGACCTGCCCGCGACGCCGCGTTTGGGTGATCTGGTGATGCGTATTCTGCGGTTGGTGCCCGATTTGCCGCGCCTGAGGATCAGTTCGATCGACAGTATCGAAGTCGACGAAAACCTGATGGAAGCGATCGCCACGGAACCGCGCCTGATGCCGCACCTTCATCTGTCGTTGCAACACGGCGATGACATGATTCTCAAGCGCATGAAACGTCGGCATCTGCGCGGTGACGCCATCGCATTTTGCCAAGAGGCCCGCAAATTACGGCCCGATATGACATTCGGCGCAGATATCATCGCCGGTTTCCCGACCGAAACCGAAGCCATGTTTGAAAATGCGCTAGCGCTTGTTCAGGAATGCGACCTGACATGGCTGCATGTCTTTCCTTATTCGGCCCGTCCGGGCACGCCTGCCGCACGGATGCCTGCCGTGAACGGCAAAGCCATCAAAGAACGCGCCGCGCGTCTGCGGGCCGCGGGCGAGACGCAGGTGCAGCGTCATCTGGCAGCGCAGGTCGGCCAGCACCATCAGGTTTTGATGGAAAATGCCACAATGGGCCGGACAGAGCAGTTCACCGAAGTGCATTTTGACACGGCGCAGATCGAGGGGCAGATCGTACATGCAACCATTTGCGGTGCCACTGACAAACACTTGATCGCCTGATCGCCGGCGCGCGGGAACTTTCAAAATTTCCGATCGTTTTCTTTGAAAGAAAACGCGCCCGATCGCATCGGATATCGCAAACAAAAACCCCCGAAGCAAAGCCGCGGGGGTTTTTCTAATCTCGATAGGTGCGATTACACCTCGTCTTTGTACTTCCGCTTAACCGGTGCCCAAAGGCGTTTGTTGGTCAGGTACAAAAGGACCGACAGCAAGGTCAGAAACACCACGCCGGCGAAACCTGCTTGTTTACGCGCCATCATCTTGGGTTCAGCGGTCCACATCAGAAAGGCAGAAACATCCGCTGAGAGGTGATGCAGATCGGCGTCGTGACCGTCTACAAACTCGACCGAATCGTCACCCAGTGGGGGTGCCATTGCAATCCAGCCGCCCGGAAACGCGGTGTTCTCGTAAAAGGTCACACCGGCCTGCTCTTTCTCCTCACCGGTATAACCGGTCAAAAGCGATGCGATGTATTCCGGTCCGCCGATCCCCTTGAAGAACTGGTTGATGCCCAGACCATAAGGCCCGTGGAAACCTGCACGCTTTTTCGCCATCAGCGAAAGGTCAGGCGCATTTTCCAGATTGGATTCGGGAAAATGATCCGTTGGCAGCGCTTCGCGGAAATCTTCCAGATCGTCATCATAGACCTCGAACTGCTTGGCATATTCGATGACCTGCTCTTCGGGCAATGTCGGGCCGTTTTCATCACCCAAGGTGCGGATCGGCACAAACTTCAGCCCGTGACACGCGGCACAGACTTCTGTGTAGATCTGCAAGCCACGCTGAAGCTGGTTTACGTCGTAAGACCCGAACGGCCCCTCGAAAGAGAAGTCAAAGTCTTCGATATGCTGGTCACCGCCACCCGCAGCCATCGCACCAAAGGTGCTCAGGCCCAGGGCAGCAATCGCAGAGACGGTTAGTTTCTTGATCATGCTCATCTCAATCACTCCGCCGGCTTTACAGTGGTCGCGGTGCCACCGTTCTGTTTTGCATATTTCGCCTTCACGGCATCTTCGATGGTCGCAGGTTGCGCCAGCGGTTTCTCAATCACGCCCAACAGCGGCAGGATCACCAGGAAATAGGCGAACCAATAGGCAGATGCGATCAACGAGAAGCTCGCATAGGGTTCTTCCGCAGGCATCGCACCCAGCCACATCAGGGCGAAGAAATCGATAACCAGCAGAGCAAACCACCATTTGAACATCGGGCGATAGCGGCCCGAACGTACGTTGGAGGTATCGAGCCATGGCACCAACGCCATCACGGCAATCGCACCGAACATCGCAAGCACCCCAAAGAACTTGGCGTCAATGATGCCACCGGTCACAAAGGACGCGATCTGTACAACCCAGACTTCGGAAGTAAAGGCACGCAAGATGGCGTAGAACGGCAGGAAGTACCATTCAGGCACAATATGTGCAGGCGTCGCCAGCGCGTTCGCTTCGATATAGTTATCAGGGTGGCCAAGGTAGTTCGGCATAAAGCCGACAACCGCAAAGAACACCACAAGGATCACGGCCAGTGCGAACAGGTCCTTGATCACAAAGTAGGGCCAGAACGGCAGCGTATCTTTCTGCGCTTCTTCTTTTGAGCCACGGCGCACTTCAACACCTGACGGGTTGTTGTTGCCGGTAGAGTGGAACGCCCAGATGTGCACAATCACAAGGCCGGCAATCACGAAGGGCAGCAGATAGTGCAGGCTGAAGAAACGGTTCAGCGTCGCGTTATCTACCGCAGGTCCGCCCAGCAGGAAGGTTTGCAAACCTTCACCAATGAACGGAATCGCGCCGAACAGGCCGGTAATAACCGTAGCACCCCAGAATGACATCTGCCCCCAAGGCAAAACATAGCCCAGGAAACCGGTTGCCATCATCAGCAGGTAGATCAGCATGCCTACAATCCACGTCACTTCACGCGGTGCCTTATAAGAACCGTAGTAAAGACCACGGAAAATATGCGCATAAACGGCGATAAAGAACAGCGAGGCACCGTTGGCATGCATATAGCGCAGCATATGCCCGCCATTCACGTTACGCATGATATGTTCAACCGACGAGAACGCCAGATCAACATGCGGTGTATAGTGCATCGCAAGCACAATACCGGTGACAATTTGCAGGGCCAGACAGAAGGCCAGCACGATGCCCCAGATCCACATCCAGTTCAGGTTCTTGGGTGTGGGGATCATCAATGTGTCGTACACGAGGCCAATAACCGGCAAACGGCTGTTCAGCCACTTTTCGCCTTTGGTCTTCGGCTCGTAATGGTCGTGAGGAATTCCGGACATCTCTTGCTCCCTTAACCCAGTTTGATCGTGGTATCGTTCACGAACTCAGCCACAGGCACCGGCAGGTTGGTCGGTGCGGGCCCTTTGCGGATGCGGCCCGCAGTATCGTAGTGCGAACCATGGCAGGGGCAGAACCAGCCACCGAAATCGCCTGCATCACCTAAAGGCACACAGCCAAGGTGCGTACAAACGCCCATCATCACCAGCCACTCGCCGGCTTCGTCCAGCGTGCGGTTGGCATCATCCGCAGATGCGCCAGCCGGCAGGTTGCCGTTTTCCGCGCCTTGATCCGGCAGGTCCGACAATTTAACCGCGCGGGCGGCTTCAATTTCTTCTGCTGTGCGGCGGCGAATAAACACCGGCTTGCCCAACCATTTGACCGTCAGCTGTGAACCGGCTTCCAGATCACCCACATCGACGCGAATCGATGAAAGGGCCAGAACATCCGCGGACGGGTTCATCTGGTTGGCCAGTGGCCAGACTGCGGCACCTACGGCGACAGCGCCTGTACCGGCTGTTGCATAATACAGGAAATCCCTGCGTGTGCCTTCGTGGTCTTCTGCGTTGGACACGTCTTTTCTCCAATCTTTCGGGTCCAAAAAGGACCACCAGCAATGAAGGTGACGCACGGGACGTCACCTGATTTGGTTCGGTATCTAGCCCGCAGACCCCCGTGCGTCTAGATGCCAATCACGCGCAAAGGGTCGCAGGAGGGGGTTAAGATCATGAAAACTGAGCTCAATTGAACCCCTCAGGCCGCTGGCGGGCGTGTTGCCTGCATGGAAGGGCGCGAATCAAACTGGGCGTACCAAGCCGCCAAAGCATCATTTCCAGTGCGCCAGCCACGGGCATCATGGCGGAAATCGACATAGGCAAGCGCACAGGCCACCGCAATCTGCCCCATATCCAATGGCCCTGAAAGATGGCTCATCCAGCGGGTGTTTAACGCAGCACAGGCCCGCGCAACCTTGCCCCATTGCCCGTCGACCCATTCATCCGACCGCTTGTCTTCGGGGCGCATCCGCCATTCATAGGTCATCGACAGCGCCGCATCCAGAATACCATCTGCCGTCGCCTCAAGCGTCAGAATATCCCAATGCCGTGCGCCCGATCCATAAAGTGACCCTTTGGCGCGATCGTTCAGATAGGCGCAAATCACCCGACTGTCATAAAGCGCCGGACCTTCGGCACGCTCCAGCGCGGGCACCTTGCCAAGCGGATTGCTGGGCAGCAACGTCTGGTCGGGCGCAAGCGGAGTTGTCGCGCGCGCCTCAAGGGTGACGTCTTCCAACTGGCCGGTCTCGTGCAGCAGCACCATCACCTTGCGCACATAGGGGGAAGTCGGGGAATAAGCGAGTTTCATGGGCTGGCTCCTGATTGGTTCGGCAAACTATCACTGGAACGCAGCAAAGGTGCAATCGCTCGATTTCAATCCCTCCTCTGCGTTTCACCATCGCCCGCGCCGCGCATCAGCGCTGACAGGGCATCCGTCTCCGCCCCGAACCCGTATCCCTTAACCTGTTCCGCCGCGGCAAGGCGCACCGCGTCCGGTTTGTTCTGGCTAAGCTTCCATGTGCCATCAATCCCGCTGATCGCCATCCGGCAGGGCACAATCATCCGCATCATCTTGTCCATCACACCCTCTGACATCTTGGCAGTCTTCCACGGCGGTTTGGGCAACAGCTTTTCTTCATAGGCCGCCGATTGCCGGTCCAGCAGATCATGCAATTCTTCTTGCGGTCGCAGCGCCAGCGTGCCGGTCAAATGCACCGCCACATAATTCCATGTCGGGACCTGATCCGCCACGCCGTACCAGTCAGGTGAAATATAGCTGTCCCCGCCCACAATCCCGATGCGTGCCGCCAGCGGTTCCTTCAACGCCCGCGCAATCGGGTTGGAACGCACCAGATGCAATTCGGCAATCGTGCCTTCTGCGTTTATCAGAAACGGCACATGGCTGATCAAAGGGCCATCAGCGCCATTCACAGCCAGAACGCCAAAGCCACGATCACGGGCAAATCCGACATTTCGCGCGAAATCGGCGTCGTGATAAATCGGGTTCGTATGCATGGGCCAACCTTTCTGACGGAACGTCCAGCCTTGCACAGACCACAATCTAACGGCAATGTGCAAGAATTCTCAGGGCGGGGCGCAATTCCCCACCGGCGGTAGGTGGGTTTCCCACAAGCCCGCGAGCGGCCTTTCACGAGGTGTCAGCAGATCTGGTCCAATTCCAGAGCCGACGGTCATAGTCCGGATGAAAGAGAATGCGTGTTGATGCCCGGCTTGCCGTGTGTCGATTCGTGATCGCCTTGGGTGGACGTGTCTGAACCTAAAGGAGATCACATCATGACACATGGCCTTCAAGCCCCCGCCCGTTTCGCATTTATCAAAGCCCAGTGGCACGCCGATATCGTCGACCGCAGCCTGGACGGGTTTACCGAAACGATTCCACTCAGCCAGATTGAAACCTTTGACGTGCCCGGCGCTTTCGAGATGCCCTTGATGGCGCAAAAATTGGCTCTAACCGGCAAATATGATGCGGTAATCTGCGCGGCTTTTGTCGTCGATGGCGGCATCTACCGGCATGATTTTGTCGCCAGTGCTGTTGTTGACGGGTTGATGCGGGTCGGCCTTGATACCGGTGTGCCGGTGCTGTCCGTCTCCCTGACACCGCATCAATATCAGGAAACCGACCATCACAACGCGATTTATCGGGACCACTTTGTCACAAAGGGGCGCGAAGCTGCCTCCGCCGCGCTGGCGATCCTCAAGGCGCACGACACCGTCGCCGCATGAGGCACATGCCTAACCGAGGTAGGCCCGTAACGCCGGCGGTGGATTATCCATCAATTCTGCCGCTGGCTGCGGGGCTTCGGCCCGTCCTGATCCGACAAACACCACCTCGTCCGCAATGCGGCGTACGTCTTCGGGCGCATGGGTCACCATTACCAAACCGGCACCGGTTTCCGTGACAAGATCCTGCACAAGATCCAACATCTCGTTGCGCAGCGCAGGCCCCAATGCCGCAAAAGGTTCGTCCAGCAGCACCCACGGCCGCGCCTGAACCAACACCCGCGCCAGGGCCGCGCGACTTTGCTGTCCACCCGACAATGCACCGGGTTTCTTGCCTGCCTGATCGGACAACCCGACACGCGCCAGCGCCTGTGCCACCCGCGTCTTGTCTTGCGCACTCAACCGCAGATCCGGTCTGATCCCCAAACCGACATTCTGCTTCACGCTGAGGTGCGGAAACAGGTTGTTATCCTGAAACAGCATCGTCATTGGCCGTTCACCGGGGTCTGCATCCGTGATCTCGTCGTCCTGCCAGAACAGCCGCCCCTGCGCCAAAGGTACAAAACCGCAAAGCGCGCCCAACAACGTCGATTTGCCTGCCCCAGACGGCCCGATCACCGCGTATTTGCGCCCCTGATCCAGCGCCATATCCGCACCCATGCGGAAGGTCCCTTGCCTAATTTCAAGTCCTTCAAGCCGCAGCATATCGCCTCCCCATGGCATCACAGGCCCAGAAAATGCCCAGTGCCATCACCAATAGCAACAATGCAGCCCCTGCCGCTGCCTCCATCCGGTAGGCCCCCATCAAACGATACATCTGCAAGGGCAAGGTCGCGCGTTCGGTATCGGCAAACAACGCGATCACGCCCAGATCACCCATCGACAGCGCGCCCGTCAGACCCGTCGCAAACCCCAGTTGCGGGGCCAGTCGCGGCAGGATCACCCATCGCCACAGTGGCCAGTCGCGCAGGCCTAAACTTGCACTCAACCGTCCGAAATCCTGCACCGTATCGCGCAAGCGTGGTACAACGATACGCAGGCAAAATGGCAATGCCATCAGGGCATTGACCAGCGCCGTCACCGGCAATGCCAGATCCGCGGGGTTCATCACAGGATTGATTACAATAAACCACCCCGTCCCGATCATCAGCGGCGACGCGGACAGGCCCAGCAGGCCGATCGCCTCAACCCCGCCAGCGCGTTTCGACGCAATCCAACCTGCCATCGGCAGCATGAGAACAATCAAAACCAATACGCTGATCACAGCTACAAACAGCGATGATCCCGCCGCGGCCCAAACGGCCGTCGGCATCTGTGCCGCCCCTGAAAGCCCGCGCAGCACAACCGCCAAAAGCGGCAGCACCAGAAACGCCGTGCCTAGTGCAATCACAGCGCCATCCAGCCCGCGTTGCACCCCGCCCCGCGCGTCCCAACGGCGTTGCGGCCGGTCTTGACCACCGCCAAGCGAAATCACCGGCAAGACCCACAGCGCGACCAGCGCGGCGCCCCCCGCCACCCCTAATTGTACAACTGATAACAAAGCCGCGCGGCCCAGATCAAAATCAAAGCGGAACGCCTGATAAATCGCCAGTTCCAGCGTCGTCGCCTTGGGCCCGCCACCCAACGTCAGCGCCACGGCAAAACTGGTCAGGCAAATCACAAAAATCAGCGCCGCCACCCCCGGCACGATCTGGCGCAGTAGGGGCACTTCGATCACCCGAAACATCGCCCAAGGCGTCAGGCGTAATTGCGCCGCTAGCCGGAACCGTTCGGCCGGCACGGTTTGCCACCCTTGCAACAACAATCGCGTCGCCAGCGGCAGGTTAAAGAACACATGCGCCAATACCACGCCGTGCAATCCATAGATCGAAATCGACGGCAATCCGACCTGCGCGAGCAACCCGTTCAGCCAGCCACTCCTGCCAAAAATTGTCAGCAACCCCAAGACCGCAACAATCACCGGCAAGATAAACGGCGCACCCAAAAGCGTGACCAACACACCGCGCCCGGCAAACCGCCGCCGCGCCAAGGCCCGCGCCAAAGGCACAGCCAATATGACCGAGAATAACGCAGATAAAAACGCCTGCCAGACCGTAAAACGCAATGCGCTCCAGTCTGCGCCGATAAACCCCGTGCCGGCCTCGGCCCGCGATATCACGGCGCACAGGGCACCAAGGATCAGCGTGACAACCAAAGCGGCCGCGCTGATCCCTGATTTTGTGCTTACTGGGAAAGCGCGGACAGCCATTCGGCCAGCGCCTCTTCGCGCAGCGCAGGCACTTTATCCGCATCAATCAAACGCGCATTTTCTGGCTTTACCAAGGCTTCGAACCCTTTGGCCAAACCACCCGATGGCATCACCGCCGGATACATCCAGTTGGTGGTCGGCAGAATGCTTTGCGCCGCATCCGACACCATGAACTGCATGAACTCTGCTGCCAGTTCGGGCTGGTCCGATCCGGTCAAACGGCCGACAACCTCGATCTGCATATAATGCCCTTCATCAAAAATCGCGGCCGCTTTGGTTTCATCTTCTTCCGCGATGATGTGATAGGCAGGCGAGGTCGTGTAGGACAAAACCATGTCCGCCTCGCCCTCAAGGAACAGGCCGTACGCCTCTGACCAGCCTTTGGTTACAGTCACAACGTTATCCGCCAAACCTTCCCAGATCGCGGGGGCCTCGTCGCCGTACACATCTTTGACCCACATCAGCAGACCCAAACCGGGTGTCGATGAACGCGGATCCTGGATCACGATTTTCAGATCGCTCTCGCCCAGCGCCTTGAAGTTCGCAGGTGCGGCCAGTTCCTTGTTGTGCACAAAGGCGAAATACCCCCAGTCATAGGGCGCAAAGGTGGTGTCGGTCCAATCCACCGGCAGCGCGTAATCGGCCGTGACTTCGGTATCCGCAAACAGGCCGGTATCCTTGGCCGCAGCGATCAAGCTGGTATCCAGCCCCAAGACCAGATCCGCATCCGTGCGCGCGCCTTCCAGCTTGAGCCGCGCCAGCAACGCCGCGCCGTCGCCGTTGCCGACAAATTCCAGATCACAGCCACAGGTTTCTTCGAACGCCTTTTCAATCTGCGGGCCCGGACCCCAATCCGCGACAAAACTGTCATAGGTATATACAACAAGTTCAGGCGTATCCGCAGCGGCTGCTGACGCGGCAATCAGTGTTGTGGCAGCAAGTGTAAGAGCCTTCATGGCATCCTCCAAAATGCGGCGCAGAGAGGTATTGGAGCGTGTCCCAGACCTTCCCTCCGCCGGTGTTAACCGGTTCAGGTTCGACGGGTCAGCTTGCGCTATCTCAGCTCTTTCGAGCCCCCCGAGGTGGGGAAAGGGATAGGGGCAAGGGGGGTGGTTGGCAAGAGCCTCGGCATCGGAGGTAGTGTGCCTGACGGACGGGACCTTAGATTTTTCAATATCCGATCCCGATCAAGCAATGAATCGGACCACCATCGCGCTTACCCACAGGCCAAAACCAAAAATCGTATGAGTGATAATGCCCTTTACCCGCATCTTCCAAGGCTCAGATGCCTTTGCCATCGCGACACCCCATCCGAAAAGCGGCTGAAAGATTAACCAGGGAATGAACACTGTTACCAGCCCAAAGATCAACGACCGGGCCAGATCAGGCGTTGTTACTGCGTCGGGCCCGAATATGGCCACAAACCCGATACCGAACACGACCCCAAGCGCGATATGAGCGCTCCAGCCAAGGGCGGCCTCGGTCCGGACCGGTTCCAAGTTGCGAACGTCCCCCTGTGCAAGCACCCCATGGCGTGCCGATCCAGCCCATCGCCCGACCAGACGATAAAACCCATGTGTGGCCGACCATCCCTGGCGCATGACACCCACAACATCTGTCACAACTGTCGCACCCAATCCGATAAACGCACCCCAAAACACCAGCTCTGCGAAATTCATATGCTTTCCTTTCTCTCAAGAATCCCGCACCTGTTGTGCAACTTGAAGCGTGGTTGAGGTCAATATGTTACGGCTGGATATCTCTCAGGTCGCACAGCAAAGCGGCATTGCCCCGTCGGCTCTGCGATTTTATGAAAAATTGGGGTTGATCGCCTCGGACGGCAGGCATGGTTTGCGCAGGCAGTACGACGATGGTGTCCTGATCCGGCTGGCCCTAATCGCTCTGGGGCAGCGTGCCGGTTATTCCCTGGACGAAATCGGGACCCTGTTTCAATTGAAAGAAGACAACATTCGCCTGTGTCGACAAGATCTGCGCGATCAGGCCACCGCGCTGAGACAACAGGCAACTGAACTTCAGGCCACAGCAGATCTGCTGGACCATATCTCGTCCTGTACGGCACAGTCACACCTGGAATGCCCCCATTTTCAGTCGCTGATCAAAGATATGCTGACAGACAAAAAGGGTGACCCAATCGCCGCTGCGCATAGCCCTCTTGGTCTCTAAGCCCCTTGAGCCACCTCTCCTCGCCCGCTAAAGCTCTCCCCAACAGGAGCACCGCATATGTCGATCAACAGCTTTGGCCATCTTTTCCGCGTGACCACTTGGGGCGAAAGCCACGGGCCGGCGTTGGGTGCAACCGTCGATGGCTGCCCGCCCGGCGTGCCGGTGGATGCGGAAATGATCCAGCACTGGCTTGATAAACGCAAACCGGGGCAGAACAAATACACCACACAGCGGCGCGAGGCGGACGAGGTGCGCATCCTGTCGGGAGTGTTTGAGGGCGTCACTACCGGCACGCCTATCCAGCTGATGATCGAGAACACAGATCAACGCTCCAAGGACTACGGCGATATCAAGGACAAGTTCCGCCCCGGTCACGCCGACATCACCTATTACCAGAAATACGGCATCCGCGATTATCGCGGGGGCGGACGGTCATCGGCCCGTGAAACCGCATCCCGTGTCGCTGCGGGCGGTCTGGCCCGCGAAGCGATCAAGGCGCTGGCCCCCAACCTGCAAATCACCGGTTACATGGTGCAGATGGGGCCGCACCAGATTGACCGCAACAGTTTTGACTGGGACCAGATCGAACAAAACCCATTTTGGGTGCCGGATATCAAAGCCGCAACGGAATGGGCCGATTACCTTGATGGCTTGCGCAAGTCCGGCTCCTCCGTGGGTGCCATCATCGAAGTGACCGCGCGCAATGTACCTGCCGGTCTGGGTGCGCCCGTTTACGGCAAACTAGACACCGATCTTGCCGCTGCAATGATGTCAATCAATGCCGTCAAAGGTGTGGAAATCGGCGAAGGCATGTCAGCGGCGATGCTCACAGGCGAGCTGAACGCAGACGAGATTTATATGGGCAACGATGGCCAGCCCCGTTATTCGTCAAACCACGCTGGCGGTATTCTTGGCGGGATCAGCACCGGACAGGACATCGTTGTGCGCTTTGCGGTGAAACCGACCTCAAGTATCCTGACCACCCGCAAGACCATCACCAAAACCGGTGAAGAAACCGAGATCATCACCAAGGGCCGCCATGACCCCTGTGTTGGCATCCGAGCGGTGCCGGTCGGCGAGGCGATGATGGCCTGCGTGTTGCTGGATCACATGTTGCTTCATCGCGGTCAGGTCGGCGAAAACCGCGGGCATATCGGCTGACGGCGACGGGTTTTCCAAGAAACACCTGCCCTCTTGCGAACCCGTCTTGCACTTCCCCGACCAGAGGCGCATTAAATGCCGCATGGCAGCACCCCTTATTCAAAACCGGCCCGGACGCGCTATCGCATTGAAAACCGGTGCCATATTCCTGTTTATGGTCATGTCGGCCCTGATCAAAGCCGCTTCTGAATATGTCCCCCCGGGACAATCCGTGTTCTTCCGGTCCTTTTTTGCCATGCCGATCATCATCGGCTGGCTCTGGCAACAAGGTCACTTGCACGACGGATTCAAAGCCAACAACATCCTTGGCCACATCTGGCGCGGGCTGTTCGGGACAACCGCGATGGCGCTGTCTTTTGCCGGCCTCGCCTTGCTGCCCCTGCCCGAAGTCACCGCCATCGGCTATGCCACGCCAATGTTCACTGTACTGTTTGCGGCGATTTTCCTGGGCGAACAGGTGCGGCTGTTCCGTCTCTCTGCTGTTGCCCTTGGCCTTGTGGGCGTCATGGTGGTCCTCGCCCCGCGCATTTCTATAGATCAAGGGTATTCCGATGCCGCGACCTTTGGCGCGCTGCTGATCCTGATCTCCGCAGTTCTGCGCGCAATGGTGCAAATCCACGTGCGCAAACTGGTGCAAACCGACAGCACCTCGGCCATCGTCTTTTACTTCTCGCTGACCGCGACAGTTGTTTCCCTGCTTAGCCTGCCCTTGGGTTGGATTTTTCCAACACCTGCATTGGCATGGACGTTCCCGGGTTTCGGCATCATCGGACTGGTTGTCTGTGCCGGCCTGATCGGCGGCGTTGCGCAAATTATGATCACCTCGTCTTACCGCTTTGGCACCGTCTCCATGCTGGCCCCTTTCGATTATTCCTCGATGATCTTTGCCACGCTGATCGGCTGGATGGTCTTTGGCGAAATTCCGACAGTAACGATTTTGATCGGTGCCACCCTTGTCATTGCCGGAGGTGTGCTGATCATATGGCGCGAACGCCAGCTGGGGTTGGACCGCAGCAAATCAAAACCCAGCATCGCCCCCGCAGGCTCGCCTAATTGAGGACATCCTATGTCAGACGATCACAAAGCCAAAATGCAAGAACGCCAAGCCACCCAGCGCGCCAAAGTGGCCGAACTGCAAGACCCTGAAAAAGGTCTGGTGCTGGTGCATACCGGTGCCGGCAAGGGCAAATCCTCATCCGCCTTCGGCGTGATTGTGCGCGCGTTGGGCTGGAAACAGAAGGTCGGCGTTGTACAGTTTATCAAAGGCAAATGGAAAACCGGCGAACGCCAGTTTTTCGACCGTCTGGGCGAGGTCACATGGCACACCATGGGCGAAGGATTTACTTGGGACACCCAAGACAAGGACCGCGATATCGCCGCCGCCCAGGCTGCTTTTGCCAAGGGCCGCGAGATGATGGAAAGCGGCGATTACGACCTGATCGTCATGGATGAAATCAACATCGCCATGCGCTATGAATATATCTCGGTCGAGGACGTCATCGCAGGCCTGGACGCACGCGACAAACGCACCGGCGTGATCCTGACGGGCCGCGATGCCAAACCGGCGCTTTGTGAATATGCCGATCTGGTGACTGAAATGACCGAGGTGAAACACCCGTTCAAAGCCGGTATCAAAGCCCAGCGTGGTGTTGATTTTTAGGGGCTCTTGCGCGCCCTTCTCGGGGCAGAATGGAAAAGCGGAACGGTTTGCACCGCCCCGCCTTGATCAAAGCTGGTCGGTTAAACCCGCACCAGCTTTTCGTAACTCTCTGCGATGTCGCGTGTCATCGCGCCCACTTCAAACGTATAATCGCCAATCTGGCCAACCGGTGTGACCTCTGCCGCCGTGCCGGTCAGCCAACACTGTTCGAACCCTTCCAACTCTTCGGGCATGATGTGGCGCTCGTGTACCTTGATGCCCTTTTCCTTCAGCATCCCCACAACCGTCTGGCGCGTGATGCCGTTCAGGAAACAATCGGGATCGGGCGTGTGCACCTCGCCATCCTTGACGAAAAAGATATTCGCGCCCGTCGCTTCGGCCACATAGCCGCGATAATCAAACATCATTGCGTCTGAACAACCCTTCGCCTCTGCGGCGTGTTTGGACATCGTGCAGATCATATAAAGCCCCGCCGCTTTCGCGTGACAGGGAATGGTCTCGGGCGACGGGCGCTTCCATTTGGAGATGTCCAGCTTGGCACCTTTCATTTTGGCATCACCGTAATAGGCACCCCATTCCCATGCTGCAATCGCAAGACGCACGGGGTTCTTGGCCGATGCCACCCCCATGTCCTCGCCCGCACCGCGCCATGCAATGGCACGGACATAAGCGTCTTGCAGACCAGAGGCGGCCAGCACTTCAACCTTGGCCGCTTCGATTTCGTCGGCGGTCCACGGGATTTCAAAATCGACCATCTCGGCAGAGCGCTTCAACCGCTCCGAATGTGCGCGGCTTTTGAAAATCTTGCCATTATACGCGCGCTCCCCCTCGAACACGGAAGATGCGTAATGCATCGCATGGGTCAGGATATGGATGTTGGCGTCACGCCACTCCACCAACTTGCCATCCAGCCAGATCTGGCCGTCCCGATCATCATATGCACCCGCCATGGTATTTCTCCTGAACCTTAGTCTTTTTATGAATATTGCGCAGATAGGTCCGATATGGATATTTACTGTCGCAAAAGCTGGATTTGACTAGCCTTTCACCCTTGGAGTGTCAACAAGGCTGACGTAAACTCAAAGCAGCGATCCGTCCGTAACCGACAAAAGAGCCGCCCTATGCCCGACACGCGCCATCCGAAACCTGCCCGCGGTGAAAACCTGCTGTTTCTGACCGATGAACAGCTGCGCCAAGGCAGCGAAGCGATGTTTTTTGCCTATCGCGGATTTACCGCCGATCCTGACCGAATTCTGGCGGACATGGCCTATGGTCGGGCCCACCACCGCGCCTTGCACTTTGTCGGACGCGCACCGGGAACAACCGTGAACAATCTGCTGAACATTCTGGGGGTCACGAAACAATCGCTTAATCGTGTGTTGCGCACATTGATTGCCGATGGTCTGGTCGAAAGCAAAATCGGACGGAACGACAAACGGGAACGGCACTTGCATCTTACGGAACAAGGGCGGGCATTGGAACAAAAGCTGTCAGATGCGCAGCGGGCGCGGTTGCGGGCCGCGTTTCGCGATGCCGGTCCTGAAGCCGTTGCAGGATTTCGCACCGTTCTGGAGGCCATGATGGACCCTGAAATGCACAGCAGCTACACCAAATTACGGGAGACCGGCCTTTGAGCGACATGAATGCCCACCTGCTGATCGTAGACGACGACGAACGCATTCGCAGTCTGTTGCAAAAGTTCCTGATGCGGCACGGATTTCTGGTAACAGCCGCACGCGACGCCGCCCATGCACGGCGTATCCTTGCGGGTCTGGATTTCGACATGATCGTGCTGGATGTGATGATGCCGGGCGAGGATGGTCTGGCGCTGACAGCTTCCTTGCGTGAAACCATGCAAACGCCGATCCTGCTGCTAACCGCCAAAGGCGAGACTGAAAACCGCATCGAAGGGTTGGAAGCAGGGGCCGACGATTATCTGGCCAAACCGTTCGAGCCCAAGGAACTTCTGCTGCGGATCAACGCGATCCTGCGGCGCATGCCCGAAGCCGGTGCCGCAGACGTTGCGCCCAAGGTGATGTCGCTGGGGGCCATCCGCTATGATCTGGAACGCGGCGAGATGTGGGAAGGCGACGCGTTGGTGCGGTTGACCGCCACCGAAGTGCAGCTGATGAAGATTTTTTCGGCGCAACCCGGTGAACCGCTGAGCCGTGCAAAACTGGTCGAGGAACTAGGTCGGGATCGCGGTCAGGCACAAGAACGCGCGGTCGACGTCCAGATCACACGGTTACGCCGCAAGATCGAGGACAACCCCAAACAGCCGCGCTACCTGCAAACGGTGCGCGGCGCGGGATATATGTTGGCACCGGATTAGCGCCTGTTGGCGCGGGTTGAGGGTGCGGACAGTATATAAGGCCAAAAAGAGATGCAGAGCGTGTCTGGCGAAGGAAGCGGTTCCTGTTTATTGTGGCGCTGAATGAAGAAGTATGAGGCGCGGCGATGTCTGACACAGCGATTGAAGAGATGAGTTTCGAAGCGGCAATGGCGGAACTGGAGAAGGTTCTGGGCCAACTGGAACGTGGCGATGTTGCACTGGACGAAAGTATCGCATTGTACGAACGCGGTGCGGCGTTAAAGGCCCGCTGCGAGACCAAGCTGAAGGAAGCCGAGGAAAAGGTTGCCGCCATCACGTTGGACGCGGATGGCAATCCGACGGGACTAAAACCTGTTGAGGGGTTATAGGGGCACGTGTTTGACGCAGCTCTGACCCAAGCGGCGCAACGAGTGGCCGCACATTTCGATCACGTTTTGGCGCAGCTCGATGATCTGCCACTTACGCAGGCGATGGCCCATGCCACGGATGGCGGCAAGCGTTTGCGCGGGTTTCTGGTGTTGGAAACAGCACGGCTGCACGGGATCGGTGCCGAGGTCGCGATTTGGCCGGCCACAGCGATCGAGGCATTGCATGCCTATTCGCTGGTGCATGACGATCTGCCTTGCATGGATGATGACGATCTGCGGCGCGGCCTCCCCACCGTGCATCGCAAGTGGGACGAGGCGACGGCAGTACTGGCCGGCGATGCCTTGCAGGCGCTGGCCTTTGAACTTGTCACCGCGCCAGAGGTCGGCAGCGGCGATTTACGTGCGAAACTGGCGCGCACCCTTGCGGTTGCTGCTGGTGCGCAGGGCATGGTTTTGGGACAGACACTGGATATTGCAGCGGAAACCGCGCCTGAACCGCTGTCACTGGATGCCATAACCGCATTGCAACAGGGCAAAACAGGTGCTTTGATTGCTTGGGCCGCACTTGCCGGACCGCGCATGGCCGGTGCCGATACAGCGCCGTTGGCCGCCTATGCAAAAGCGCTGGGGCTTGCGTTTCAAATTGCGGATGACATTCTGGATGTGACCGGCGATACCGCCACTGTTGGCAAGGCCACGGGAAAGGATGCCTCTGCCGGAAAGGCCACCTTCGTGTCGCATCTGGGTCTGGATGGGGCCAAACGCCGCGCCAATGAACTGATGCAATCTGCCTGTGATGCATTAAGTGTTTATGGCGGGGATGCAGATACACTGCGCGACGCAGCCCGCTTTGTTGTCGCCCGCAAGAACTGAGGGACTTCATGACCGACCGACCCGATACCCCGATCCTGGACCGTGTCACGCGCCCTGCGGATATGAAAGCGCTCAGCGACGCAGAGCTGCACCAACTGGCGGATGAATTGCGCGCCGAAACTGTTTCTGCCGTGTCAGTCACCGGCGGGCATCTGGGCGCGGGCCTTGGCGTGGTCGAACTGACCGTGGCGCTGCATGCGGTGTTTGACACGCCGCGTGACAAGGTGATCTGGGATGTCGGCCACCAATGTTACCCGCATAAGATCCTGACCGAACGGCGCGACCGCATTCGCACCTTGCGTCAGAAGGACGGGCTGAGCGGGTTCACCAAACGCAGTGAATCCCCCTACGATCCCTTTGGCGCGGCGCATTCCTCTACCTCGATCTCTGCCGCGCTTGGCTTTGCCGTGGCGCGCGATCTGGGCGGCAACCCGCCCGAAGGTGTCGGGGATGCGATCGCGGTGATTGGCGACGGATCGATGTCCGCCGGTATGGCCTATGAGGCGCTGAACAATGCCGGCCACCTGAAAAAACGCTTGATCGTGATCCTGAACGACAACGAAATGTCGATTGCGCCGCCAGTTGGCGCGATGTCCTCCTACCTCAGCCGGCTTTACGCCGAAGAGCCGTTTCAGGATTTCAAGGCCGCCGCCAAAGGCGCGGTCAGCCTACTGCCCGAACCCTTCCGCGAGGGGGCGAAACGTGCCAAGGACATGCTGAAGGGCATCGCTGTGGGCGGCACCTTGTTTGAACAATTGGGTTTCTCCTATCTCGGGCCGATTGACGGGCATGACATGGACCAGCTTTTGCCGGTTCTGCGCACCGTGAAAGCCCGTGCAAAAGGGCCGATCCTGATCCATGTGCTGACGAAAAAGGGCAAGGGGTACGGCCCCGCCGAACAGGCCCGCGACAAAGGCCACGGTGTTTCCAAATTCAACGTGGTCACCGGCGAACAGAAAAAAGCACCGTCCAATGCACCCAGCTATACTTCGGTTTTCGCCGACAGCCTGTTGCAGGAAGCCGCCGAGGACGATAAGATTTGCGCGGTTACCGCAGCGATGCCTGACGGCACGGGGCTGAACCTGTTTGCCGAACGCTATCCCTCGCGCTGCTTTGATGTGGGCATCGCCGAACAGCATGGCGTGACCTTTTCCGCCGCTTTGGCCGCTGGCGGCATGAAACCCTTCTGCACGATGTATTCCACGTTCCTGCAACGCGGCTATGACCAAGTTGTACATGACGTCGCGATCCAACGTCTGCCAGTACGCTTTGCCATTGACCGCGCGGGCCTTGTCGGCGCGGATGGGGCGACCCATGCCGGTGCGTTCGACGTGGCTTACCTTGCCAATCTGCCTGATTTCGTCGTCATGGCAGCCGCGGACGAGGCTGAACTGAAACATATGGTCGCCACCGCCGTTGCGCATGACGACGGGCCAATCGCGTTCCGCTTTCCCCGTGGCGAAGGCAACGGTGTCGACCTGCCCGAACGCGGTATCCCGCTGGAAATCGGCAAGGGCCGCATCATCGCCGAAGGCAAGCGCGTTGCGCTACTGTCCTTTGGCACCCGTCTTGCCGAAGTGGAAAAAGCCGCCGAAGCACTGGCGGCCAAGGGGATCACCCCGACGATTGCAGATGCCCGTTTTGCCAAACCGTTGGACCGCGACATGATTCTTGCGCTGGCTGCGGATCACGAGGCGCTGATCACCATCGAAGAAGGGGCAATCGGCGGATTCGGCTCTCATGTGGCGCAACTGCTGGCGGACGAGGGTGTGTTCGACGAGGGCCTGAAATACCGCTCCATGGTTTTGCCCGATACGTTTATCGACCAAGCATCGCCTGCCGATATGTACGCGGTTGCCGGCATGAACGCCGAACAGATCGAAGCCAAGGTGCTGGATGTGCTGGGCATCGCGCAAATCGGGGCACAGCGGGCCTGAAGCGGCCCGACCCTAGTCTTTTTTCTGTTCGATCAGGGCGTCCAGACGTTCTTCGATGGCTGTCAGACGCGCGGTGATTTCGCTGCGATAGGAATCCGTTTCGGCGTTGCTTTCTTCCGCATGCGCATCCTGCATCGAGTTCACAATCAAACCCACCAAAAGGTTCACCACCGCAAAAGTTGTGACCATGATGAAGGGGATGAAAAACACCCAGGCATAAGGGTATTCCAACATCACCGGCCGCACGATCCCCATTGACCAGCTTTCCAATGTCATGATCTGGAACAGCGAATATCCCGACCGCCCCAGCGTTCCGAACCATTCCTCAAAGGCGCTACCGAACAGTTTGGTGGCGATCACCGCACCGATGTAAAAGATCAACGCCATCAGTGTGAAAACCGACGCCATGCCGGGCAGCGCGGTAATAAACCCCTCGACCACGCGGCGCAGACGCGGGGCTGTCGACACCAGCCGCAGCACTCGCAAAATCCGCAGGGCCCGCAAGGCCGACAATCCGTCCGCGGCCGGCGCCAATGAAATCCCGACAATTACAAAGTCGAAAATGTTCCACCCGTCCCGGAAAAACGCCAGCCGGTACACATACATTTTGAGCAACAACTCAATCACAAATATCGCCAGACACAGGGTATCCAGCGCCAACATCAACGGTCCGAATGCATCAACTGCCCGCTGCGATGTCTCCAGCCCCAACAGGGCGGCGTTAAAGACGATTACCCCCATGATAAAACTACCAAAAGGGCCGCTTTCCAGAAGCGTTTGAATTTTGTGACGCACGAAGAAAGATCCGAAACTAGGGAAGGTCGCGCTCTATATGAAGGCAGCAACAGGCCAGAACAAGCGCTGTGCCTAGAACAATGTAATAACTGCCGCTGCGATGCCTAACCCGACCACTAAATAGCCGGCCAGAACGTAAATACCGTCCCGTGTGAAAAGCCCGAAAGACAGTAAGGCGATGACAAGAGCCCCGAAAGACGAAAAGAACGGCAAAACTTCCAACGGGGGCCAACTCATCGGCAGGATCACGCAGATCAGCAGGGTCACCCAACGCATCAGCCCTTGGGTCAGAAATCGAAGCCGCGCCCGCGAATGTCGGTCGATAAAGGCGCAGGGTTTGCGCATCCATGACACCGCCTTACGCACGCGTTTTGCAGCGATGCTTTTGCGTTTGACCCATTCTGGCAACCAAATCGTGCCGCGCCCCAACAACGCCTGCGCCGCGAGCACGATGATAACCACCGCCCCGGTGGTCGGCGCGCCGGGGATCCCCGACAAGGGCGATACCAGCAACAATGACACCAGCAAAATGAACGGCGTCACGGCACGGTTCCCGAATTCATCCAGCATGTCGGAAAGGGTCACGACGTCACCGCGGGCGGCATGGGCCACACCATCCAGCAATTGCATCAAAGAGTTATCGGGATCATCAGACATGGCGTTGCTTGGCCTTACAGGTCATCGCGCAACATTGCCGCCAGACCGCTGCGATAATCGGGGTACGTCGGCCGCCAGCCCAGCGCATCCTTGATCCGGTCATTCCGCACCTTTTTGCTCTCGGCATAAAAACTGCGTGCCATCGGGGTCATGTCCGCCGTTTCGAAATCCACCGCTTCGGGCAAGGGCACGCCCAGTAACTCCGCCGCATGGCCGATTACGTCTTGTGGCGGTGCGGGATCATCGTCGCAAAGATTATAAATCGCGCCCGCATCAGGGCGTGCCATCGAAAGCTCCAGCGCCTGCGCAATGTCTTCGACATGAATACGCGAAAACACCTGCCCCTCCTTGATGATCCGCCGTGCCGTGCCTTTGCGCACCTTGGCAAAGGGGCCGCGCCCCGGCCCGTAAATCCCCGCAAGCCGGAAAATATGCAGCGGCAGGTCGGGAATGGCCTGCCATGCCGCTTCTGCCTCTACCCGCAACTGTCCGCGCTTGGTTGCAGGGGACAACGGTGTGTCCTCATCCACCCAAGCGCCCTGATGATCCCCGTAAACGCCTGTGGTCGACAGGTAACCGGCCCAACGCAACGCGGGCGCGACCGCAGTGATCTCGTCCTTCAACGCATTCAAAACCGGATCACCGTCAGCATTCGGACCTGCCGAAATCAGCAGATAGGGTGCTGTTTTCAGAAAACCCGTGACATCCGTGCCTGGCCACAACACGGGTTCAACGCCAGTGGCGGCGATCTCTTCCATCTTTTCTGTTGATCGCGTCGTCCCGATGATCCGCCAGCCCAACGGGATCAGCCGTGCCGCCAGGGCGCGGGCGCTAAAGCCGTGACCGAATGAAAAGAGCACTTTATCCATGACGCGAAAATGGCCCGCGCCGCCGCGCACCACAAGGGGCAATCACCCCATATTGATGCGTTTATCCGCCGACACCAACGCGTTGATCTGCGCCACATGTTCCGGCAGGCACTTCGTCAAGAAATCATATTCCTTGATGACATGCGCCCGTGCCGCCCCGCCCAGATGCGCGTATTTTTCCGGTTGGCCCAAGACATCCACCACTTGAGCGGCAAGCGCTTGTGAATCATGAAAATCAACCAACATGCCGGTTTCGCCGTGGGTGATCGCCTCGCGCACCGGTGCCACATCGGCGGCCACAACCGTGGCCCCCATCGACATCGATTCCAGCAAGGACCACGACAAAACGAAGGGCATCGTCAGATAGACGTGACAGCGGCTGACCTGCACCAGCTTTTGATAGTCGGGATAAGGAATACGTCCCAGAAAATGAAGTCGATCCCAATCCAGATCGTCGCCCACCTCCCGCTCCATCTCGCCGCGCAGCCCCTGCGGATCACTGCTTTTCCCGCCATAAGACACGTCGTTGCCGCCGACGATCAGCACCCGTGCATTGGGCCGTTCCCTCATAATCTGCGGCAATGCCCGCATGAACACATGGAACCCCCGCGCCCGCTCCAGATTGCGCGCGACGTAGGTCAGCACTTCGTCACCCTGCCTGATCGGATTGTCCAACCGTCCCAGATGCAATTCAACATCAGGATTCGGTACCAAACGGTCGGTCCTGATGCCATCGTGACAAACATACATCCGGTCATGAAAACTGTCGGGGAAACGATCGCGCTGCCACAGGGTCGGCACATGTCCCTGATCAACAAATTCGATATTCGCCAAGGGCACCGCATTGCGGGCGGCCATCAAAAACGGCGCATGCGCCGATACATTTTCCTCAGGGTCAAAACCGACCAACCCGCCGGTCATATTGTAGTAATATTCAAAGAAGCCAATAATAGGCACATGCGGCCAGACCTGTTTGAAAAAGGTCAACTCGCCCCATCCGACATGCCCGATCACGATATCGGGGATAAACCCGTCCTCGGCCTCGATCTTGCGCGCGGCCATCGCAGCACCAAAACCCGCACCTGCCGCTTCTTCCCAAACCTTGGATAGCCCATAGGCATCTTTCAGCGGCTTGCGATGCGCCTTGTAAATCCGCGTCCGCACACCGGCGAGGGTCGGCGCATCTTTCTTCTGCGTCAGAAAGAAAATCCGGTGTTCACCCTGCGCAGCAAGCCACCCCACCAATTCGCGGTACTGTCCGGGCATGTTCTGATGCACAAATAGGATGTTCATATGGGCTGCCCTAACGCGTTAACCTTAACGCACAGTAAATCGAAACGGCAGGGCAGGCGCAACGCATCACTCCCGTCACGCCCCCTTGCTTCGTTCACCGATAACGCACCTACTGAAATCACCTGAAAACCAGACCCTAATAAGCGTAATCAGACCCTTCACTGTCCAATATCGCCTTAAGCTCCGCCAAATGCCGCGCGTCCTGTTCGGGATACTCCTCCAACTCGCGCGCCGTCTTTTCCGCAATCTCGTCCGAGATCCGACGCAGGGGCAATCCTGTCTGCAATGCCTTGATGTACGTCTCGGCCGCGCGTTCAAAATAATAGAGCCTATTAAAGGTATCGGCGACCGTATCGCCAATCACCATCACGCCATGCGATCCCATTACCATCACCTTTTGCTTGGGATCGGTCAGCAGTTTCGCACATCGCTCGCCTTCATCCTCAAACGCCAATCCACCGTATTCTTCATCAATCACGATCCGGTTGAAAAACGTACAGGCATTCTGATCAATCGGCGGTAAACGACTGTCCTGCAAACAGGCCAGCACGGTCGCGTAAATCGAATGCACATGCATGACACAACGCGCATGTGGACAGGCGGCATGTACCCCGCCATGCAATCCCCATGCCGTTGGGTCAGGCGCATTTGGCCCCTGATAGGTTTCTGGATCATCCGCATCAATCAGCAACATATCGCTGGCCTTGATCCGTGCAAAATGCATCTGGTTCGGATTCATTAGAAACTGCGATCCGCTGTCATTCACCGCCAGCGAAAAATGGTTCGCCACGCTTTCATGCATGTCCAGTCTCGCGGTCCAACGAAAGGCAGCAGCCAGATCAACGCGTTCCTGCCAGTGGTCCATATTCGGTTTCATCTCTGTCACGCTCATCGAAAGCTCCTTATTAGTCTCTATTTCACTCTGCTCGGCACCCAAGCATAGCCGTTTTCGCACAGGATATACGCCTCGCGCAGCCCGTGTGGTTTGTCCATCGGTTCCTGTAACACCGTGCCACCAACGGCTGCCGCCTTGGTGCAGGCCGCTTCGGGGTCTGTGTCATACAGGCGAATTTCAATCCCGCCGCCGCGCGGTGGATTCTCTGGTAACAACCCCAACAAAGGGTTGGAATGATAGGTGCCGTCCGCATGAATTTGAAACACCTGTTCGCCATAGCTCATGATCGCAAAATCGGCCGTCGGCTGGAACGATTTCATGTCAAAAACAGTCTCTAGAAAGGCAATTTGGGCCGCGACATCCCGCACCAGCAGGTTCAACCCGATGCCGCGCAAAGATGCGCCGAAATCCTCTGCTCCAATGGTTTCATAATCCATCGCGTTCACTCCTGCTTGAACCTCCCAAAACACTGTGCCACCTTGGGACATGACGCAAGAACCTTTCCCTTCATGGCCCGATGTCGCCCCGCAACTTGTTAACACTGCTGCGGGCCGTACCCCTGCCGATACCATCATTACCGGTGGCATCTGGGTAAATGTGCACACCCGTGAAGCGTTGCCCGATCACGACATTGCCATCATCGCCGGTCGTATCGCTTTTGTCGGGCCGGACGCGTCCCATTGTCGGGGACCCGATACCCAAATCATCGAGGCACAAGGCCGCTATATGATCCCCGGTTTGTGCGACGGTCACATGCACATCGAAAGCGGCATGTTGACGCCCGCCGAATTTGCCCGCGCCGTGATCCCGCATGGCACCACCTCCATGTTCACCGACCCGCATGAAATCGCCAACGTGCTGGGTCTTGCCGGCGTGCGCATGATGCATGACGAAGCACTGATGCAGCCGATCAATATCTTTACCCAGATGCCGTCTTGTGCGCCCTCCGCGCCTGGTATGGAAACCACCGGTTTCGAGATCAGCGCCGAAGACGTGGCCGAGGCGATGCACTGGCCCGGCATCATCGGTCTGGGCGAGATGATGAATTTTCCCGGTGTGTCAAACGCCGACCCCAAAATGCTGGCCGAAATCGCCGCGACCCAGCGGGCCGGCAAAACCGTCGGCGGGCACTATGCCTCGCCCGATCTGGGGCCCGCCTTTGCCGCCTATGTCGCCGGTGGTCCGGCCGATGATCACGAGGGCACCTGTGAAGCGGACGCGATCATGCGCATGCGTCAGGGGATGCGATCAATGATCCGGCTTGGTTCTGCATGGTACGATGTTGAAACGCAGATAACGGCGATCACCGAACGCGGCCTTGATCCGCGCAACATGATCCTGTGCACCGATGATTGCCACTCGGGCACCTTGGTCAACGACGGCCACATGAACCGCGTTGTGCGCCATGCCATCGACTGCGGCTGTGACCCGTTGATTGCCCTGCAAATGGCGACAATCAATACCGCCACCCACTTTGGGCTGGAGCGCGATATCGGCTCCCTTACGCCGGGACGTCGCGCCGATGTGATCCTGACGTCAGACCTCAAAACCCTCCCGATAGAGACTGTTATTGCCCGTGGCCAGATCGTCGCGCAGGACGGTACATGCCTTGTGGAATGCCCGCATTACGACTGGCCCGATACTGCGCGTAAAACCGTGAACATGGGCAAAAAACTGGGCGGTGACGACTTTACCATCCACGCCCCGCACGGGGCCAACGGGGTCACCGCCAACGTGATTGGTGTGGTCGAAAATCAGGCCCCGACCAAGGCGCTGCAATTCGAACTGCCCGTCACCGATGGCCGCGTGCAAGCGACCGGCGAAGTTGCGCAGATCGCGCTTGTCGAACGTCACCGCGCCACCGGCAATGTGGTCAATGCATTTGTTTCGGGCTTTGGCTATACCGGCACGATGGCGATGGCGTCGACCGTGGCCCATGACAGCCACCATATGATCGTCGTCGGCACCGACCGCGACCAGATGGTGCTGGCCGCGAACCGCCTGCGCGACGTTGGCGGCGGGATTACCATCTTTAAGGACGGCGTTGAGCTGGCCCTGGTGGAACTGCCCATCGCGGGCCTGATGTCGGATCAACCCGCCGCAAGCATCGCCGCAAAGACCGAAGAGATGATGCAAGCCATGCGCGACTGTGGCTGCACGCTGAACAATGCCTATATGCAACATTCACTGCTGGCCCTTGTTGTGATCCCCGAACTGCGGATCAGCGACCTCGGCCTTGTTGATGTGCGTACCTTCGAATTTACCGATGTTATCGTCTCGTAACATCGACACGTCACAAACCTCAAAAGGGCAGGACCGCCCCAAAAAGAATAGAAAGACCGAAAATGAAAATACTCACACCCGATACCCCGCACCCGCAGGAATTTACCGACGCCACCGCCGCCGTTGATTGCCTGACCGCGCTTTATATGCAGGCCACCGAATTCCTGCGCGACAATTTCGCCAGCGTTCTGGAAACCCCTGTCACCAATACCCGCATCCGCGCATTTTACCCCGAGGTGCGGTTTGCCACGTCAAGCTATGCGCAGGTCGACAGCCGCCTCAGCTTTGGCCACGTGTCCTCCCCCGGTCGTTTTGCCGCGACGATCACGCGGCCCGACCTGTTTCGCAATTATCTGATCCAGCAGATCGGCCTGTTGATCGAAAACCACGGACAGCCCGTCACCATCGGTCTATCCGACACGCCCATTCCGGTGCATTTTGCCGTCACCGGTGATAACGCCGTCAACATCCCTCAGGACGGCGCGGCCGATTTCACCCTGCGCGATATTTTCGATGTACCGGACCTGTCCACCACAAACGACGATATCGTCAACGGCACCTATCAACCTGTTGACGAACTGCGCCCGCTGGCCCCCTTCACCGCCCAGCGCGTGGATTATTCGCTGGCCCGTCTGGCGCATTACACCGCAACCGATCCCGAACATTTTCAGTGTCACGTGATGTTCACCAACTACCAGTTCTACGTTACCGAGTTCGAAGAATACGCACGCAAACAGCTGAACGATCCCGACAGCGGCTATACCTCCTTTGTCTCGACCGGAAATGTAGAAATCACCGATGGTGACACGCCCATTGCGGAAACCATGAAGACACCGCAAATGCCGACCTATCACCTGAAACGCGCGGACGGGTCGGGCATTACATTGGTCAACATCGGTGTCGGCCCCTCCAACGCCAAGACCGCAACCGATCACATCGCCGTGCTGCGCCCGCATGCGTGGATTATGGTCGGGCACTGCGCCGGACTGCGCAACACACAAGCGCTTGGTGATTTCGTTCTCGCTCATGCCTACTTGCGCGAAGATCACGTGTTGGACGACGACCTGCCTGTCTGGATCCCGATCCCCGCGCTTGCCGAAATCCAGATCGCGCTGGAACAATCCGTGGCGCAAGTGACCCAGCTTGAAGGGTACGAACTCAAACGCATTATGCGTACCGGTACCGTGGCCACCATCGACAACCGCAATTGGGAGTTGCGCGATCAATCCGGTCCCGTGCAGCGCCTCAGCCAATCCCGCGCCATCGCGCTGGATATGGAAAGCGCCACGATCGCTGCCAACGGCTATCGCTTCCGCGTGCCTTACGGCACATTGCTCTGTGTCTCTGACAAGCCGCTGCATGGCGAACTCAAGCTGCCGGGCATGGCGTCTGACTTCTATAAAACGCAGGTTTCGCGCCATTTGATGATCGGAATCCGCGCGATGGAGCTTTTGCGCTCTACGCCGCTGGAACGCATTCACAGCCGGAAATTGCGTTCTTTCGACGAAACCGCCTTCCTTTGACCGCCCGCCACACCGAAAAACCGCGAAAAACCGCTGTTTTCACTGATTTTCGCCCGATTATTCGTTGTGCTCCCCTACAACATACCGTTACTTTCTGCGCAGGAGGCCCAACATCGGGCGGTCTAAGGAGAAAAAGAACATGGCAACCAAACCAATGACAAAGACTCAGCTCGTCGCCGCACTGGCCGAGGAAATGGGCACAGACAAAAAATCCGCAGGCGCAGCACTGGATGCCGTCTGTAACCTGATCACCAAAGAAGTTTCCGGCGGCGGTGCCGTGACCCTTCCAGGCGTTGGCAAAATCTATTGCCGCGAACGCCCAGAGCGCATGGTGCGTAACCCTGCAACTGGCGAACAGTTCAAGAAAGACGCGGACAAGGTTGTGAAAATGACCATCGCAAAAGCGCTGAAAGACAGCGTGAACGGCTAAGCCAACCGGCTTTCGTTACTCGTAAAGGGCTGTCCATTCGGGCAGCCCTTTTTCTTATCACTACCACCGGGCGCCGACCTAAAACTTCAATCACCGCAATCACCGCCGACATCCCCAGAACCTGAATGAAAACCTGAACTGTCCGCTCCGTAACCACCTCCCGAAGTACCGCTTCCCCCATGATAGCCCGACGATCCCCCACGCGATTTCGCGTCCGGGCCATTATTAAGAAACCCGTTCAGAAAATGGGATTTCGGCAAACAGTTAAAAGCGTATTCTTTCACAACAAAGGCGCAGATAACCACAGCGACCAGCAGCCCCGTAAATACCGTTTCCATGTCCCAGCTCACTCCATGTCTCCCGTCGTCTTGGTCGGCAAATATCCGGAAAATGCGGCCGCTTCATGACAAAGGGCACAACCCCCTTGCCCCTGCCGGCGTTCTGGGAAACTGTGCGGCGAAACAGGGCATCCCAAAGGCAGGCACATGGACATTCGCGCAATTCTGATGGGGCTGGTTTTCGCGATGATGTGGTCCTCTGCCTTTACTTCAGCGCGGATCATCGTGGCGGACATGTCACCCCTGTTCGCTTTGTCCTGCCGCTATCTGATCAGCGGCCTGCTGGGTGTTGGTATCGCCCTTGCGCTTGGCCAGTCCATGCGCCTGACACCCGCCCAGTGGCGCGCCACAATCATCTTTGGCATTCTGCAAAATGCCGTCTACCTCGGCCTGAACTTTGTCGCCATGCAAACCGTCGAAGCATCCCTTGCAGCGATCATCGCTTCTACCATGCCCCTGCTTGTCGGATTTGCCGTCTGGATCATTTTTGGCGAAAAACTGCGGCCCTTGGGCATCGCGGGCCTTGTGGCCGGCCTGGTCGGGGTGGCGATCATCATGGGCGCGCGGATCAATGGCGGCGTCGACATGGTTGGCCTCGGCCTTTGTGTGATTGGCGTCATTGCGTTGACGGCAGCGACGTTGCTGGTGCGCGGAGCCACATCAGGCGGAAACTTCCTGATGATCGTCGGCCTTCAGATGCTGGTCGGCTGTGTCGCTCTGGCACTGGCTACCCTCGTGTTTGAAACACCCCGCCTGAATCTCACCATGCCGCTTGCCCTGGCCTTTACCTATACATGCCTGTTCCCCGGTCTTGCCGCGACCATCATCTGGTTCTGGCTGGTCAACCGCGTTGGCGCGACGCGGGCCGCTACCTTCCACTTCCTTAACCCGTTCTTCGGAGTCGCCATCGCCGCCTTGCTCCTGTCCGAAGCTTTGGGTGCTCGCGACATCCTTGGCGTGGCTATCATCACGGCGGGTATCCTTGCGGTTCAACTCTCGCGCCAGTCCAAAGCTTAAACGCGACACCGGATGCCGCTGTGCGACGGCACCTGTGCGTTGTATTGCGCTTTAGACTGGGTGAATGATCACAGACGACGCACCCAAGCCTTACGCTTTCCTCTTGCTCCCGGGGTTTTCAACGCTGGGGTTTTCCTGCGCGTTGGACTGCCTGTCGCTCGCCAACCATCACCCCTCTGGCCGAAAGTTCTACAGGTGGCGCCTGCTTTCTGCGGACGGTCTGTCCGTCCCAGCCTACAACGGGGTGCGCATCGAAGCGGACAGCGGATTGACCGAGCTGGAGCGGCACGAAACCCTGATTGTCTGCGCTGGCGAAAACGCCGGTCGGGGCAGCACCAAACCGGTGCTCAACTGGCTGCGCCGCGAGACCCGCAAAGGCATGGATTACGGGGCACTGTCCTCAGGCACCTATACGCTGGCACTTGCAGGGCTGATCGGGGGCAAACGCGTCACCACCCATTGGGAATATAAAACCGCCCTCGCCGAAATGCTGCCCGATGTCATTATGGAGGACTCGCTTTATACCGTTGACGGACGCGTTTTTACCTCGGCGGGCGGGGCGGCATCGATGGACCTGATGTTGCACCGCGTGCGCACGGATTACGGGGCCGACATTGCTACATGGGTCGCCGACCAGATGGTCTATACCGCGCCGCGCGCCCAGTCGCAGGGCCAGCGTCTGTCGCTGCAATCCCGTCCCGATGTGCGCAACCCCAAGCTGCTGCTCGCCATGCAGATCATGGAAAACAACCTCGAAGATCCCCTGCGCCCCGAAGAAATCGCCGGGCTTATCAAACTGTCCACCCGCCAGATGGAACGTCTGTTCTCGCGGTATCTCATTACCTCACCCAAACGCTACTACCTGCATCTCCGACTGGATAAGGCCCGAAACCTGCTGCGACAGACCGATCTAAGCGTAACGGATGTCTGCGTTGCCTGCGGCTTCAAATCCCTGTCCCATTTCTCAAAAAGCTACCGCGCGACCTATGGCATCCCACCGGGCAGCGAAGCATCCGATGGCAAGGTCCTTTGGTCGGACGCAGACAAGACCTAGCTTATCGTTTCTGGAATACGGCGATATGCGCCTTATCCTGCCTGTGCGCCGCCTCGACGTCCGGCCCGTAGATATCGACGATGCGATGATCCAATCCATCAATATCAGGCTCTAACAAGGCGAACTTGTCCTGAAATCCCCGCGCCACGAAATGCTCCGCGTTGATCGATAGCACAAAAACTGCACCCTGCTTTGCAATCCTGATGACCTCATCCAGCGCATCGGGGCCGACATGCCCATGGGTGAAGGTTCCGGAACTGACAATCGCATCATATGTATCGGTCGCAATATCCAACCGCCCCGTCAAATCCCCGACAATTGTGTCTCTATAAAGACCTTTTTCTGCGGCAACGGCCAACATATCCGGCGAAATGTCCAATGCATCCATTGTCATTTGTTTGCGGCGCGCGGCGCGCTGCGCAACCAAACCTGTGCCCGCCCCCACATCCAACACCACGCCTTGCCCGTCAAACAAATCGACCAGCATGTCCGCTACAATTTGTGGCAGGCGATAGTCCATATCTTTGGCGAAACCGTCATCATAACTCTCGGCCCAATCCGCATAAAGACGTCGGTTATCCGCTGGTGTTTCAAGCGCATAGGCCGCATCAAGGTCAGGATCTTTCATTACAGGCTCCCCTCAAACCAGAGCCTAACAAGGCTAAATCATTTCAACAACGGTTCAATCATCCTTACAATCGCGCGCGACTGCGGCTTGACCGTCGCCCCCCATGTGCCCAGTACCGCACCATCCGGCCCGATCAGCACCTTGTTGAAATTCCAACGCGGCACAAACCCCGTCTCGGACTGAACTGCTTTGTAAAACACGTGCGCCTTGGCACCTTTCACATGGGTGATGTCGGCCATCGGTAAATCCAGCCCAAACGCGATCTCGCAGAATTCTTTGACCTCTGCGCCACTGGCCAGCTCCTGATTGAAATCATCCGACGGCACCGCCAGCACAACCAGACCCCGATCCTTATACCGGTCGTGCAAGGCCTGCAGCCCCTCGTACTGCCCCGTAAACCCGCATTGCGACGCGGTGTTCACCACCAGCACCGGTTGCCCCGCCCATTGGCTTAGGTGCAACGTGCCGCCGTCAATATTCGCGAAACTCACATCACGCGGCACCGCCACCGCCGTAGTCCCGATCACCGCCAAAACCAGCCCGAAAATCCAACGCATCGCATTCCCCTCTCACGTTATTCCCTGCCAAACACACGCAATCAGATCACATGAAGTTGCACAGGGGGCAGAAACCCTTTGAATTTCAAGATAGCACCCCATCTAATAAGGCAAATACACGCGCAAAGGAGGACGCCATGTCAAAATACGAAAAACGCGCAGAGGTCGTCGCAAACCTGTCACCCGAAGAATACCACGTAACCCAAGAAAGCGGGACAGAACGTCCTGGCACCGGCAAGCTGCTCGGCAACAAAGAACCGGGCATCTATGTCGATATCGTATCCGGTGAGCCACTGTTCGCCTCTGCCGACAAATACGAAAGCGGATGCGGCTGGCCCAGCTTTACCAAGCCGATCGAAAACGTGACCGAACACCGCGATGCGTCACTCGGCATGGTCCGTACCGAGGTGCGCAGCAAACATGGCGACAGCCACCTCGGGCATGTTTTCAACGACGGGCCACCGGACCGGGGCGGCCTGCGCTATTGCATCAACTCGGCCTCGTTGCGCTTTGTCCATCGCGATGACATGGCCGACGAAGGTTATGGCGATTATATCACCCAAGTGGAGGACGTAGCATGAAAACCGAACGCGCAGTACTGGCAGGCGGATGTTTCTGGGGCATGCAGGATCTGATCCGCAAACGTCCCGGCGTGATTTCGACCCGCGTCGGATACACCGGCGGCGATGTGCCCAACGCCACCTATCGCAACCACGGCACCCACGCCGAAGGGATCGAGGTCATCTTTGACCCCTCGGTCACCTCGTTTCGTGAACAACTTGAATTCTTCTTTCAAATCCACGACCCGACAACAGTGAACCGTCAGGGCAACGATCTTGGAATGAGCTACCGTTCCGCGATCTATTACGCGGACGAAGACCAGAAAGCTGTCGCGCTAGACACAATCGCCGATGTCGAAGCATCCGGTCTGTGGCCGGGCAAAGTCGTCACCGAAGTCGAACCGGTCGGCGATTTCTGGGAGGCAGAGCCGGAGCATCAGGACTACCTCGAACGCACACCGAACGGCTATACCTGCCACTTCCCGCGTGCCGATTGGGTGCTGCCCAAACGCGCCGCCGCCGAATGACACCGTAGGGCGGGGTTCACCCCGCCTTACACCCCCTCCCTAAACCGCCACACGCGGACGTCCGGCCGCCTCAACCGTGATCGTCGCCTCAATGAACACCTCGCGGGCCTCCACGCCGGCTGTGCGAATGTCACGTTTCACGCTCACCTGAATATCCTCTGCACCGGCGATCTTGGCCTGTGCCACGGCGTCTTCCCTTAAAACAGTCTCTAAAGCGTCCAGCGCACTGTCCTGATCCGCAAAATCCTGCGGCCCTTCCAACAGGTGCACCCGATATTTTCCTTCACTTGGTGCGGTCACTGTTCCGCTTTCACGCATCGTCACTCGCCCAACCACAGCGCCAATCGCATTTGCGACACCCCCGTATTCAGGCAGGATCATCTCGCAGCCCAGCATCTTGCCCACAGCCGGATAGTAACTGCGCGCAGAAGCCCCCAGCCCGACCACCGCGACATTTAAACCAGTCTCTAACTTGACCAAACCGCGTTTCCCCGCCATCCCGCGCTGCATCAACACATGTTTGGCCAAGACCGCCGGATCAGCATCAAACGACGGCTCTTCCTCGGCAAAAGCAGTCTCTAACAAAGCCAAAACTGTCTGATACGTCAAACGATCCACAATCATCTGCGCGACGTCTTCTTCACTAGTGGACAGCACCGTCCCCGATCCTGTGCGCCTGCGCCCGAACAACTGCAAAGCTTTGCGGGCCGCGCCTGCGTCCCATTCCATCACGCGCCCCAACACGTGACTTGCATCCGACGGCGTCACACCGGCAACCTGCACCAGACCGCGCTCCACCAGCCGTTTCAACGCACCCTGATCAATCCGCGCCCGCAGCACATTCCCCAACGGTTGCAGCGGCTCACCGATCCGCTCCAATAACGCCTCTTCGCGTGGCCCGATCCCCTCACGGCTTAGCCCCTGCACCGCGCGCACAAAGCGTCCATCATGTTCCCCCGGCGTCGTCGCCCGCAACTGCGCATCCAGCGCAGCGTGCACCACATCGGGCGCATCAACCGCGACCAATGACACCGGCAACACCCGTTTCGGGCCCAAAGTCACACCACCCTGCAACCCCTCGGCAATAAAATGCACCTCACTGTCCCCGCCCAGCCCCGTGGTGCGCATCGCTACTGCTTCGACCATGGTGCGATAGGCACCAACCCGCGCACCCGCTGGATCAATCGCGGGCCGTCCGTCTTGCAACAACGCCACGTCGGTCGTCGTCCCGCCAATATCGCTAACCAACGCGTGATCCACGCCTGTCATCCACCGCGCGCCCACAATCGATGCCGCTGGCCCGCTCAGGATCGTCTCAATCGGCCGTTCTCGTGCCTGCCCGCTGGAAATCAACGCCCCGTCCCCGCGCACCACCATCAGCGGTGCTTCGATCCCCAGATCAATCAGCGTGTCTTCGGCCCGTCCGATCAACCGGTCAATCATCCCGATCAACCGTGCGTTCAACACTGCCGTCAACGCCCGCTTGGGTCCATTCAACTTGGCCGACAATTGATGCGAGGCCGACACAGGCCGTCCCGTGATCTCAACCACCAATTCCGCCGCGCGCAGCTCATGCGCGGGATTACGGGTGGCAAACTGGCTGGCCACGGCAAAACCGCTCACCTGATCTTTATGTGTCTCTAAAAAGGCGATTAGCCCCGCTTCATCCAGCGGCCTAGCCTCTCCGCCTGCATGATTATGCCCCCCCTCCAACACGATACAGGGGTCCCCCCTCAATGCCTCGGCCAGACCATGCCCCTCCAGATCCTTCTCGCGAAACCCGATATAGATCAGCGCCACGCGCCCCCCCTGCCCTTCCACCAACGCATTAGTGGCAAGGGTGGTCGACAAGGACGCGAGCGCAATATCAGACGGGGCCACAGAAGCCTGCGCCAGCACGGCCCGTACGGCGGCGCCGACACCCACCGCAAGATCATACCGCGTGGTCAGAGATTTGGCCGAGGCAATCACAACCTCCTCATCACGGATCAAAACCGCATCGGTGTAGGTGCCGCCCGTATCAACCCCCAAAAGCAATGCCATGGTTGTCCCCCTTGTTTTTCATGATCAGGTGTATCGACTGGCGCAAAATGGTCCAGTCTGTTTGCGTCAAACCTGCGCCAGACGCTCGACCGCCCAGCGCGCCGCGTCAGCCACGGCCGGGTCCGGGTCATTGATCAACCCCTGCGCAGGGCCTCTCAACGCGGCAACACCGGAATTCCCGATGGCATAAAGCACGTTGCGCACAAACCTGTCCCGCCCGATCCGTTTCACCGGCGAACCGGAAAACCGCAACCGAAACGTCGCATCATCCAGCCCCGCCAATTCGGCCAGATCGGCGGCGTCACGCAATGCCCCGTGATACCGCATGTCGCTTGCCTGCACCGCAAACTTGTTCCACGGACAGGCCGCCAGACAATCATCACACCCGTAAATCCGGTTGCCCAACTTGCCCCGTAGTTCAAGGGCCACCGGCCCCTTATGCTCAATCGTCAGATAGGAAATACAGCGCCGCCCGTCCAGTTGGTAAGGGGCGGGAAACGCATCGGTCGGACAAACGTCCTGACAGGCGGTGCACGACCCGCAATGGTCGACCTCCGGCTGATCAGCCGCCAGATCCAATGTGGTAAAAACAGACCCTAAAAAGGCCCAATTGCCCCAATCGCGACTTACCACATTGGTGTGCTTGCCCTGCCACCCCAAACCGCTGGCTTGCGCCAATGCTTTCTCTGGCACAGGGGCGGTATCGACAAATACCTTCACCTCGCAAGGTTTCTGCTCGATCAGCCACCGCGCCAGCCGTTTCAGACGTTTCTTGACAATATCATGGTAATCGCGCCCCTGCGCATAAACAGAAATCGCAGCCTTCTCGGGATGCTCCAGCACCGCCAGCGGGTCATGCTCGGGGGCGTAACTCTCGGCCAACATGATCACCGATTTCGCTTCGGGCCACAGCGCCGCAGGGTTGCCGCGCCACGCCATCCGGTCTTCCATCCACGCCATCTGCCCGTGAAAACCCGCTTGCACAAACGCCTCCAGCCGCGCCGGCACCTCGGGCACATCCCACGGTCGACAGATCCGGCAGGCAACAAACCCCTCGGCCAAAGCCTGTTCAACCAACCGTGCCTTCAGGTCCATTCTCTTTTTGGCCTTATATACTGTCCGCACTCTCTCCGCGCGCTGCCGCTCGCGGGGGCCACCGCTTAAAAGTCCAGATCGTTATAATGCTTTGGCGGAGGAAAGCCTGACACCTGATCTGCCAAAAGGGCGCGAAACGCGGGGCGTGATTTAATCTTTGCGTACCAGTCCTTCACCACATCAGACCGGTTCCAATCCACGTCCGAAATATAATCCAGCGACGACAAATGTGCGGCGGCGGCAAAATCCGCCAGCGTCATCTTGTCCCCTGCCAGCCACCGGCGATGGTCCAGCAGCCAGGTCATATAATCCAGATGATATTTGATTGCTTTGGCACCGGCCTTGACGTTCTTGCTGTCAGGATACCCCTGCTTCATCATCTTTTTGTTGACCCGTTCATACAGCAGCTTGGACGTCACTTCGGTATGAAACTTGTCGTCAAACCAGCTCACCAGCCGGCGCACTTCCAACCGCTGTACCGGGTCAGAGGGCAGCAGCGACGGGTCGGGCCGCGTTTCCTCCAGATACTCACAGATCGCCGCGCTTTCGGACATGATGATCCCGTCAAGCCGCAGCACCGGTACCTTTCCGGCAGGGTTACGGCGCATAAAGTCAGGATCCTGCTCCCAATACCGCTCCTCAACCAGCTCCACCTCGATCTTTTTCTCGGCGAGGCTCAACCGGACTTTGCGGCAAAACGGGGAAAGGGGAACGTGAAACAGGCGCGCCATTACAAAATCTCATGCTGAACTGATATCAATCCTCAATGCCTGCTAACGCTGCGCAATTCAACTCTCGAAACAATCCGCGCGTCCGTCCCTGCCAATTGTCGCCGCCCCGTCACGCACTTGGCGGGCCCGTTTGCGCACATATCCGCTGGGCTTGGATGCCGAGCGTGTTTTGGGCGATGGCAATATCGCCGCCAGCCGCGCGGCTTGGGTCCCGCTTAGGTCAGCCGCAGCAACGCCGAAATAATGTCGCGCCGCCGCTTCAACCCCGAAAACACCCTCGTCGAATTCCGCGATGTTCAGGTAAACTTCGATGATGCGCCGCTTTGACCAGATCGCTTCGACCAGTGGCGTGATGAGGGCTTCGGCCGCTTTTCGCACCCATAACCGCCCGTGCCACAAATACACATTCTTGACCGTCTGCTGACTGATCGTGGATGCCCCGCGGGACGATCCCTGTTCAATCGCCAGTTTGATCGCGGCCAGATCAAACCCCCAATGCTCGCAGAAATTCGCATCTTCCGCCGCCACCGCAGACCGCGCCATCACAGGTGCGACGTTATCAATCGACACCCATGTCTGTTTCACCCCGCCCAGCCGCCGGCCTTCGGAAAACATATAGGCGGTTGTCGGCGGATTGATCAGCGCGCCCAGCACCACCAGCGCCACCACCACCAGAAACACAACCGACACCAACCGCAGCACCCAACGCCGCAGCCATTTGCGCCATGGCAAACCTTCGGTTTTCTTTACCGGTTTCTTCTTTGATGTCGTTTTGCGCGCCATCCCACTGCTATAGGACGCAGGATCAGTTTTGTGAACGCAATTGAATTGTCTGCGCCAGATAGTTGCCAATCAGGGCCGATCCCGTGACCGAAGGGTGATTGTTATCAGGTGCAAACTGTGCCGGATCACGTGGATCAATCACATCCTCGGAATCCACAAAAAACACGCCATCGCGTCCGGCCGCGTATTGCGCCAACCGGCGCTCCATCTCGACCAGATCATCGCGGCAGCCCTCGAACGATCCTTTACCGTTGCCCTTATAGTACCCCATCCAGATCACCCGCGCACCGGTTTCGCGCTGCATCCGCGTGATAAACGCCGGTACTGCACCGCTGCCGTCTTGCGAAATCAATCCGTCAACTGTCGCGCCACAGGCACCACAACCGCAATCCGCGTTCAGATCATTTGCGCCACCATTGAGCACAATCCAATTCCAGCGCCCGCCGGGAAATTGGCGCTGGATGTCAAACCCGACCGCCCCCGCAAAGGTGGACTCGTTATCAAACTGCGCGCCGGGCACCGCTTTGCTGATTACAGTGCGGCCCAACGCCTGCCCCATCACATCAGGGATCGACGCTCCCTTGGTCGCATTCCACGCCAAAACGGAATCGCCCAGAACCAACACATCGCCGCCGCCGCGGGGGGCACGATCCGTGCACCCCGCAAGCAGAAGAACAACTGCGGCAATCCGGACGATCCACATCACGTTATTCAGCCGGCATCGCGGTGGTTTCATGGCTCAGCGGGGCGGGCAAATGCGCCAGCATCTCTTTGGGACAGATCTGCAAAAAGTTCTGCTTCTCCAAATCCCAGTGCTGCAAGATGTCAGCGGCCTTGCGGCTGCCGGTCTCTTCCAGATGCCGTTCCATCAACTCTTCCAACTGGCCCATCCAATGATCCACAGTTACAGGGCAGGTCACCACTGTTTCATGGTTCATCAGTTTGCTTGCCTCGCCGTCAGGATCATACAGATAGGCCATGCCCCCCGTCATACCAGCAGCAAAGTTCGCACCAATCGCCCCGAGGATCACCGCAACGCCACCGGTCATATACTCACAACCGTTGCTGCCGCAGCCTTCGATCACCACCTTCGCACCGGAGTTACGGACCGCAAACCGCTCTCCCGCACGTCCGGCAGCAAACAGATACCCTTCGGTCGCGCCATACAGAACAGTGTTACCGATGATGGTATTCTGCGACGCTGTGATCCGGCTCGACATCGGCGGACGCACGACAATCGTCCCCCCCGACAGACCCTTGCCGACATAATCGTTGGCATCGCCAGATACTTCCAGTTTCAGCCCCGGTGCTGCAAACGCGCCCAAGGACTGCCCGGCCGATCCGGTCAATTTCACCGTCAGGTGATCCGGCTGCAAGGTGTTGCGCATGCCGAATTGCTTAACGATATGGCTCGATACCCGCGTGCCCACGGTCCGGTGCGTATTTTGGACCGCATAGGACAGCTGCATCTTTTCACCATCCTCAAGGAAGCGCGCCGCGTCACGTACAATCTGCGCGTCCAGCGTGTCGGACACCGCATTGCGGGGCTTGTCACGATCGTAAACGTTGTCATGCGCGCCATCGACAGTAATCAACAGCGGGTTCAGGTCAAGATCATCCAGATGCGCCGAACCACGTGAAACCTGCGTCAGCAAATCGGCGCGCCCGATCACATCGTCCAGTGATTTGGCACCGATGCTTGCCAGAATTTCACGCACCTCAGTGGCATAGAAGGTAATCAGGTTCACAACCTTATCCGCATTGCCGGTGAACTTGTCGCGCAGGGCTTCGTCCTGCGTACAGACACCGACAGGGCAGGTATTGCTCTGGCACTGACGCACCATGATACAGCCCATTGCGATCAGTGCCGCAGTGCCGATGCCGTATTCCTCAGCACCCAGCATCGCTGCCATGACAATATCACGCCCCGTGCGCAAACCACCGTCGGTGCGCAAGGTCACGCGATCCCGCAGGTTGTTCATGCTCAGCACCTGATGCGCTTCGGTCAGGCCCATTTCCCACGGCAGACCGGCGTACTTGATCGACGTCGCAGGCGACGCACCGGTGCCACCATTGTGACCCGAAATCAGGATCACATCCGCCTTGGCCTTGGCCACACCGGCGGCAATTGTACCAACACCGGAGCTTGCGACCAACTTTACCGTCACCTTACAGCGCGGATTGATCTGTTTCAGGTCATAGATCAGTTGCGCAAGGTCTTCGATGGAATAGATATCGTGATGCGGGGGAGGTGAAATTAGCGTCACACCTTTGGTCGAATGGCGCAGCCGTGCAATCAGGTCTGTGACCTTCATCCCCGGCAACTGACCACCCTCACCAGGCTTGGCACCCTGCGCGACCTTGATCTCCAACTCTTCGCACTGGTTCAGGTATTCGGCTGTGACACCAAAGCGACCCGATGCAACCTGCTTGATCTTGGCCGACGGGTTATCGCCGTTCGATTCCGGCACAAAGTGTGCCGGATCTTCGCCGCCCTCGCCGCTGTCCGACTTCGCACCAATCCGGTTCATCGCCACGTTCAGCGTCTTATGCGCCTCCGGGCTCAACGCACCCAGCGACATGCCGGGCGTCACAAACCGCTTGCGGATCGACGTGATGCTTTCCACCTCTTCCAACCCGACCGCTTCGCCCAAGGGCTTGATATCCAACAGGTCGCGCAGATGGATCGGCGGGTTGCTTTTCATCTTGGCCGAATACTGCTGCCACATCTGGTATGAGGCTCTGTTACAGGCCATTTGCAGCAAATGCATGGATGACGCTTCCCATGCATGGGTCTCGCCAGACTTGCGTGCCTTGTAAAAACCGCCAATCGGCAGCACCACACCGTCACCTTGCCAGCCTTTGGCGTGGATCTCTTCGGCCTTGCGCTGGATACCGGTGACACCAATGCCGGAAATGCGGCTGGTCATACCGGGGAAGAATTCGGCGCACATGGCACGGCTCAGCCCCACCGCCTCAAAGTTCATGCCACCGCGATAGGACGACACAACGCTGATCCCCATCTTCGCCATGATCTTGAGAAGACCCTGATCAATCGCTTCGCGATAATGCTGAACCGCCTCTGTTAGGGTCTGATCCAAGAGGCCGCGTTCGATACGGTCCGCCAGTGAATCCTCTGCCAGATAGGCGTTGACCACGGTCGCACCACAGCCAATCAGCACCGCAAAATAATGCGGATCAACACATTCGGCAGAGCGTACGTTCAACGATGTAAACGTCCGCAGCCCCTTGCGCGTCAGATGGCTGTGCACCGCGCTGGTGGCCAAAATCATCGGCATCGCGACCTTGGCCGCATCACTCATGTGATCTGTCAGCACCAGATGGCCCGCGCCCGAGCGCACAGCGTCTTCTGCTTCTTCTCTAATACGGCCTAAGGCGGCGTTCAGGTTGGTCTCTGACGCATCGAAACTACAGTCGATGGTCACAACATCCGCGTTGAAATGCTTGAACAGCTCTTCAAACTGGGCATTGCCAACAAACGGGCTGTCCAGCACCAGAATTTCGGTCTGGCTGCCATCCTCGTCCAACACGTTCTTCAAGTTACCGAACCGTGTCTTCAAACTCATCACGCGGAATTCGCGCAAACTGTCGATTGGCGGGTTTGTCACTTGAGAAAAGTTCTGACGGAAGAAGTGGCTCAGCGGGCGGTACTGTTTGGACAGCACGGCCGATGGCGTGTCATCGCCCATCGACGCCAGCGTTTCCTTGGCGTCCTCTGCCATCGGGGCCAGAATTTGCTCCAGATCCTCAATTGAATAGCCGGCTGCAACCTGACGGCGGCGCAGATCATTTCCGGTAAACACCGGCTGCTCTGTGACCTTGGCCAAGGGCGCATCCAGCTCGACAATCTTGCCCACCCACTCGCCAAACGGCAAAGCCTGCGACAGCTTGTCCTTGATCTTGGCGTCGTGGAACAACTTGCCCTTTTTCATATCAACCGAAATCAGCTGACCGGGCCCAAGCGCGCCCTTTTCGATCACATTCGCTTCGTCCAGCGGCACCATGCCTGCTTCGGATCCCGCGATCAGCATCCCGTCGGCGGTCACCACATAGCGCATGGGGCGCAATCCGTTGCGGTCCAGTCCCGCGCACACCCAGCGCCCATCGGTCATCGCCAATGCCGCAGGGCCATCCCATGGCTCCATCACGGAGTTGCAATAGGAATACATGTCGCGCCACGCCTGTGGTAATTCGACCGCCTGCTTGGACCAGCTTTCAGGCACCAACATGGTTTTCGCCATCGGTGCCGAACGGCCCGCGCGCACCAGAACTTCGAACACCGCATCCAATGCGGCCGAATCCGATGATCCCGACGCGACGATCGGCTTGATGTCTTCCGCCATCTCGCCAAACGCACCCGACGCCATGCGGATTTCGTGGGATTTCATCCAGTTCAGGTTGCCCTTCAGCGTGTTGATCTCACCATTATGCGCCAGCATGCGGAACGGCTGTGCCAACCACCACTGTGGGAAAGTGTTGGTGGAATACCGCTGGTGATAGATCGCAAAGGCACTTTCGAACCGCTCGTCCATCAGATCGGGATAGAATTCCGCGACCTGTTCGGCCAGCATCATGCCTTTATAGATGATCGACCGGCACGACATCGACGCAATATAAAGCGATGCAATACCCGCCGCGACAGCCGCCTTTTCGATGCGACGGCGAATGACATACAATTCGCGCTCGAACACATCCTCATCCACACCCTTGGAGTTGGAAATCAGGATTTGTTCAATCTCGGGGCGGGTCGCATTCGCCTTCTCGCCCAAACACGAGGTCTTTACCGGCACATGGCGCCAGCCATAAATGTAATAGCCCATCCGCAGCACTTCGGATTCCACGATCGTGCGGCAGGTTTCCTGTGCGGCAAAATTCGAGCGGGGCAAAAACACCTGACCCACCGCGATCATCTCGTCCTCGCGCGGTTTGTGACCTGTACGGCGCACCTGATCATAAAAGAACGGCACCGGAATTTGCACGTGGATGCCTGCACCGTCACCGGTCTTGCCATCCGCATCTACCGCGCCGCGGTGCCAGATTGCTTTCAACGCCTTGATGCCGTTTTCAACAACCGACCGGCTGCGCGATCCGTCGATGTTCACGACAAGGCCAACACCACACGAAGAATGCTCTTCTTCGGGGGAATACAGACCCTTTTCGGCCATCATCGCACGCTTGGCTTCTTCGCGTGCTACCCATGCGTCATCATACTTAGTCATTGGGCTTCTCCAGTTCTTCAGGTGCAAAGATTGCAAGTGTTTCTTGTGTCGTCAGTTTCTTGTGATCGCCGTTCAGCGCATAGGCCTGCGGGCATTTGTCTGTGAAATATTCTACCGTCAGTTTTCCGCCGCCCGCATCGGGGAAAAGCCCCGCCGACAGGTTGCGCGCACCGTCGTCTTTCGTTTCGTACCAAAGCGTCGATCCGCAAGTGGCGCAAAATCCGCGTCCGCCCCACTCTGAGGATGCGAACACCGTCGCCGGTCCGGTCACCGTGATGCTGTCCGGCAATGTCTCGATGGAAAAGAACGGGCCCGATCCATGCTGGCGGCACATGTCGCAATGACAGGCGCGCACCGCTGGCGTGTCGACCGATGCCGTCACCTGCACCGCGCCGCATAAACACTGGCCCCTTATCTCTTTAGACATTGTTCATTCTTTCGCTTCTTCATGCCAGCGACGCTGACCTATTCATATTGCGCTAACCACTTTGCTGCGCTGCGGCGGTGCACAGGGGGTGTACACCCGGTGCACGGGGGGTGCCCCCCCTTACTCCGCTGCGATATCCGCCACACCGTTCAACCGCTCAAGGATCGCTTCGGCGCAATCGCGCCCGTCCTTGATCGCCCAAACCACCAGCGACGCACCGCGCACGATGTCTCCTACCGCATAAACGCCGTCCATCTCTGTGGCGCCCGTGACATATTCGGTTTTGATCGTGCCCCAGCGTGTTACCGGCAACTCGGGCTCGTTCCAAAGCGTCGGCAAATCTTCCGGTTCAAAACCAAGCGCCATGATCACCAGATCGGCGTCTTCGACATAATCCGCACCCTCTATCACCTCTGGTGCCTGACGGCCTGTCGCATCCGGTGCGCCCAGACGCATCTTTTGCACCATCACACCTGTAACCGGATCCCCGACAAAGCCTTTGGGCGCGGTCAGCCATTCAAACTGCACGCCCTCTTCTTCGGCATTGGCCACTTCGCGCTGGCTGCCCGGCATGTTGGCGCGGTCCCGACGATACAGGCACTTCACGCTCTCGGCACCCTGACGGATCGACGTGCGCACACAGTCCATCGCCGTGTCACCACCGCCGATCACAACCACCCGCTTGCCCTTGGCATCCAGACGACCGGAATCAAATTCTTCAACCGCATCACCAAAACTTTTGCGGTTGCTTGCGGTCAGAAAATCAATCGCCCGCTCAAGGCCCACACCACCCACGCCGGGGGCCTGAATTTCCCTTGTTTTATAAACACCTGTGGCAATGATCACCGCATCATGCGCCTTGCGAATATCGGCAAAGCTGATGTCCTTGCCGACGGTGCAATTCAACTTGAACGTCACGCCGCTAGCCTCAAGCTGTTCATTGCGGCGCATCACGATATCTTTCTCCAGCTTGAAACCGGGGATACCATAAGTCAGCAAGCCGCCCGCGCGGTCATAGGTGTCGTACACCGTGACCTGCACGCCCTGCCGGCGCAGCACATCTGCCGCCGCCAGGCCACCGGGGCCTGCGCCAATAATGCCAACCGATTCTGTGCGTTCCGCATGCGGCTTGATCGGCTTCACCCACCCTTTTTCCCACGCGGTATCGGTGATGTATTTCTCGACAGAACCGATAGTCACAGTGCCATGACCTGAGGATTCGATAACACAGTTGCCTTCGCACAGGCGATCCTGCGGGCAGATGCGGCCACAAATCTCGGGGAACGTATTGGTCGCTTGGGACACTTCATAGGCCTCTTCCAACCGCCCTTCGGCGGTCAGGCGCAGCCAGTCAGGGATGTTGTTGTGCAGCGGGCAATGGCTTTGGCAGTACGGCACGCCACACTGGCTGCACCGGCTGGATTGCTCCTTGGCTTTGGCATCCGCGTACTCTGCGTAAATCTCGTTGAAATCCGTGCGACGTAAATCAGGGGGACGCTTTTCCGGCATGTCCCGCTCAAGACTTACAAATTTCAACATCGGCTGCTTTGCCATGGTCTATTCCTTACGTGTCACCTGCCAGAAGCACCGGATACTACAGGTCGAAAAGGAATAAAAGTCAGCAGTGCTGACCTATATGTGAGATTTTTCCGGTTGCCCCGCCAAATCTATCAGATTGGTTTGGAAAATGGGTCCGAACCGGACCTACTGTCAATAGCCAGCCATCAAAGCAGCCAAAGCAACACCGCCAACAATGATCCGCCACCACCCGAACAAGGCGTATCCATGCTTGCTGACATAGCCCAACAGCCACTTCACAACCAAAACCGCCGCGATAAAGGCAAAGACGAATCCAACCGCAATCTCCCCCATCGCATTGGCGTCCAGCACATCGCGATTCTTATAGAGGTCATAGGCAAACGCACCGGCCATTGTCGGCATCGACAGGAAAAACGAAAACTCCGCCGCCGCGCGCTTGCTGGCGCCCAACATCAATGCCCCGACAATCGTCGACCCCGATCGCGATGTACCCGGGATCATCGCAAGGCACTGAATAACGCCGATTTTCAAGGCCATCGATAAGGGGAAATCCATTGCATCGTCATGCTTTGTCTCTGGCGCAACGCGCTCCACCAACAGCAGGATGACGCCACCGACAATCAACATCACCGCGATCAAAACCGGCGTTTCAAACAGCACGGTCTTGATGAAATCATGCGCCAGCACACCAATCACCACCGCAGGCATAAAGGCCACCAGCACCGATAGGATAAACCGCCGTGAGGCGGGGTCATGGGGTGCTGTAGAAAACACCGCCCACAGCCGCGTCGCATAAATCGATAGAATCGCCAGAACCGCACCCAGCTGGATCACCACCTCAAACGCGCGCCCCGCGCTTTCAAAGCCAAGGAAGTGACCAGCCAACAGCAAATGACCCGTTGACGATACCGGAATAAACTCGGTCAATCCCTCAAGCAGCCCCAGAAAGGCCGCGACCAGCGTGGTCGACTGATCCATCAGCTGTTGCGCAGGTTCTGCGCAGAATCCTTGATCGCGTCATATTGGCCGGACGGCCGGAACCGCCACAAGTAGTCAGGCAATACTGCTTCCATGGCCACCGGCGTAATGCCAAGCTCGGCAAGCCCCTTGGCGTCTTGTCTCACCACGTTATCCTTGGTCAGGTTCTTGAGCTGGTCACGGGTCAACACCCCGTTGGAAACCAGTCCGCCCGTCACAGCCTGCACCATATCAAAGCCCCAGGCCATGATGCCCGCAATCCATGTCGGCAGGTTCAAAACCAGACGCCGGCGATGCACAACACCCAGCATCCGCTGCATCAACCCGCGCAGGCTGTCGACCTCTGGACCGCCCAACTCATAGATGCCGCCAGCCGCCTTACCGGTGACACCCATCTCTGCCGCTTCGGCAACATCACCGACGTAAACTGGCTGCATCCGCACGTCCCCGCCTGCGATAGGCAAAACAGGGCTCAGGCGTGACATACCCGCAAAACGGTTGAAAAAATCATCTTCGGGGCCGAACACAATTGAGGGCCGCAGGATCACGGCACCCGGCATGTGTTCCAGAACGCCCGCCTCGCCAGCGCCCTTACTTGCCGCGTAATCGCTTTCCGACTCGGCATCGGCACCAATGGCAGAGATATGCACCATGCGCTTCACGCCCTGTTCAGCAGCCAGCCGCGCAACCCGCTCGGCACCTTCGGCCTGTACCGCGCCGAATTTGTTTTTGCCGCTTTCGACCAGAATACCGACGCAGTTCACAACCGCATCCGCCCCCGTCAGCGCCGCACGCACAGAGGCGTCATCGCGGATATTGCATAGGATCGGCTCAACCTGTCCAACCACGCCGTAGGGTTTGACAAACAGCGCTTCGTTCGGATTGCGCACGGCCACCCGCACACGCCATCCGGCCCGTGCCATACGTTGTGTAATGTAGCGTCCGACGAAACCGGACCCGCCGTAAATTGTAACCAGCTTGGACATGGTGATGCTCCTGCCTGCGCATTGACTACGGGTGATGTACCGCTCCGTTCCGCTTGCGACAAGCAACAATTGGACGACCAAGGACCGTCGGCACGCAAGAACCTATGTTTTTTGCCTAAATTGCGATTGACACCCGCGAAGGCTGGCCTTAGTGAGCCCTCACGTGACCTGCCCAGGTGGCGGAATGGTAGACGCGCTAGCTTCAGGTGCTAGTACTGGCAACGGTGTGGAGGTTCGAGTCCTCTCCTGGGCACCACTTTTCCGGAACAGCATACTGATTTATATCGGCTTTTCAGAAAAGCGTCGCAGATGTCGGGGGGCAAATCAGCACCATATACCTTCCGCAAGGACGACATCTTTTACTTCGCAAGAAGGGTTCCAGCAGATCTAAGAAGACACTACTCTTCGAGCCGAATATCGTACTCTTCAAGGACCGGATCGGCGTCAGTTGCTTGCGCTAGGGCTAATCGGGACCTGTCACGGCGGACGGGCCGTGTCGGACGGCGGCGCCGACTTCAACGCTTGCTCTGTAGTTTCTCGCGAAGAACGATGTGCTGAGTCGACGGACGTCCAACAGCGCAAAGGTTTCATATCCCGTTGAAATCAAAAGGGATGGTGCGAGAGTTCACGCGAACGCCTACGCTTGTGTAGGGAAGCGGATATTATTGCGCGTCGGGCAGAATGCCGATGAACCCGAAATTGTCCAAATGTCACACTGCCCTTTCGCATCTAACCATGGTTTCGCGTAACTTCCGAAGCTTTTGCGGGTCTTCAACACAGCTTTGCCTCATATCCGGACAGCGTGGCGCGAAGAAACAGCCCTGGTGCGTCGCAAAGGGGTCCGCCGCCGCTGCGCCCAGTTTTTGTTCGGGCAGGCCCGCTTGTGGGTCCGGCAGCAAGGTCGCGGCAAGGAGGGCGCGGGTATAGGGGTGACCGGCATCCGCAAAGAGCGCATCGGTCGCGGCTTCCTCGATCTTCTGTCCGAGGTACATGACAGCCACGTGATCCGCCAGATGCTCAACCACGGCAAGGTTATGGCTCACAAACACCATTGTAAGGCCAAGCTCTTTCTTAAGCGATAGCAACAGGTTGATGATTTGCGCCTGCACCGAAACATCAAGCGCGGAAGTCGGCTCGTCACAAATCAAAACGCGTGGCCCGAGGATAAGCGCGCGCGCGATGGCGACCCGCTGCCTTTGCCCGCCGGAAAGCTCGCCGGGATAGGCATCGGCTAACCGCGAGGGTAGCCCCACCAGATCAAGCATGCGTTTGACCTCTGCATCGACATTGGCGCCGCCATGCAAGCGCAACGGCTGACCGACCAAAGTCTGGATACGTTTGACCGGATTAAGCGAGGCATTGGGGTTCTGAAACACTGGCTGGATCAACCGCACACGGTCGGCCACAGGCATTGTGCCGATCTTCTGTCCCGCGATCTCGACCTCACCGTGATCGGGTTGCAACAAGCCCAGCATGATGCTGACTGCTGTGCTTTTGCCGCAACCGGATTCACCGACAAGGCCAAGCGTTTCCCCTTCGGCCACCTCAAGCGATAGGTCGTTCACGGCCATCAATTCTTCGGTCGGGGCGAACATGCCACGGCGCAGGCGGTAGGTCTTGTGGATATTGGACATACGGATCATCGGGCTCATGCCGCCACCTCCGCTGCCTTGTAGCATTCAACGAAATGGCCGGGACCAGCGTCGATGCGCGGCACAGGGTCCTTGGCGCACTCTGGTCCGGCAAGGGCGCAGCGATCGCGGAAGGCACAGCCCTGCAGCGTGCCAATCAGCCCGGGGACACGCCCCGGAATGGCAGGCAATTCGCTGCCACGCGGGGTGACGCCCGGGACCGGGATCGCAGCGAGCAACCCCTGCGTGTAAGGGTGGCCCGGCGCAGCAAACAGACCTGCAACGGGCGCGCGTTCAGCGATGCGTCCGGCGTACATCACCGCAACATCGTTCGCGATGGCCGCAACCACACCCAGATCATGGGTAATCAGCAACAGAGACAGGCCAAGATCGGCCTGCAACTGGCCCAGAAGCGTCAGGATCTGGGCCTGAATAGTCACATCCAGCGCGGTCGTCGGCTCGTCCGCTATCAAAAGTTTGGGCCGCCCCATGAGTGCCGAGGCGATCATAATGCGCTGGCGTTGCCCACCGGAAAACCCGTGTGGATATTGCGTCAAGCGTGCTTCCGGATTGGCGATTCCCACGCGATCGAGCATTTCAATAGCGCGGGCGTCGGCCTCGTTCCGGCTCAACTTTTCGTGGCGCATGACGCCTTCGGTCAGTTGTCGTCCGATGGTAAGCGTCGGGTTAAGTGCGCTGGTCGGGTCCTGAAAAATCATCGCCACATCCCGACCACGCAGCTTTGCCAACTTGGCATCGGTTTTGGTGGTCAGGTCCTGCCCCGCCATTTCGAAACGGTCACTTGTCACCTTGGCGTAGCGCGGCAGCAGTCCCATGATCGAGGTCGCCGTCAGCGATTTGCCGCAGCCCGACTCGCCAACAAGGCAAAGTGTCTCTCCCTTTGCGATCTGTAAATCGACACCCCGAACCGCGTTCAACATGCCTCGGTCCGTGGGGATCGACACCTTCAGGTTGCGAATATCAAGCATCATTTCGGTCATTTTCGTGCAGGCCCCGTTATATCGCGCATGCCGTCGCCAAAAAGGTTGACCGCCAGTACCAGCAAGCAGAGCGCCGATCCGGGCAGCGCGATCAGCCAGGGATCAAAGAGAATATTGTCGCGGCCTTCGGAAATCATCAGCCCCCAGCTTGGCGTTGGCGGACGCACCCCCAGCCCGAGGAAGGACAATGCCGCCTCCAGCAGGATCACGTTTGCAACCTCCAGCGAAACGACCACGAGGATCGTAGCGCGCATGTTTGGCAAAATTTCGAGAAACAGGATGCGCGTCCGACTGGCTCCGATGGCCTGCAAGCCCATGATGAATTCCTGATGTCGCAGGCTTTGAGCGGCAGCGCGCGTGACGACGGCGAACCGGTCCCATAAAAGCAGCCCCAAAACCGTAATCAACGTGGTCAGCGAAGCGCCGCCCAGCGCCACGGCCGCCAGTGCGACCAGCACGATGGGCAATGACAGCCGTGTTGTGATTGCAAAACTGATGACCATATCGATCCAGCCGCCGAAATAGCCCGCAATCAGGCCGAGCGTGATACCGATGGTGCCGGAGACAAGGATCACCCCAAGCCCGACACCCAGTGACACCCGCGCCCCGTAAATCATACGAGAGAGGTAATCACGGCCGAGGTGATCGGTTCCAAGAAGATGTTCGGGCACCGAACGATCATGCCAGAAAGGTGGTAACAATCGGCGGCTTAGGTCCTGCGCAATCGGGTCATGCGGGGCCAGCAGCGGCGCGAGCAGAGCGATCAGGATGATCACTGCCAAAAGCGTGCCCCCGATCAGCGCGCCGGTATTGCCGCGCATCTTGCGCCAGACAGACGGGCGTGCGGTTTCGATATTGACCTCGGACATCAGGAGCTCCCCCGCAGGCGCGGATCCAGCACCGCGTTCAGAATATCGGCCAGCGTGGTAAGCACCACGTAAAGCAGCGACAGGATCAGGATGATCGCCTGCACCACCGGCAGGTCACTGCGCAGCAGGGATTCCCACGCCAGTCGTCCCAGCCCGTTCAGCGCGAAGACGCTTTCGATCACGATGGAGCCGGACAGCAACTGCCCCAATTGAACCGCTGCCAAAGATACAAGCGGCAGTACCGCGTTGCGCAAAGCATGGCGTGAAATCACCAAATGCATCGGCAAGCCCTTGGCCTTGGCCGCACGGACATAGTCCGTGGCCAGCACGTCGATCATGCCCGAGCGCGTGATACGCATGAGTTCGGGGATGGCGTAATAGCTCAGCACGATCACAGGCAGGATGTAGCCCTGCCATGTGTCCGCGCCGGAAATAGGAACCCAGCCGTACCACACACCAAAGACCACAATGGCCATCAAGCCCAACCAGAAGCTCGGGATTGCCTGCCCAGAAACGGCGATCACCAGCGCAAGGCGGTCGATCCAGCCGTTCGGCCTCAGCGCCGCCGCAACGCCCAAGGGCACCGCGATCACCAAGGCAACAAGGAATGAGATGAAGCCGAGCGTCAGCGTGACGCCGGCACGGTTGCCGATGATCTCTGTCACCGGCACATTAAAATAAATGCTCTGCCCCAGATCTCCGGTCAAAGCGCTGCCGATCCAGTCGAGGTATTGAACAACCAAGGGCCGGTCAAAACCATAGGCCACGCGGATTGCTTCGGCATCCTCGGCGCGGCCACCAGCGCCCGCGATGGCAATCGCAGGGTCGCCGGACACGAACATCAGACCAAAGCTCAGCGCCGACACGGTCAGACAGACCAAGAACGCCACGAGCAAACGTTTAGAGATGAAAGAGAGCATAGGTCTTTCCGTTGTGGGGGCCGGACAGCAGGGAGAGGACCGTCCGGCCCGTTATGTTGACAGGGTCAGCTTACTTCCAGCTGGCACCCCACCAACGGGCGAACTCATCCGGATGTGGAGTGAAGTTCAGGTCATTGGACAGGCCATAATTGACGTTAAAGTTGTACATTGGCATCCAATAGGCTTCCTCGGCAATCTTCTTGACAGCCTTGGAGTAGTTCTCGGCGCGCACGTCACGGTCTGATGCCGTGTCTGCTTCGGTCAGCCAGGTTGCCAGGTCGGCGTCCTGCACAAGGTCATCCGCACCGCCGCCAAAGAAATTCGACAGGATAAATGCGGTGTCACCGATACCATAGCTGCCCCAGTTGGAGAAGAACGCCGGAAGCTCTTTGGCGCGCCACTTGCCGATACCCGAGGAATACTGCTGCTCGTTCAGCTCCAAAGTCACGCCGACATTGGCGAGATCGGCAGCCACAGCTTCGGCAGTCGGACGGGGCATGGCGGCAAACACCATTTCCATCTTGAAACCATCCTCGTACCCGGCTTCGGCCAGCAAAGCCTTGGCTTTTTCGGGGTCATATTCATAGGCCGTAACATCCTGCTCACAGCCAAATTGCGCCGGGTTGCACGGCGTGTTGAGAACCTCGGAAGCACCGCCTGCAAATGCGTCGACAATCGCGCCGCGGTTGGTGGCGTGGATCAGCGCCTGACGCACGCGTTTGTCCGCAATCGGTGTGTCACCGGCCATCGCCTCGGGGGCGAAACCAACATAACCGATGCGCATGATCGGCGCGCTGATGATCTGAACGCGACCTTCAAGGCGCGATGACTGATCCGGAGGAATACGCCAGATCCAATCCAGCGAACCGGACATCAGCTCGGCGTATTGTGTGTTCATTTCGGGAATGGTGCGAACGGAAATCTTGTCGATGGTCGCGCCGGATTTGGGGCTGCCCTCATAGTGATCCTCAAAGCGCTCCATTTCGTAACGGATGCCCGGCTCCTGACTGACCAGCTTGTAAGGGCCAGTGCCGATAGGGGTTGCAGCCATACCGGCGGACCCGTTTTCTGCAAAGAAGGCGTGCGGATAGATCGGCAGCGCATCGGCCAGCATCTCGACCGCACCGGCAAAGGGCTTGGACATGTTGATGCGGACTTTGTAATCGTCCAGCTTTTCGACGCTGTCGATCCAGTCGACCGAAATCGAATAGCGGGTGCCATATTCAGCGGTGATCACGGTGTTGAGCGTTTCAACTACGTCATCGGCGGTAAAGTCGGCACCGTTGTGGAACTTGACGCCTTGGCGGAGATTGAACTCCATCGTCAGCGGGCCGGTGAAGTCCCAGGATTCCGCCAGCGCCGGTACGATCTCGCCCGTGTCGAGGTTCTTGTAAAGCAACCCGTCATAGATGTGCCGTGCAAGGATCAGGCCCTGACGACCGGCGATCTTGTAGGTATCAAGCGGCTCCGGCTCTGCGGCGAAAGCAACATTAAGCGTGTTAGACGCCTTGTCGGCAAGGGCCGGTGTACCCAGTGTCAGCGCAGTGCTGGCAGCAAGGACAGCCAATGAAGTGAGGCCTTTTAAGGAGAATTTCTGTGTCATGGATCTCTCTGTCAGTTGAGTGAAGGGAAGATGTGGTGCGCCGGTTTTCCGGTTCTATGCGGGCTGCTTTGCGCCCCGCGTTATTTCGGCAAGTGTCTCGCCAGCACGCAGTCGTTCGAGGATTGTTATCTCGTCCTGCTGCATTTTTCGGGCGCGGGCGGCGTGTGTTGCGGCCTGATCTTTATCCAGTACAGCAACCCCGTTTTCGTCGGCCAGAATGATATCGCCGGGCCGGACCGAGACGCCGCCACATCCCACGGTCACATTAAAGTCGCCGCCAAGCCCGCGCGACTTGGTCGTGATCGGTGACCGGCCGCGGCACCAGACTGGAAAGTCTGCCTGTTCTATCGCGGAGCGGTCGGTGACAAAGCCGTCGATCACCGCGCCTACGACCCCGCGCGCCTTGGCAGCTGCGGTCGTGACCGCACCCCAACAGGCATGGCGCAGATCGCCGCAACGGTCGATGACGATAACCTGTCCGGGTTTTGCGGCGGACAATGCCTCGGTCAGCATTGCGCCATCATCGCCGAGCATACGCACGGTCAGGGCGGGGCCAAAGACAGTTCGACCGGGCAAAAGGCCCTGCAACGCAGGTGACATGAAGCCCGATTCAAGAAAATGCCCCAGCGTTGCTGTTTCGATGTCTGAAAGGTCGATTTGAGATGTCATGCACTGTCCTGCCGCCTGATTTGTAGGAAAGGATGGCGGCGGGACAGCGGCAGGGTCAAATAGCCGGAGGTTATACTTACCATAACCTCCGGGTCGAAAGCGGCGGTCAGATCGCCGCGGTCACGATGAATTCCACCTTGTAATCCGGCGTCGCCAACTTCGCCTCACCACACGCGCGCGCTGCCGGGTTGGCAGGGTCGATCCACGCATCGTAGACAGCGTTCATTTCTTGAAAATCGGCCATGTCGGCAAGCCAGATAACGACCTGCAACAGTTTGGATTTATCGCTGCCTGTCTCTGCCAGCAGGCGGTCGATGGCATCCAGACAATCTTGGGTCTGGGTCGCGACATCGGCACCGGCGGTGCCAACCTGACCGGCAAGGTAAACGGTGTTATTGTGAACGACGGCTTGGCTCATGCGAGGGCCGGGGTGCAAACGGGTGATGGTCATGTTTTTTGCTTCCTGATGAAATGAGTGGCAATCTTAGCCGACCGCACCGCAGGCGCACAGATGGGCACCATAGCCACCGTCGATATGATGTATTCGTATTGACTATATGATTGATGATGAAAGATAGGGCACTCTGACCAGACCCAAACAAGAAACGAATCATTCGAATGAACGCTCTGCCGCAATCCGATCTGAACTGGAACCTGCTGCGCATGTTTTACATGATTGCAAAGGAGGAAAGCATCACCAAGGCCGCCAAACGGCTTGGCCTGAGCCAGCCCTCGGTCAGCAACGCACTGCAAAAGCTCGAAGCACAACTCGGTTGCCAGCTGGTCTTTCGCGATAGCCGCCACTTCGAACTGACAACGCGCGGCGACAAGATTTTTCAGGAATGCCGCGACATTTTTCACAGCGCCGAGCGGATCAACCTTCTGGTTCGCGGTGCCGAAGAAGAGGAACGCGGGCAGGTCCGGTATCAGATCATCAGCAATCTGGTATCACCTATGCTGGACGAGTTGCTGCGCCTCTATCATCAGCGACATCCATCCGTGGTCTTTCAAAGCGAGGTCCAGAACAGTCAAGCGATCGTGCGCTCGATCCAGCAAGGTCGGGGCACGATCGGATTCTGCCTGTTGGCCAAGCCAATGGTGAACCTGCCCTCGATACGCCTGTTCCGCGAGGAGTTTTACGTATTCTGCGGCGCCGAGCATCCGCTGTTCGGACAGGAAAGCGTCGCGCTTCGCGATCTTCAGCGCGAGCCCTTCATCAGCTTTGCCTGCGCCACTGAAGGGATGGGACTGGAACCGATGTCGGTCTTGCGCGAAGGCACGAGGCTGGGCAACCGCATCAATGGTTTGAGTACCAACATCGAAGAAGTCCGAAGAATGATCGTAGCCGGCATGGGAATTGGCATCCTGCCGTTGATGACCGCGCAGGACGACATCAGGCGCGGCGATCTGTGGCCGATCAAGATCACAGATGAAACGATTGGCGCCGATGTGTATCTGGTTCACGCCCCGAGAGAGAAACTATCTCCCTCGGAACAGAATTTCGTAGATATCGCGCAGGAGCTTCTGGCGATTTACCCCGATATGGTGTGAACGCGCGCCATATTGGCTGCGGCCAGATCCTGTAGCGCCATGCCGGCAGATTTGAACACGGTGCGGGCACTATCATCGCTGCGGCCGGAATGCGTGCCCTGACACAATTCAGCCAGATCGGCGCGGATGTGATCAGGTGAAATCCGCCCCGCCTCCAGCGGTTGGGCAAGGTCCCCCGCGAGCGACGCCCCTGCCCGCAGATCGACGAAAACCTCGGCCTGCATGATCGTCTGATCGTCGCTTTCGCGCATGTCGCCCTTGAATGCACCAATCAGATCTAGGTGGCTGCCGGGTTTGAGCCAGTCGCCATGGATGACGGGCCTTGTTGAGGCCGTGACCGTGCTAATCACATCCGCTGCGCGGCACGCTGCTTCGAGGTCGGTCACTGTCTGAGCAGGCAGGCCTTGTTCCCTAAGATCTGCGGCAACAGCCGCTGCTTTATCCCCGCTGCGCCCCCAGATCGAAACCGAAGTGTACGACCGCACCGCACAATGCGCCGCCGCGACGGCAAGGGACAATTGCCCCGTGCCGACGATCAGTAAATTGCGTGCATCCTTGCGCGCCAGAATATCTGCCGCCAGTGCCGACGCCGCTGCGGTGCGCCGCGCGGTCAGCGTATCTCCATCCAGCGCCGCCTGCATCTGACCCGTCTCGCCATCAAACAGCAGGTAGCCCGCATTGATCGTCGGGCGGCCCTTGGCGGCATTGTCCGGAAAAAAGGTGACCACCTTGACGCCAATACTTTCACCGGGGACCCACGCGGGCATGATCAAAAGCGATGCTTTGCTCCCGTCCGGCTGTTCAATTGTCAGAACCTGTCGGTCAGGTGCCTGTACTGCGTTGCCGCGATACCAGTCGCGCAATTGACCGATCAGACCAGACCAATCCAGCGCGGTTTCCAGCGCTTCGTGCCCGATCAATGTGCTCATCGGTCCGCACGTTTGACGACGGCATGCAGCAGAATATTAAGCCCTGCGACGAAATCCTTTGGCGTGCAGTTTTCTTCGTTGTTGTGCGTAATGCCGTTTTCGCAAGGTGCAAAGATCATCGCGGTCGGGCAATGGGTGGCAAGGAAATAGGCGTCATGGCCCGCTTGGCTTTCGATATCGAGCCAGTTGAAGCCCATGCGCACCGCCTCGTCGCGAATGCCGTCGATCATCTCGTGATCAAAGATGTCGCCGCCCCATTCCCATTCATCCTCGATCTGCGCCTCACAGCCACAACGTGCAGCAGATTCAAACAGCGCCCGGCGCATCTTTTCCGCCATGGCCCGGGTCGTGATCGGGTCGGGGTGGCGCACGTCACAGACGGCTTCGGCAGTGTCGGACAGGATCCCCGGTTTGTTGGGCCAAGCGGTCAGTCGCGCGGCAGTTGCCTTGCCATCATGCACCGCGAAATCCCAGCCGATGTCATCCACAGCGGTCAGCCAGCGCGCGCCGGCGGCCAGCGCGTTCTTGCGCAAATCCATCGGCGTTGGCCCGGTGTGCGAGGTCTGGCCTTTGAACGACGCCCGCATCCCGCGCACCGGATAGCCGCCGGTGACGATGCCAACCTGCCGGTTCTCGGCGTCAAGGATCGGCCCTTGTTCGATATGCAACTCGTAATAGGCGTCGATCTCGCCCGCTTTGCAGGCACGTTCGCCGTTGTAACCGATCCGCTCCAGCTCATCACCGAAGCGCGCGCCATCATCGCCGATCAGGTCATGCACCCAGTCGATGTCATATTTACCAACGAAACAGCCGGAGGCGACCATCGGCGGGGAGAACCGCGCGCCTTCCTCATTGGTCCAGTCAACCACCACGATGGGGCGTTTTGTGACGTGGCCCGCATCGTTCAGGCTGCGGATCACTTCCAGTCCGGCCAGAACGCCGGCAATCCCGTCAAAACGTCCGCCGTTGATCTGGGTATCAAGGTGACTACCGATCAAGATCGGCGGCAGGTCGTTGTCCGTGCCGTCGCGGCGACCAAAGATATTGCCGGCGGCATCCACTTCGACGCTTAATCCAGCCTCTTCGCACCACGACCGGAACAGATCGCGCATGTCGCGGTCGGCATCGCCAAGCGTCAGGCGTGACAGCCCGCCGGGACGGCCTTTGCCAATCTCGCCAGAGGCTTCGATGGTGGACCAGAAGCGGTCAAGATCGACACGGGTATCGGGGGTAATCGACATGGAAACCTTCTTTCTTTCGATGGCCGGGATCAAAACAAAATGCCCGGAAGTTCGGTAATCAGTGCGGGGAAGAGGACGAGAAGCAGCAGCACGCCGACCATCACGCCAAGAAAGGGGATCAGGTATTTGAACGACGCGCTGAGCGGGATTTCACCAACCCGACAGGCGGCCATAAGGTCGATGCCCAAGGGAGGTGTGTTGGCGCCAATGGCCAGATTGATGGTCAGCAGGATGCCGAAGTAAACCGGATCGATGTCGTAGTAGCCGAGGATCGGCAGGAACACCGGCGCAAGGATCAGGATGATCGCGATGCTTTCCATGAAGGTGCCAAGGATCAACAGAACCGCCATCATCATCAACAGCGCCACGGTCGCACTTTCAGTTGCTTGTGTGATGCCGTTGACCGCCATCTGCGGCACTTGTTCGGCGGCAAGGATCCAGCCAAAGACCGAGGCTGAAGCGATGACAAGCAGGATCACGCCAGTCATCTCCGTCGTCTCTCGCAGCAACCGCATTAAAGTGGATAGCGTCAGCGCACGATAGACGAACACCCCGATGAACAGCGCATAGGCAACGCCGATCCCGGCGGCTTCGGTTGGGGTGAAGATACCAAGGCGAATACCACCCACGATGATGATCGGTGCCAGCATAGCAAGGATCGACCCTTTTGCGGCACGGCCGAGTTCTTCCCAAGAGAATGGCTCACCCCCTTGCCAGCCGTGGCGACGGGAAATCCACCAAGCAACCAGCATAAGGCCAAGGCCGAGCAGGATACCGGGCAGGATTGAGGCGATGAAAAGTTGTCCAATCGAACTATTGGTGGCGGTGCCGTAAACAATCAGAACGATTGACGGTGGGATGACGGTGCCAAGCGATCCCGCACACCCCAAGGCAGAGGCCGAAAATCCGGGGGCATAGCCCTGATCCTTCATCGCGGGCAGCATCATCGTGCCGATGGCCACCACATCTGCCACACCAGACCCCGAGAGCGAGCCAAACATCATACAGGCGATGATCATCACCATCGCCAACCCGCCGGTGCGCCGCCCGATCAACGCCGAACACAGCGCAATGATGCGGGGGGCAAGACCACCGTGGACCATAAGCAGACCCGCCAGCAGAAACAGCGGAATCGCCAGCAGTGTAAAGCTGTTGATGCCCGCAACGGCGCGCTGCGCCACAACCATCATCGGCGCGGCATCTGCGATCAGCAGGTAAAACATCGAAGACAGGCCCAGCGCCACGGCGATGGGCGCATCAAGCAGCACCAGCGCCACAAAGACCACAAGAAGCAAGGCAAGCGCGAGACTCATGTGCGGCCCCCTTTCAGGATAAGACCCAGCAGCGCAAATCCGCAGCAAACGGGGAGGGAGAGATAGAAAAGCCCGACAGGCAGCGAAAGCGCTGTGGTCTGATGCGACCATGTGATCTGGGTCAGCTTCCAACCGGTCCAGATGAACACCGCAAGGAAAACAAAACTCGCCAGCCATGCCAGAACACCAAGACTCCGGCGCAAGGGCGCGGGCATCGTCACCAAATCAAGCAGCCCCGCGCGGAAGTGCGAGCCACGCACAAAGCCCGAAATCGCACCCACAAAGGTCAACCAAACGAGCGCCATGCGTGGCAATTCCTCGGCCCAGCGGGGCGTCGAAGAGAACAGGTAGCGCGAGATAACGACATACACGACTATCGCCGCGAACCCCGCAACCAACGCTGCACCAACCCAGCGCGCCGCGCGGTCGATAATAATGGCCGCGCGCAGCGACCCGTTCCCAAGTGTCATGGTTTAAGAAATCCTTCTGGTCCGCGACAGAGCATGCATTCGTCGCAATAAGCCGCGACAACCACCCACTCCTCCGAAATCACCTCTACCGTGTGGTCCAGACCGGGGGGCAGCCGCACGGCGGTGCCTTCGGTCATGTGGTATTCCTCGCCCGCCGCGCGCAGGATCGCTTCGCCTTTCAGCGTCAGGGTCACCTCGTCGCGGGGATGGCTGTGGGCGGTGGATTTCGCGCCCTTTTTGCCGGTGGTCACGGAAAGTTTGATAAAGCCTTCGCCGCGCGCAGCAGGGGAAAACAACACTTTCTGTGTGAAGTCATAAAGTTGCACCGGCTCCACCGATGCAACTTCTGTTATTTCAGGGCGCAGCGTCATTTGCGGTAGGTGTTCAGGATGGTCAGAAGCTCTTCGCCATAGACGTCCTTCTGGCTTTCCCAAATCGGATCGACCGCTTCGATAAAGGCGGCCTTGTCGACCTCGTTGAACTGCATGCCTTTTGCTTCCAGATTGGCGATCAATTCGTCATTGGCGGCGGCAACCATGTCGCGCTGTTTCAGACCCCAAGAGGTGGCGGCTTCCATAACGATGGCCTGATCTTCGGCCGAAATCTTGTCCCAGACTGATTTCGACATGGTCAGTGTTGCGGCACCCCAGATGTGTTCGGAGAGCGAAACGTATTTCTGTACTTCGAAGAAAGACGCAGAATAGATGATCGCAAGTGGGTTTTCCTGCGCATCAAACAGACCTTGTTGCAGTGCGGAGTACAGCTCGCCGAAAGACAGTGGCGCAGGTTCTGCACCCAGACCCTCGAATGTGGCCAGCCGCACCTTGTCTGGCGTGACACGGATTTTCAGACCGGCGAGGTCTTCGGGCTTCTCAACGGGGCGGACATTGTTGGTGATGTTGCGGAAACCGTTTTCCCACCAGCCCAGGACTTTGATGCCCTTGCCGTCGAGCATATCGGCCAGCGCGACACCCAGATCGCCGTCGAGTGCGGCAAAGGCCTGATCCCGTGCGCCCCAAGCGTAGGGCATTTCAATAATGCCCATGCGTGGTTCGATACCTTGGAACGACCCCGAACCGATCAGACCGGCCTGTACCGACCCGAATTGCAGACCCTCGATCACTTCTTTTTCGCTGCCAAGCTGCCCGGACGGGAAAACTTCAATGGCGACGCGGCCTTCGGTGCGGCTGTTGACCTCTTCTGCGAAACCGGTGGCGGCTTTGTGCCAGCTGTGGCTTTCGGGCAGGACGTGGCCAAGGCGGATCGACACGTCGGCGGCCAATGCGGCAACCGGTGCGAAAGCCGCAAGGCTGGCCGCGAGCAGGCCGCCTTTGATTAGCGTGATTGGGGATTTCATTTTTGGTCTCTCCTGTTGAGCGTTATTTGCCGCAGAAGAAATACGGATCGTGGAGTCCGCGCAAATAGGCTGGAGCTATGGTTGGAAAAGCTATTTTGAATGCTTGGGCGCGCTTGCGCAGTGTGAACCGCGCGTAACATTGCGACGCGCGATTTGATCTGCCCAATAAGCACTCAAATTCATTGAGATCCTACAAAACTGCGCCACCGTGACGTCTTTCCCGACGCACGTGTAGGGAATACGGGCTCTTCAACCGATTTGCGATGAACAATCAGATTACGACTGTATTTTGGCAGGCCCGCTAAACGAACCTCATAGAAATCATGCCTAATTAATTGGCAACGGCGGTGACATATTGCCCGATTTTCGCAATGGCATGAAAGGTTTCGGTTTGAACAGCATCATGCTTGGCGCAATCTCGCGAAGCAGGTCTTCGCGTGGTAACAACGGGAAGGCCGCCCATAACTGTGAGTTAGACCTTCATGACAGACCCCGCGCATTCGATTGGTCCTAAACTGGCGATGCTCCTCGGGCAGATTTACCCGAACGTTGACAGCGCAATTCTGTCCAGCATGGTTCTGGAAGCGTTCTGGCCCGATGGCAAACCCAGACGTCAACGCGGACGCCGCCGAGGGAATTCACTTTGGTCGCAGAAAGATGCCATGCTGATTACCTATGGGAACTCGATCACCGATGGTGCCCATAAACCGCTGGATTTGCTGTCCGATTTTCTGGACCGCTATCTGAAAGACTCCCTGAACGCGGTGCATATCCTGCCGTTCTTTCCCTATACATCTGATGATGGATTTGCCGTGTCCGACTTTCGCAGCGTAAATCCGCAACTCGGGGATTGGCCGGACATCAACCGGATTGCCCAAGAGTTCACGCTGATGTCTGATCTCGTGCTCAACCATGTGTCCAGCCAAAGCAACTGGTTCAACGCCTACCGGCAGGGCCAAGCGCCCTACGACAAATTCTTCTTCGAAGCGTCCCCCGACGATGATCTGCGTGATGTCGTCCGACCGCGCACCACGCCCTTGCTGCGCGAAGTCGAAACTAGCAACGGGCCGCGTCATGTCTGGTGTACCTTCAGCCATGACCAGGTTGATCTGGATTTTCGCAATCCCGAAGTCCTGTTGGAATTCTTGCGCATCATTCGCCTGCATATCGACAACGGGGTACAAATCATCCGGCTGGATGCTGTGGCCTTCTTGTGGAAGGAAATCGGCACTTCTTCAATTCATCTGCCGCAAACCCATGCGGTGATCAAATTGATGCGGCTGCTGTGCGATTTTGCCACGGAGAAGGTGATCCTGCTGACGGAAACCAATGTGCCAAAGGCCGAAAACCTAAGCTATTTCGGGTTAGGCGACGAGGCCCACGCCATCTACAACTTTCCTTTACCCCCATTGATCCTGCACGCAATGATGTCCGGGAACGCGCGGTACTTGCGCCAGTGGCAACGTGGCATGCCGCCCGCACCAATGGGATGCGCCTATCTTAATTTCACGGCAAGCCACGATGGCATCGGTATGCGCCCCGCCGAGGGAATATTGCCGGACGACGAGAAACAGGCGGTGATTGACACGGTACGCGACATTGGCGGGTTGGTATCGATGCGCACAATGCCTGACGGCAGCGAAAGCCCATACGAGCTGAACACAACCTTTTATGATGCGATGTCGCGTACCTTTGCGGGGCCGGATACGCACCAACACGCACGGTTTATCTGTTCGCAAACCATCGTGATGTCGCTTGAGGGTATTCCCGCGTTTTACATCCACGCGATGCTGGCAACGGCCAATGATCACGACGGCGTCGTGCATCGCGGCATGAACCGTGCCATCAACCGGCATCGCTGGGATTATCCCAGCCTGCGGGCCTTGTTAGCCGATCCAACTACACCCAATGCGCGCGTGCTCGCGGATCTTTCCGCGCGTCTGAGAATCCGGCAAAAACAGGCGGCATTTCACCCCAATGCCACGCAGTTCACCGTCAACATGGGGGATGAACGCGTGTTCGGGATCTGGCGCCAAAGTCTAGATCGCCATCAGTCCATTTTCGCACTCCACAACGTCAGTGACGCCGATGTGTCCGTTCCCGCAGCCGCGCTCAACTTGATCGAAGATCAAGAATGGGTGGATTTGCTAAGCGGTGCCCCGATTGACGCAACCGCCGACGAACTGACGGTCGCCCCCTATCAATGCATGTGGATTTCGAACAGGACCTAAGCGCTAGACATACTCGGCTTCGTCCGCAGCTGCGGCGGCGTGCAGTTCTTCAAGAAAATCCGGCTCTGCCGAATGGACGCGGTTCCATGTGGTGATGAAAGGGGTCTCATGCGGGTTATCCAGAAAGAACTGCCCGGCGCGCATGATGTTTTCTGCAAACAGTTCGATGGCGCGTTCTTCCTTGTGACGGTCGATGCTGAGGCCGTTCATCTTGGCATCGTTGTAATATGCTTCCATCACATCAAGCGCGCAGCGATAGTAGGTCGCTTTGAGCGTCCGGAAAACATTCGGTGTAAAGACAGTGCCATCCGCGGCAAGCTTGCGAAAGATCGCCTTGCAAATGTCGGTCGACATACGGCTAAGGCCGGCATTTGCGTCATCCTCACTTAGCACTTGATGCTTGTGGTCGTATTGGTCCGCGATTTCGACCTGACAGACCGCTTGCGGTGCCAGATTGCGCCAAGCCTCGGACAGGATTCCAATTTCAAGACCCCAATCCGAAGGGATCCGCAAATCAGGCAACATTGTTGTGCGCATCGCGAATTCGCCGGACAGAGGGTAGCGGAAGCTACGCAAATAATCGATGTAATCGCGGTCGCCCATCACCTTCTTCAGCGCAATCAGCAACGGGCTGACAAGCAGGCGCGACACGCGACCGTTCAAGCGGTCCTGCCCAACGCGCGCGTAATACCCTTTGGCCAATTGATAAGGAAAATTCACGTTCGCAACAGGATAAACCAACCGCGCCAACATCTCGTTCGTATAGGTCAGGATATCGCAATCATGTATCGCCATGACCGCGCTGTCCTGACAACTGATGAGATAGCCGATCGATGTCCAGACGTTCTTGCCCTTGCCAGGTTCCGACGGTGCCAACCCCATCGCGACAAGCTTTTCACCAAGCGCCAGCATCCTTGGACTGTCGTTCCAGATCACAATATGGTTCTGGTTCAACCCTTTGAAGAATTCTTTGGCGTGGCGATACTGCGCCTCGTCAGCGCGATCCAAACCGATGATAATGCGGTGGAGATAGGGGACCTTGGACAGCTCGTCCAATATCCGCGGCATCGCGTCCGTCTCCAGTTCCGAATACAAACACGGCAAAACCAGCGACATTTTGCGCGTCTGGGCAAAGCTTTCGAGGTCGGACGTCATTTCCGCAACCGAGCGCGTGCGCAGGTTATGAAGCGTTGTGATATTTCCGTTTTGATGAAAATCAGCCATCGGGACTCGTCCTTTTCTACAGTTTCAGGCGGGCGAGATGGCCCATGATCGCCGCATTCCACCCCTGCGGTCCAGCAAGTCGGGTGCGCATGATCCGCCCCGTCTTTTCGCCTTCAAGCAAGGGTAGGTCTGCGCCGTGGGGATTTGCAACGATGACACCGAAATCCGCGCTCTCCAGCATTTCGGCATCATTGGGCGCATCACCAAGGGCAATGGTGTGACGGGGGCGGAGTTCATCAATGATCTGCGCCATCTGATCGGCTTTTGTGCCACCAAACGAAAGCGTCAAAAACCGCCCCCCCTCGCGAGCGACAACACCTTGTTTTGTAAGATCTTCAAGAAACTGGGCTTTTTCTTGGGATGTGCCCGACCACGTTCCGGGCTCCGAATATCCGCGCTGCTTGGCAAGGGCCGCTGCCGAAGCCGTCAGACCCGTCAGCCGGACGACTTGCGCCGTATCCATATCGCCAAAACCACAGAAGCCCCGCCTAAGGTTTGCCGGAATATTACCCAGAACGGCGCGCAATTGGGCATAAGTGAAACCGTCCGCAACGGCCTGTGCATGTGGCGCAAGCAGTCCTGCGCCATTCTCAACGATCGCAGGCCAGTGTTGCAGTCCCATTTCTTGACGCAATTCACTGATTTCGAGCGCCGTTTTGCTGCTGGCCAACACGACCCCCGCACCAATATGCGCCAGTCTTTCAAGGGCCGGCAGCGCTGCATCCCAGCGATAGTCACCGTGCGACAGCAGCGTCCCGTCAAGATCAGTGAATACAAGTAGCGGCATATCGGATGTCATAGATCCAAGCCTGCAAAAATTGACCTCGGGTGGCAAGTCGCGTCCTTGCAGGTATCCGTTACAATGGGTCAGCGCCTGTGGCCGCGTATGGTTCACGGCCAAACGGCGCGCCGGAGGTGTCCGTTACGCGGACCTATGCAAAATATGCCATTCGCCCGCGCGACACATTCAGTAAGTCGCGCGGCCGCCGGAAAGATCGAACACCGCGCCCGTAGAATATGAACATTCTTGCGAACACATCCAGCCGACCATCGCTGAAATCTCTTCAACTGTTCCCATGCGCCCCATCGGAATCTTGGCCAGCATATAACCGATTTGTTCTTCGGTGACGTCATCCAGCATTTCGGTTTTGATCACAGCGGGACAGATCGCATTCACGCGGATGTTGCTTGTCGCCAGCTCCTTGCCCAAGCTCTTGGTCAACCCGATCACGCCCGCCTTGGACACCGAATAGGCCGAGGCATTGGGATTGCCCTCTTTGCCTGCCATGGACGAGATGTTCACGATCCGCCCGTAATCGCTTGTTTGCATGTAGGGCACGATGGCGCGGCAGGTGTGAAAGATGCCGTTCAAATTCACGTTCATCACGGCGTTCCACGTGTCGAGGGGGTAGTCGACCACGGCTGTGTTAACCCCCGCAATTCCTGCCGCGTTTACCAGAATTTCAATACCGCCAAGGGCCTCGGACACGCTTTTGGCTGCTGCTTCGACGGTGGCGTAATCTGATACATCAACCTTGTTGACGACCACATCACCCAATCGATCAAGCGCGGTTTTGGCGCGCGCCAGCGCCGTTTCGTTGACGTCCCACAGGGCGACAGAAGCCCCGCTTTGCAAAAACCGTTTGGCAAAGGCAAAACCCATGCCGCGCGCGCCACCCGTGATCACGGCCCGACGGCCCTTGAGGTCCAGAGTATTCATATTGGTCACTTTCGTCGTGTCACGTATGTCCCTAAAGGGCGGTAACAGTTTGCTTTTGTGTGCCTAGCCCGTCGATACCAAGGGACACTTCATCGCCCTCGTTCAGCCAGACAGGCGGTTTCATACCGGCGCCCACACCCGGAGGAGTGCCGGTGCAGATCAAATCGCCCGCCTCCAGACGGGTGAATTCGGACATATAGCTCACGATGGTTTCAACATCGAAGATCATGGTCGCGGTATTGCCGGTTTGCATGCGCTTGCCATTCACCTCCAGCCACATGCCAAGGCTTTGCACGTTTTCAATTTCGTCCTGCGTCGCCATGAATGGCCCTGTCGGACAGAAGTTAGGAAAACTCTTTCCCTTGACCCACTGGCCTGCCCGCTCCATCTGCCAGGCGCGTTCGGACAGATCGTTCACCAAAACAAAACCGGCGACATGATCCATCGCATTCTCTTTGGAAATGTTCAGCGCAGGTTTGCCGATCACGATACCCAACTCGACCTCCCAGTCGAGCTTTGTCATCTGCGCGGATTTCAAGATATTATCGTTCGGTCCGCAGTAGGTCACCGTGGATTTGTTGAACAGAATAGGTTCATCAGGCACGGGCAGCCCCGCTTCTTTCGCGTGATCTGTATAATTCAGACCGACGCACCAGATGTTAAAGGGCTGCGCCACGGGCGGTGCCAAGCGCTTGCCTGCGATATCCGCAACGGGCAAGGTTTTGGGGTCGGTGTTAGACAGTTGCTCCAACAGCTCTGGGGACATAGTTCGCGGACCGAAATCTGTAACGATCGACGACGCGTCGCGTGCCACGCCATCATCGTCAATGATGCACGGGGTTTTCGTACCGTGCCGGTCGCCGTAACGCGATAGTTTCATGTTTTTGGTCCCTTTTTATTCTCTTTGCCCCACCATGTGTTTGCCAATGGCGCGCCGCCAACAAAGGCTGCTGCGCCCAAAACGTCCTGAATGCGCAGGCATTCGTTCCACTTCACCATCCGCTCGGATCGGGTAAACGAGCCAACCTTTAACTGGCCTCCGCCCAATCCTGTCGCCAGATGGCTGATTGAGACATCTTCGGTTTCGCCGGACCGCGCAGATACAATCGCCCGCCATCCGGCGCTTTGCGCTTTTCGGAACGCCTCTATGCTTTCGCTGACAGTGCCGGCTTGGTTGACCTTGATCAGCACTGCGTTGCATGCGCCGTCTTTCTGCGCCTGATCAACAAGGGTCGCGTTGGTCACAAGATAATCATCGCCGATGATCTGCACCCTGTCCCCGAAACGGCGGGTGAATTCGCAAGTCCCCTCTTTATCGGTTTCGGCAAGCGGGTCTTCGATGGATGCAATCGGATAGGCGTCAAGCCAGCCCCCCAGCATGTCGATCATGGCGTTGCTATCCATATCACGGTCTTCAAGTGCCAGCCGGTAACGGCCGTCATTGCAGAATTCGGAAGCCGCAATATCAAGTGATATGACAACCCGATCACCGGGCTTTTCACCCGCTTTTTCGATCGCACCGATCAGGGTTTCCAAAGCTTCCTCGTTGCTGTCGAACATCGGCCACCAGCCGCCTTCGTCCGCGACGCCTGCCAGTTTTCCTTTGGACTGCATAATGTCGCCAGCGGCGAAATAGACCTCGTTGGTGATCTCCATCACCTCGTCAAAGCTGTTGGCACCGGGGACCATGATCATAAAATCCTGAATATCGACGCGGCGTCCAGCATGGGCCCCGCCGCCAAAGATCTGGATTTCGGGCAAGGGCAGAGAGGGCGTAAACCCGTTTTGCTCCGCCACATGTTGCCACAGGGCGCAACCCGCATCCGCCGCCGCCGCATGAAGAACCGCAAGGGAGGTCGCAACCGTGGCGTTGCCACCAAGCGTCTTTTTCAGCGGGGATGGATCAAGCGCAAGAATTGCACCGTCAGCGCCTGACTGGTCTTGCACATTACGCCCCCTTAGTGCGGCAGCGATGGGCCCGTTAACGTTCTTCAGCGCCTGCACGACGTTCTTGCCTTGCAAGGCCGCGCCGCCATCTCGCAGATCAATCGCCTCGCGTGTGCCGCGCGATGCCCCTGCTGGCGCAATGGCGCGCCCGACGACGCCATTTTCCAAAATAACATCAACTTCGACGGTTGGATGCCCGCGCGAGTCCCAGACCCGCCGCGCGAATACGTCTTTGATATGCGACATGTTTATGCTTCCTTTAAACCTGTTATCAGGCGCTCAATCCCTTTTGACAGGGTCGAAGACGGCTCTTTGATCAGGGAAATCGCCAAGGCACGCACCTGCGCGCGCTCGGCCTCATCCAGATATTCCACCGGTGATTTTCCGTCGACGCGCCCCAACATCAACGCTGGCAGAAGACGGGCAATGCGACCCTCCAACACGTCTGTCGGCTCCCAAGTGACGTGCGCGGCATAGGCAGACCAGAACGCGCCGACCTCGGCCAATAATTCGCTGCGCCGTTCGGGGATGTGCACGGATTTAAGCACCAGATGGTTCAGGCAAAATGCCGGATCGAAACTGGCATCCCCCATCGTTGCACATTCGGCATCCAGAATGATCGCGCCACCGTCGCGAAACAGGATGTTCTTGGGGCTAACGTCGCCATGCACCAAAACCGCGGAACTGTCATAAAGCATCCCCGCCAATGCATTCAGTTGCCCAGCAACATCCGGATGGGACCGTGCCGTGAACGTAAGATAGGGTTCAATGCGAAGCGCGCGGAAATCGTCACGGTTTTGAAACGGGGTGCGATCAAATCCCCCTGCGCTTGACGCTGCATGAATGCGCCCGATCATATCACCAACGACCGCGGCCTCCCCTTTCGGGGCGGCACCCGCCAGCAATCGGGCCTTCCAAAGGTAAACGTCATTGCCGGTCACATATTCCATTGCGAAACCGTGCGCCTGTTCCGACCTGCCAAAAAGCTGCACAGCACTTTGCGGCACGATGTCTGCGGCAACCTGCAACCACGCGTATTCGGCCGCGTTGCGGTGGACCGGTGCCCGCCAATCTGCCGCGACCTTGAGCTTGGGCAAAGCGAACTTGACGCAATACTGCGTATCACCCACCACGACCGTGGCAATATCGGACGCAACGCCCCCCGTCAGCGGCACAATTGACGCTATTTCGTCGCTGCGACCCAGGTTCAAATCCACAATCAGGTCTTTGCATTTTTGTTCAAGTGTCTGGGTCATTCGCCACTAATCCACCTTAATGTTCACGTGAACATATATTGTAATGCCGCTTTTTATGTCAAGACACATCACAATCTAAATGCTACTAAACCGGAATTCTGAAAGGTTTCCCCAGTGGCCCGCGTTACGATCAAATCAATTGCAAAAGACCTTGGCATTTCGCACATGACGGTGTCCCGCGCGCTGTCAAATAATCCTAATGTTCTGAAAGAAACGCGCGATGCCGTTCAAAACCGTGCGCGTGAGCTTGGCTATGTCAAAAACGCGGCAGCCATGGCGATGCGGGGGGATGGAGCGAAAATTGTCGGCTTGGTTTTGCCCAATATTGTAAACGAATTCTATGCGCGTTTTGCCAATGCCATGGCGCTCGCCTGTGATGCGCAATCCTTGCAACTGGTCATTCATCTGACCAACGATAATATGGAAACCGAAGAACAGGCATTGGAACGGCTGCGCGAAATTCAGGCGTCTTGCGTTGTAATGGTTCCTGCACCGGGTCAGGCTAATTCGAAAGCGGATCACCAAGGATCTATGCGGATTATCGAATTGATCCGCCGGCGGGATAGCCCAACGCCGAACCCCGCAATTCTGGTCGAGGATTCCCCAGCCATTGGCGCAGCGGTTGCACATCTGGCACAGGCAGGGCACAGCCGAATTGCCTATATTGGTGCGGACAAATCCCTGTCCAGCGGCCGCGGCCGGCTTGCTGCATTTCTGGGCGGCATTCAGGAGGCAGGGCTGGAAGCCCCGGGCACGTTGATACGAACCGGCACTCCTTCGTTCGAAATGGGGCGCAAAAATGCGTCCGATATTCTGGCGTCGGGATCGGCAACCGCACTGGTGTGTGGCGGGTTCGAAATATCGAACGGTGCCCTGAGTGCATTCATGGATCATACCGGTAGCGATGGTTCAAAACCGGCTTTTGTGGGTTACGGCGACCCGTCGTTTTACAAGTGGGTGAACGGTGGCGTAACAACAATCAGGGTGCCCGTTGTCCATCTGGTAGAATGCGCCCTTACATTGATATCCGCACCCACGCCCCTTGAACCCATTCTGGCACAATCGTTTCCCGCAGAACTGGTTCTGCGTTAGGCGAGGCGCGCAAAGAAACGGCAGCAATTTGGCCTCGCATACAAAAGCGACCAGAACCGAATGTATACTTCGGATCATTGGCCGCTTTTGATCGACAGCGTGCGGGGATCACCGCACCCTCATTTTGCATACGCCAGTTCGGGTAAAAAGGTGGCGATGGCCGGGATGAACATGATCATCAGCAGGGTAATGACCTCGACCTGCAAGAACCACCAGATGCCGCCAAAGATCTCTTTCAGCGAGAACGAGGGCGCGACACCTTTCAGGACAAAAGCGTTCAACCCGACAGGCGGTGTGATCAGGCCAATCTCAAGCGTTTTGACCACAACAATCGCCAACCAGATCGGATGCGCACCCAGTTCGATCAGCGGCGGCACAAAGATCGGCACAGTCAGGAACATCACCGATACCGGATCTACCATGCAGCCCAACACCAGCAAGAGCAGCACGTAGATGCACACGATGCCCATCATCGACATATCAAGGCCGACGATGTACTCCGACACCGCCCCTGATGCGCCACTTACCGCAAGGTAGGACGAGAAAATCAGAGCCCCCACGAGAATGATGAAAATGACCGATGTTGTTTGCGCCGTATCGAGAAAGACTTCCTTCAAGACGGCGAATGACATCCGCTTGCGCAGCAAAGCGATCAGGAAAGACCCGACAGCACCAATTGCGCCTGCCTCCGTCGGGGTGATGATGCCCGCGTAGATACCGCCGATCACGATGCCACCAAGGGTCAGGAAGCTCCAGACACCCTTCAAGGACTGTAAACGTTCTTCGATACCGGCTTTCGGAAGGGCGGGTGCCATTTCCGGATTACGGCTGACGCGGATATAGATCATCACGAGATACGCAAAAGCGGTCAGCAGTCCCGGAACAATGCCGGCGATCAACAGTTTGGGCACGGATTCGCGCGCGATAATACCGTAGACAATCAAGTTAATGCTTGGCGGTATCATCCCGGCCAGCGTGCCCACGGTGGCGACACAACCGGCCGCAAGCTTGCGGTTTACCTTCAGGCGCAGCATTTCAGGGATCGCCACGCGCCCGAAAACAGCGGTGGAGGACGTGGTAGACCCCGAACACGCGGCAAAGGCAACGGCGGCAACTGTCGTTGCGATCACTACGCTGCCTTTCAGGTGTCCCAGCCAGGCGCGCGTGGCCCGATAGATATCTTGCGTGATACCAGCCTTGGCTGCGACGTGCCCCATCAAAAGGAACAGGGGCACCGCGCTTAGCGCATAACCGGAGCCGATATCGAAAAGCCGCCCGCCAATGGCATCAAAGGTGATTGTTACACCGCGAATGAATGCAAATCCCGTCGCCCCCGCCAACAGCAGGGAAATCCCCACAGGCACGCGCATGATCATCAAGACCGCGACCATGCCGATCACAAACGGTAGTTGAAGTGATTCAATCATGGCTTTTCCCCGGCTTCAACGGCACCCTGATGCGAAAGATCATTGACGCCAGAGTCCTCAAACAATTCGTTTTTTGTGATCAGATGGATCAATTGGGTCAGAAACCTGAGCGCAAACAGCGCCAGCCCAATCGGGATGCCAGCGCGGGCCCACCATGTTTTTACTTCGATGATGCCAAGGACCGTGTCACCCATGAGATAATTGGTCCACGCGGATTCAGCGCTGGTCCATGTCAGCATGGAAAAGAACAAAAACGCAGCAAGAAGGTAGACACCTTCGATCGTCTTTCTGACGCTTCGGGGCATGTGGTCATATAGAATGCCCACTGTGATATGTGCGTCGTGGCGTTGCGAGTATCCAAGGCCCAGATAGATCAGATAGACAAACATCAAGCTGACATATTCATAGGCGCCGGGTAAGCTTTTGGAAAACAATGCCCGCGCAAGAACTTCGAGTACGGTGATTGTCATCATTGTCGCGACGGCCATCGCCGACACATAACAGGCGATTTCCTCCAGCTTCTTTTGCACCAACAGGGCGCGGCTGGCTAAATTTGTCATTCAGACATCCCCCTCCAAAATGTAGGAATTCGAACAGACAGAACACGTCTTGAGTTAAGTCGAGGACCAGACAGCCCGCACAATCCCATAGCGTTCCGATAGGTCGCGCCGCCCAGAACTGTTCAGATGTTCCGGGCGGCGCGTTTTGTGTTCAGGCGAGTGGCCTGAACTTGAACTTAAAGGTCGTCGTTCTTTTCAAGAAGCGCAACGAACTCGTCCAGTACGGCCTGACCCGCAAGGCCATCTGCCTCGCGTGCATCGACCCAGTTCTGCCAGGCAACATCACGCGCACTGATCATCTTTTCCCATTCTGCCTCGTCGAACTTAACGACATCAGTCTGTTGGTTCAGGGCATCAATCGCTTCACCTTCAGTTGCTTCCAACAGCAGGCGCGCTTGCGAAACTGTCTCGTCACGAACCTCTTCGATCACAGCTTTCACGTCATCAGGCAGACCGTTCCAAGTATCTAGGTTGATGGATACTGGCAGTGGGAAGTAGAACCAATCTACCGCATCCCAGTAGCTGAAGATTTCGCCAAAGCCGAAGGCATATGCATCTGCTGGCGCACCAATGATCGCCGCTGTGACAACTTTACGTTCTGCAGCAGCTGGCAGTTCGCCCCAAGGGATACCGTAAACCGTGATGTCCAGTGCTTTCAATAACTCGGCCGCACCACCGTGCGCGCGGATCTTGGCAGCTTTGAGGTCTTCGACCGAACGGATCGGATCGTGAGACAGCATCTGGATGGACCCCCATTGACCCGGGAACAGATACTTTTGGTTCATCGCAGTGAACTCAGCTTCGACCGCCGGCGTCTGGAACAGTTCGTGACCTGAGTGCACGTGCGCCATCGGGTTGTCTGTCATGAACGGCAGCGACGTCACATTCGCAAGCGGAAAGAGGCCGGGGTTATAGACCGGGGAAAAATCCCCCATGTCGAATGCGCCGACCTTGATGTTTTCCGGCTGACCGGAAAGCTTGCCAAGCGCGCCGCCGAAGATGCGGGTGAACTTCACCTTGCCTTCTGTGCGTTTTTCAACTTCGTCCATAAACCAGCGCGTTGCCAGATTGGATGGACCTTTGCCCGTAAATGCATGGTACTTAAGGTTGATTTCCTCGGCCATAGACAGCGTCGGTACCGCCAGCGATGCTGCTGCAACCAAGGCGCTTGCACATAGCGTTTTAACAAAATTCATGTTTTTTCCTCTCCCTTTATTTCCCGCTTTTGCAAACGCAAAGCGGTCTCCCTTAACAGCGATAAAATTACATATCGGCAGTCTCCTCACTGCCGAAATTGCCTGAACGGCCTAATCGCTTAATCTTTGCTTAACTTCCTTTCGAATGGGTTGGCACGGGGGTTCGCGCCGTGACTTTGCGGGTACCCGCACCAAGACGGGGCACATCCGCAAGGCCCTTTATCGACGCAAAGCTCCAGTCACTTTCGCACCCAGCTTTCCTGAATTTCACAGCCTGCCCGGCGCAGCAAAACCGAGACAGGGCATTTTTCGCCAACGACTTTGGCAAGCTTTGCGATCTGCGCATCATCAGCGTCTGTGTCCAAAACGACCTTGAGTTCGATCACCGGAAATGGCGTTCCGATTTCCGCTTTGCCGAACACGCCACGCGTGTCGAAATGCCCGCAAACGTCAAATTCCATGCCGCGCACATTCATCTTGAGAACACCGGCAACATAATTCGCGATGACGTTCGTACAGCCGAGAAAGGACGACAACATCGTTTCCAGCGGCGTTGCAAAAAGATCCGTGCCACCGCGTTCTGGCGGCTCGTCTGTCGTCACCACCTTGCCACGGGCGATCATCTCGGCCCGCGCATGGCTGACCGCATGACCGGATACATCGATTTTGAATAGGTCGGGCATCACATGTGCCATAGGTTTCTCCTGTCGTTGATCGGTTTTTCTGTGCGAAGTCCGGGTCATCGCTTGCGTTGCAGTGAGGTTCGAAACGCAGCCCCGGTTGTTTCATTTTTAGAACGGATTTTTCTGGCCGAAGGGGTCATGCCTTCGGCCAGCAAGCGTCAAAACAGCGGGAGGCCTGAGGATTTGACGCTTATGCGATACAGTGATGTTGAAGAGGTGATGTAGAGGTCTGTCAAATCCTCGCCCCCCCAAGCAAAGTTGGCCGTAAACTCTGCCGTGCGGATCACGCCTAACGTCTCGCGTGACGGCGTGATTACGTGGATCCCGCCGGGACCTGTGCAATAGACATTTCCCTTGCTGTCGATTTTCATCCCGTCAGGGTGGCCTTCGCCCTCGCCTACAGTGACCTCGACCCAGACATCGCCACCCGTTGCTGTCCCGTCTTCGGCAATATCGAATTTGCGGATGTGCTTGTGTTCTGTGTCGTTGACATAAAGCGTCGCGTGATCGAGCGAGAAACACAGACCGTTGGGCTGTGCAAAGTCATCCGCAAGACGGGTGATGGTCTTGCCGTCGGGCGTCACGCAATAGACGCCTTGAGCCCCCATTTGGAGTTCGCGTTCGACGCCAAAATAATCAAGTCGCCCATAGGTCGGGTCGGTGAAATAGATCAACCCGTCGTTGCGCACTACTACGTCATTCGGACTGTTCAGTTCTTTGCCGTCAAAATGGGTGGCCAGCGTTGTGATTGATCCGTCTGCTTCGGTACGGGTGAGTGAACTGGTGGCGTGCTGACAGGTCAAGATACGCCCCTGCGCATCATAGGTATTGCCGTTGCCCATGTTGCTTGGCTTGCGAAACGACGCAACCTTGCCGTCTGGCCCCAGTCGAAACATTTCGTTGCCGGGGATGTCGGAAAAGGTCAGGTGCTTTTCCACCGGATGCCAGATCGGCCCTTCGGTGAACAGGAACCCACCCGCTACTTTTTCGAGGGTTGCGTTGGCATCAATGATATCATGCATGCCCTCAGTGCGGATTTCGACGCTCATGAGTTCGCCCGCAATTCTTTGACCCGCGTTCCACCGGCGAACCAATCCGTTTCGTCGATCTCGTCAAAAGTGACCCAAACGTTTTCGGCGGGAATTCCCGCAGCCTGAGCCAAAGACTCCGTCACGTCGGCCTGCACCTTGGCCTTAATGCCATCCGGGTCTTTTTCTATCACCTGTTTTACAATGCGGATGTTCACAAACGGCATCTCGTCTCTCCCAGTATTTTCTGATTTGGATCAAATCCAAAACGTCCAGTTTTCCAGAAGAACGATTAAAAGAGATGGCACCCTTGGTATGCGTAGGGTCGCGCATCATATCTGCGGGAACCCGCAAATACGTAAGTGGCCTTGGCTAGTTTGAAGAAAGCGATATCCAGGCCTCAAGTTTTTCCTCTTCGCGGCGCAATGCTTCTGCGTTTAAAATACCCTGCGTCAACGCCAGAGAAATCGCCCGCGTGCGCGAATTGAAGCTTGCCCCCCACGCGCCAGAAGGAATGTCGTCCTTATCCAAACCAAGTTTCTGGTAAAGGCTCTGCAATCTGCTTTGTGCGCCGCGCAAGGATACGTTCCGCCGCGCTGCCATCGCTTTGTCCGTGAGGCCCAGACAAAGATCGACAAGCGCCTCGAATTCCAGCTCGCTTAGCCCCGAAAGACGGTTTCCTGCCCTTTGCTGCACGCTGCGCACTTCGCGGTCGATGACACATTGCTCTGCGATAAAAACGCCTTGAAGTGCCAGTTTCAGCTGTTCATCAGGGGCCGATTTCAGGATGTATCCGTAAACAGCGGCCTCCGGCACAATTTTGGTAATGCCGCGGATATAAGCCTCTTCGGTATAGTTCGACCAAAACAGGATCTTCGTCGCGGGCGCTTTGGCCCAGATCGCTTTTGCTACATCGACACCGGTTACTTTGGGCATTTGCAGATCCAGAAGGACGCAGTCGTATTCTGCAGATCTAAAGGCCTCAATCGCCCCCTCACCGTCGCTTGTCAGCGTCAACTCATCCAACTCAGCGAAGGTATTGCGCGCCAAGCTCTCCAGAAAAGTCCGGTGCAGCTTGTCATCTTCGGCAATTAATAGGCGCATGCAGTGTTCCGCTTTAAGAAGTTAAATGTTGTCACTTTCGACCTGACCCGCATTCATCGGAACCACGATCATAACGCGGGTTCCGACAGGACCATCCAGACGTTCGAAAAAGACCTGTGCGGATATCAGATCCGTGCGGGTCTTGATGTTGCTGATACCGCTATGGGATTTCAAATCAGCCTCCTGAATGCCTGTGCCATTGTCGTCGATTGCAACCGTCATATCAGCACCGGATTGTGCGATCCGCACGTCAAGCCGGCTGCACTCCCCGTGTTTCAGCGCATTGTTTACGGCTTCCTGAACGATACGGTAAACTGCGGTGCGCACGGTATCTTGCAGATCATCCATCTTGCCATTGGATGCATCATCAACATGCATCTCTATCGGACGATGCGTGTTCTTGAGACACCGCTGCAAATGAGCATCAACAGCTTCCGCAAAACCAAAAAGCTGTAGCACACCCGGTTTCATATCTTCGACAATACCACGGACCTCGTCCAGACAGTGATCCAGTTCGTCCTGAATGGCCGCGATTTCGTCCATGGCCGCTTTCGACCCGCCCTCGATGCGAGACATGCGCCGCCGTATCCGCGACAGATCTGCCAACGTTTGATCGTGAAGGTCCATCCCCAACCGCTGGCGTTCGCGCTCCATGCCTTCGGTCAAACGCAGGGCTCCAATGCGCAAAGTGCGCTCGCGCCCGGTTGCCTCAAGCTCTGTGACTGCAGAATCTTTTGCTTCTTTTCCCCGCTCCAGCGCAAACAGATAGGCCGACACAAGATCAGCAGCCCCTTGGGCGAGCACAAGTAAATCTTCGCTGTAAAAGTTCTGTTTGTGGCTGGAAATGGCAAGCGAGCCGATCAGTTCACCCTGCACGCGCAGCGGCACAACAATACGGCTTCGCAGGTTGGCCTCAAAAATCGGTTTGCTGTCTGACCCCTCAAAATGGAAAACCGGATCAGTCCATGCGTCGTTGGTCAGAATATGGGGTACGTCGCCGCGCAACACCGCACGGATCGGGCTTTTTTCTGTCGGTTTTGCGGGGGCTTGCGTATGGCTCCATGACGTATGCATGCGGGCCTCATAGCAAATCTGCGTCCCGGTCGGATGCAACAGCACGATGTCGAGGTGATCGTGGGCGATCAACACACGCAGGCGATTGGCAAAGTTCTCAAGAACCAGCTCATAATCTGTCGGACCGGCAATGGCCTGCGCAATCGACAGATAACAATCCAAAGCTTCAGCGGCATTTGGCATAAGAGCATACCCCCCCTCCTTGGATGTGTTCAGTTGATCATACTCCGGTTTTTTTATCAACTTAACCTCTTAATATCCGGCTGTTCTTTAACATCAAACGGGTTCTGGTGGTCGTGCAGGAACGTAAGCTAGGGTGCTATCCTGGTCTGAGCGTCGTCATAATCATGCGCGCTGATATCCACAGCTTGAGACACACGCGCATCGTCAATCGGGACAGGCTCGATTGTGTATTTATCCACCGGCAGATCCAGCCGCATGCTCTATCGGTCCTGTGCAAACAGCTGCCGCCACCGGCGGTGTCGGGCTGGTTTATAATCCGGTTGCCATTGAACAGGGTCTGCGATGCACGCAGCAATTTTGCGGGAACCCGCAAATACGTCGCCTCGGCGTCTTTTAAGGTCTTGGCCGTCCCTGCGCATAGCGGGTCAACCGCGAAGCCAGTACGCCAACGGCAAGATGCAGCAGCACGGTCAGACACGCCAATACGATCAGGCTGGCGAACATCAAATCAATTTTTGCCCGTCCATTGGCCAGCAACATCAGATAGCCAAGCCCCTTTGAAGCCCCGACCCATTCGCCAATCACAGCCCCGATCGGGGCGTAAACGGCCGCAAGCCGCAAACCCGAGCCAAGTGCAGGAAGGGCTTGAGGTATTTGGACGTAGCGCATGAAATTCCATTTGCCTGCACTCATCGACACCGACAAATCGCGGTATCCGCTGTCGATCCGCGCCAATCCATCGTGGAATGCCGAGGTGACGGGAAAATAGATGATCAAAACCGCCATCACGATTTTTGACCCCATGCCGTAACCGAACCAAAGTGTCAGCAGAGGAGCCAAGGCAAACACCGGTACGGCCTGTGTAAAGACAAGGATCGGCAGCATTAGCCGCTCAGCCGTTTTAGACATGGACAGCTGGATCGCCGTTACAACCCCCAGCACTGTCCCGATCAACAACCCCAGACATACCTCGATTGTGGTTACCCAAGCGTTTTGCGCGATGATCGCCCGACTATGATATGCTGCCTGTGCGACGCGCCACGGCGACGGCAAAATAAAATGGGGCGCATTGGTAAGGATCACAGCCGCTTGCCACAGACCCAATCCGATCAACACAGCGAACAGGATGTCACGCAACCTCATGCGGTGCCCCCCGTAAGTACGCCAGCAACTTGGCCTGACATGTCAGTGTTTCAGGCGCGTTAATGTCGCGCAAAGCCTTGGTCGGCGGCACGGGCCAGTTTTGCGTGCGTTGCGCTGACATGACAGAAATCTGATGGGCAAGCCGTGCCGCCTCGGCGGGGTCATGGGTGACCAACAGGACGGTGCGCCCCACCAGCAACTCCGCCGCCAATTCCTGCATGTCGGCCCTTGTTCCCGCATCCAAGGCAGAGAACGGTTCATCCAGAAAAACAACCGGCCGATCCTCGAACAGTGTGCGGGCAAGGGCAGCCCTCTGGCGCATCCCCCCTGACAGCGTGGTGGGTTTTTGATCTGCATGGCCGGACAGCCCGACCCTGTGCAACAGATCGCTGGCCCGATCTTTGTTTAAGGGTTTGCCGCGCAAACGCGCGCCGATCAGCACATTGTCCAAAACGGTCAACCACGGCAGCATCAAATCCGACTGCGCCATATAGCTGATGCGACCGTCAATTACCGCCCCGTCTGTGGCCCGAATAGTGCCGTCAAATCTGCCACCTGTCTCAAGACCAAGGATCAACCGCAGGATCGTTGATTTTCCAACGCCGGAACGCCCCAAAAGACAGGTCCATTGACCACCGGGAATGTCGAGATCGACATCAAACAACAGATCGCCGTTGATATAATGTCGTCCCTTGATCGAGATACCCGGCGACAGGATCATCGACCGTTCAGCCCCATTTGCCAGAATCCGACTTCCAGTTTTGTGGCCATGCTAAAGCGGTCTTGCAGAACGCTGGCGCGGCTGGCCTGCGTCAGATCACCGATCCGGCGAATTACAGCGGCATCGATCATCGTACCCACGTTTTTGCAAACCATTTGATATTCAGGGTCCGCATAGGTGGCGATCCAATCCGCATAGGGCGTGTCGTCCGCTTTGCTCGCGGCCAAGCGCAACCCGATTTCTCCGTACCCCATCACGCAGGGGGACAACGCAGCCATCAAATCAAGAAAGTCGCCTTGCAGCCCCGCGTCCATAACATACCGCGTATAGGCAAGGTTCTCGACAGCTTCGGTCGCCGCGAACAAAGTTGCTTCGTCGATGCCTTCTGCCGCACAGGTTTTGACGTGCAGCGACATCTCGTGATTGACCAAGGCATCCACGGTACCCGCACAGATTTTCATTTCATCAAGCGTTTCCGATTTGACCACGGCAAGTGACCACGCCCGCGCAAAGTGAACCAGAAAAACGTAGTCCTGCACCAGATAATGCAGGAACGCAGGACGCGGCAGGGTGCCATCGCCAAGCCCCTGCACAAAGGCGTGATGCGTATAATCATGCCACAGCCCCGCCGCGCCCTCGCGCCAAAGCGCGAAGGTTTTTCCATAATCCGGTGTCATCAGTTCGCCGTCACGTCGATTGCGATTTGCGAAACTGGGTTTTGTGAGGGGATCAATCCTGCCTCGTGCAAGAACGCTTCAAACGCCGCATAGCGCCCTTCGTCCATTGCAGTGGGGCGCAGGGCGAAACGAGGCAATGTATCGACCCATGCTTTGGCGTTCAACTCGTCCTGCAATTCAGCAGATGTGCCTGAAAAGATCTTCCAGCTGTCTTCGGGATGGTTCACGATATACTGCGTCGCCTTTTCGGTCGCGGCCAGAAAGCGGGCAATCATGCCTTTGTCCATCGTGCCAGAATGCGCCACGTAGATCAGTTCGTCATAAGGTGGCAGGCCTTCTTCCTCGACGAAAAAGCAGTTGCCCTCGATCCCTTCGATTTCCATCTGGTTCAATTCAAAGTTGCGATACGCACCGATCACCGCATCGACCTGCCCGGACATCAAAGAGGGTGACAAGGACCAGTTCACGTTTACCAACTCCACGTCGTCCAAAGACAACCCGTGATGCCGCAGGATCGACCCCAAGACGGCTTCTTCCACGCCGCCGACAGAAAACCCGACCTTTCGGCCTGCCAAATCCGCCGGGGACTGAATGGGACCGTCGGCAAGGGCTAGCAAGCAATTCAAGGGGGTCGCGACCAATGTGCCGACACGTTGCAAAGGTAACCCTTCGTGGATTTGCAGGTGCAGTTGCGGCTGATATGAAATCGCAAGATCAGCCTGCCCCGCAGCAACCATTTTTGGCGGGTCGGACGGGTCGGCAGGTGCAATGATTTCCACCTCAAGATCCTGTTCGGCGAAATAGCCCTTTTCTTGTGCGACGATGATGGGGCCGTGGTCCGGGTTCACAAACCAATCCAGCAGAACAGTCATGTCATCGGCCGCCATCAGCGGTGCCGCCGCAAACGAAATCGCGGCGGTAAGGGAAGTAAGTTTCATGTCGGTTGTCTTTCAGTTTCGGGCGTATCGCCCATTGCGATTAAGGTAATCTCGCCGTCCCAATAGGAACGAAGATGCGTTGCCGCTTGCCAAGCCCGCAAACCGGAACGGCATGCAAAGACCGCGCGCTGGTTGGCTGCGGGCCTCGGGCATTGTTCGGCAAACTGTGCGACGTTCAGACGGCGCGCTTGGCGGGCAACAGGAACGGTTGCTTCGGTGGTGTCGCGCAGTTCAACCACGAAATCGCTGACGTCGATCTCGGATGCCGCAATAAATTTCAGATCCGGCGCAGGGTCCGGTGCCAGATCAAAGCGAAAGCTGCTGGAGTGGAACCGTTGCATGTCAAATCGGATCAGCTGTCCCAAGGGCGATGGTTTCTGATCAATCAAATGCGCCAAAGCCATCTGCGCCATTGCCGCGCCGATCATGCCCACAACCGGCCCCATCACGCCTGCGGTCGCACAAGTCGCCGCGCGATCAGGCAGGTCGGGAAATACGGCGCGCAACGAGGGCGCGGTATGGCAAAACCCGCCGACATACCCGCCGAACTCCAAAACAGAGGCGCTGATAAGCGGGACATCAAGTGCCTTGCACGTATCGGACAGAATATAGCTGGTCGCAAAGCTGTCGGCGCAGTCCAGAACAAGCGTGCTTTGCGAAACAAGCGCCAGTGCATTCACCGGATCGAGTTGCGCTTCGAGCGTTTCAATCGTGCAGTCCGTGTTCAATCCGCGCAGTGTTTCTGCCGCCGCCTCCACCTTGGTTTTACCAACGTCAGCTTCGCGAAACAGTGTTTGACGATGAAGGTTGGACAGGCTCACGCGGTCACCGTCCATCACTGTCAGCCGTCCAACACCCGCCCCGACCAGATATTGCAATGCCGGCGCGCCAAGCCCCCCAACACCAACCACAAGAACATGGCTTTGCCGGATTGCCGCCTGCCCAGCATCGGCGACGCTTGGTAAAACGGTTTGGCGTTCATACCTGCTCATCGCGTCGCTTTCAGCCACGCGCTTACGCGTTCTTCGGGGTCTTCGTTCAGCGTGATGTCGGTGACGGCCGCCACCACATCAGCGCCCGCGTCGAATGCGCCCGCGGCGCGGTCAATCGACATGCCCCCGATTGCAATTAAAGGCGTGCCCCCGATCAAAGCGCGCCATGTGGCCAGTTTGGCAACGCCCTGTTCGTGCCATTTCATCTTTTTCAGGATTGTCGGGTAAATCGGCCCGAGTGCGATGTAATCCGGCGCAAGCGCCAGCGCCCGTCTCAACTCTGCCTTGTCATGCGTGCTGATCCCGAGCCGCAGGCCAGCCGCACGGATGGCCGCGATGTCTGCATCATCAAGATCTTCCTGACCGAGGTGGATATAATCGCATCCTGTATCAATCGCCGCCTGCCAATAATCGTTAACGATCAAGGTGCAACCGTGGCGCGCGCACACCAGTTTCGACCGCTCGATATGCGCCGTCACGACGTCGGGTGGCATGTCTTTCATCCGCAGCTGCACCAGCTTGATGCCCAAGGGAACAAGTCGTTCAATCCAGTCAGCGCTGTCGAAAATCGGGTAAAAGCGATCCAGTGTCATTGCAGGAATGCCTTTCCGATCACAGGGGTCGAAGGGGATGCCATGTCGCGCGGTTCCATCGGGTCTGCGGCCTGGGCCAGTTGTCCCGCTTTGATGGCAATTGCGAATGCTTCGGCCATTGCGGCAGGGTCACCGGCCTTTGCCACAGCGGTGTTGAGCAGAACTGCGTCAAATCCCAGCTCCATCGCAGCGGCGGCTTGTGATGGCAGGCCAAGACCGGCATCAATTACCAAGGGCACGTCAGGAAAATGCGCACGCATGGCCCGCAACCCGAAGATATTGTTCAGCCCAAGCCCCGACCCGATCGGTGCACCCCATGGCATCAGCACTTCGCATCCTGCGTGCAGCAATTTGTCAGCCACCACCAGATCTTCGGTTGTGTAGGGAAACACCTGAAACCCGTCTTCGGTCAGGATGCGCGCCGCATCGACAAGGCCGAAAACATCGGGTTGCAAGGTATCTTCTTCGCCTATCACCTCCAGCTTGATCCACTTGGTGTCAAAAACCTCGCGCGCCATATGCGCCGTCGTGACCGCCTCTTTCACACTGTGACAACCAGCGGTGTTGGGCAGTACGTGTACGCCCAGGTCCTTGATCAGTTCCCAGAAATCCTGTCCCGCGCGGTCCTGTCCACTTTCGCGTCGCAAGGACACGGTCGCGACGCTGGCGCCGCTGCGCGTAAAGGCATCAGCCAAGATTGCCGGTGACGGGTATTGGGCGGTCCCCAACATGAAACCGTTGGTCAGTTGCGTGCCATAGAAGGGGCGCATCTCTTATCCTCCCTGCATCGGTGCAAGGATCTCGACAGTATCGCCGGTGCTGAGCGCATGCTGCGCACGTACCGTTGCCGGCACAAAGACCCCGTTCACCGCGGTTGCAATCTTGGCGTCCCCCAGACCCTCGGCCGTGATCAGGTCGGCCAAGGTCGTAACCCGCACATCAATTGGTTCACCATTAAGCTGCAGTCTCATCCATCACCTCGGGTATTTCATTGTCAAAAATAAGCGCGGCGACCATGCGTGCGAGGGCAGGTGCCAACAGGAAACCGTGCCGGAACAAGCCATTGGCGCGGATCAGATTACCATCGCGGCGGATGCGCGGCAGGTTGTCGGGAAAGGCCGGTCGGCTGTCGACGCCGATTTCAAGCACTTCTGCTTCGCCAAACGCTGGGTTTAACGCATAGGCTGCGCTGAGCAATTCCAGCAAGGCGCGCGCGGTTACATGCTGGCCTGCGTGACCCTCAACCATCGTGGCCCCCAGCATAAAAACACCATCGCCCCGCGGCACGATATAAAGCGGCACGCGCGGGTGCAGCATCCTGACAGGGCGGGTCAATGTGACCTCCAGGCAGGACAGGACCAGCATTTCACCTTTGACGCCACGCAAATCGGCCAAATCAGCCTTGGCCTGAAATCCACGGCAATCAACGGTCAGTCCGCGTTGGGCATATGCCACAGGATCGGCGTCATCCTGTTCAAACCGCGCACCATCCGCCAACAGGCGCGCGCGCAGTTGGGCAAGGGCGCGACGCGGGGCAAGGTGGGCTTCGCTTTCGAAGAATAGGCCTTTTGCAAAGCGATCCCCCAAGTCCGGCTCAAGGGATGAAATTTCGGTGCCTGATACTTCGCGATATCCCGTCGTGCGCCGCGCGAACCGCGTGAGGTCGGATTTGTCACGGGCCGGCGACACAACCAAAGAGCCACGTCGCTGCACCGCACCGGTTTTGGCATCCCACCAATCAGCCGCCTCGCACCCCAAGCGGACAACCGGCTCTTCCGCGCTTTCGCCCTCGCAGAACGGGGCCAGCATGCCACCTGCCCACCATGAACAGGCGTGCGGACCAGCGGTGTCGTGCCGGTCCACCACGACCACGCTGGCCCCGCGATCCAACAATGCGCGTGCCACACACAGGCCTGCAACGCCCGCCCCTATGACCGTGACATCACTCATGTCCAAAGACCGTGAAAGTGATGGACCGGCCCGTGCCCCTTGCCGATTTTCAAACTGTCCGCAGCCTTGATCGCCGCCTGAAGATACCCGTGCGCAACGCTTACCGCTTCGTTTAGGGCAAGTCCCTGCGCCAGTTGTGCCGCGATCGCCGCAGAATAGGTACAGCCGGTGCCATGGGTGTTTGCGGTGTCAATGCGCGGCGCAGATCGCGTGATTACAACACCCCCCTTGTCGACCAGCACATCGGTGCAGATGCCGCCGGTCGCGTGCCCCCCCTTCATCAAAACAGCGCGTGGCCCCATCGCCACAAGCCGCTCGCCCTGCGCGATCATTTCTTCCGGTGTCGTCGCCTCTGCTTCATTCAACAGGCGCGCAGCCTCCGGCAAATTCGGGGTAAGAAGGCTGGCCAGCGGTAAGATCTGTTCGATCAACGCAGCGACAGCGGCGTCCTGCAACAGGGCATCGCCCGATTTTGCAATCATCACCGGATCCACAACAACTGGCCCGTCAAATGTCGCCAAGCGCTGCGCCGTCGCCTTAATGATCGAAACAGAGAACAGCATCCCCAGCTTGATCGCATTCACAGCAAGGTCCGACAGAACCGCGTCGATTTGTGCGGCAACGACATCTGCGGGGATTTCGTGAACAGCAGTTACAGATTGGGTATTTTGAGCCGTTACCGCAGTAATGACACTGGCACCATAGACCCTGTTCGCCGACATCGCCTTTAGATCGGCCTGCACACCAGCTCCGCCGCCACTATCAGAGCCGGCAATGGTCAGGGCAATCGGGGTCTGGTTCGTCACGTGCACATCTCCATACAATGGGTGTGCCAACGTGAGAATGAGCCTCGTGCGGTATCGGTCGCACAATCTACCCGTTCCCTACGCCGGCATAACCCGGATCAGGTTCGACGGGTCGGTGCACGCACCTCTCAGCCCAAACGGGCCCCCCGACGGATAATTTCGCTACTGCGGTGCCGTGTCTGACGACGCCGCAGCAGAATTCATGTGCTATCGATAGGACAGAAGATCGGGAACTGCAACAACTGTGATTGCGCAAGCGTGTACCGCTGCAAAAACTTCCAGCCGCGTCCGGTTCGCAAAAGCGTGCCAATTAAGTCAGGGAAAACACGCAATTATGCCGACCCGTTTCGCAGAAACCGCGCATTTGATGCTGCGACAAAGGCTGGCCCTAGAGGCGTGTGTACGCCCTTACTTCAACCCGTTGCGCGCGATGTATTGCGCCAGATCAAGGATCAATTGGCCACGCGCGCGGGCAATGGCGTTCGGGCCGCCCTTGGGGTCAAAAGCAACGCTCAGCTCGAACAGGCCGGAGCGCTCGCGTCGACCGTCCGCCACCGCCACGAAATACTGACCGGACGTGTTGAATGACCCGCTGGTAGTTGCGACCAGTTCAGAGAAACGGATTTCCAAGCGGGCATCGGGAAACTCTTCAAAAGGCCAGGGTTCGGACGCGACGCGACGCTTCGTGAGCCGCGCGAGGTTCTGGCTAAGCTCCAGCGCAATCGCGCGATCAGGCGCGTCGGCCCACAGCACATCGGATGAACTGGTAAGCGTGCCGTCTTCGCGCCGGATAGAGATTTCGTCAGATGCTGCGTAACTGGGCAGGGAAACGTCCTTGACCTCGACCGAGGCAAACCCGATGCGCATGGTTTCCGCAATCACCGGCGGGCTGACGGCAAAGCGTTCGGGCGATCCGCAAGCTGCGATCAACGTCAGCAGCGCAAAAGGAATAAAACGGGCAGCAAAGGTCATGTCTATCTTCCCAGCAAAAGCGAATTGGGGTTACGTTCGATGGAGCGGGCCAAAGAGGCAAGAGCGTCAGCCGCTTTTTGAATATCTCGCATCGTGGTTTGTGCCTCGCGACTGATCTGGTCGCCCTTGTTATAGCCCTCAATGGTGCGCCCCGCTTGGGCGAACAGCGCGGTCAGGCGTTCCACGATCTTGGGCAGATCCTTGGACGACACCGCGATGCTGTCGGCGGCATTGCGGGCCGAGGCAAGCGTCTGGTTCACGTTTTCAATCGCGCCGCCCTCACGCAGTTCTTGCAAGGTATAATTCACCTCGTCCAACGCGCGTTTCAATGACCCCGGAAGCGCTTTGGCGTCCTCGGTCGCAACCACGGCTTCGGCGGCTTTGGTCAAGGCTGTCAGCTCCGCAATCAACTCGTTAACCTCAAGCGATTCCGCCTTGGCCGCAACCGCTTCGATCTGGGTGATCAGCGCGGGGACACCGGCAACGGAATTTTCCACGGTTTGGGCAGCGCTCATTGCTGAATCCAGTACCTCGGAAATCTTGGCGGTGATGCGTTCCTGCTCCAGCTGCGCCACCAAGGCTTCGACCCGCACCAAGGTCGCATTCAGCGTAACAGGGATGTTTTGCACATCGTCGGAGGCGACCAATCCTTGCACCTCGCCCAACAGCGAACGACCTTCGCTGAGGGTCACGTTGACCTCGTCCAACGTACGTTTGACCGCACCGGGCAATGCTTTGACGTCGTCGCTATCGACCATCGCTTCGGCGGATTTGATCAGGGCTGTGACTTCGGTCACCAACTCGTTCAGCTCAAGGGTTTCGACCTTGGCAGCCACTGCTTCGATTTGTGACAACAAGGCAGGCACACCCGCGACAGAGGTTTCTACCACACTGACCGCACCGGCAGCGGAGGTCAGCACCTCGGCCAGCTTGGTCGCGACCCGCTCTTTTTCCAACTCCGCGACAAGCGCTTCGACACGCTTCAACGTCGCATTCAGGCTCACAGGAATGTTGCGCACATCGTCGGAGGCGACCAGCCCCTGCACTTCACCCAGAAGCGCGCGCAAATCACCCGGTGTCGCGCGGATGTCTTCGCTGGACACCAGACTTTCGGCGGAATCCATAAAGGTGATGGCAGAATTCAGCAGTTCTTCGATCGGCAGATTATTGATGCGGGTAAACACCCCCTCAACTGTAGCAGAGGCATCAGAGGTTTCATTCTGCGTTGTCGGCAGTACAGGCAGATCATCAACTTCGCCCACCAGTCGCGCGGACGGGCTGTCTTCCACCATCACAAGTTCGACTTTCAGCCCACCCGTCAACAAACTTGCAGAAGCAAGTCGCGCGCGCAGGCCAGCAACAACACGGTTCTGCAAAAAGGCCAAAGCCGCTTCGCTTGTGACTTCGTCAGGCAGGCCCAGACGCGCGGGTTGGATGGACAGAATTACGTTCAGACGCACACGGCTGTCGCCGAATTGGTCATAGTTGACGATGCCCGAAAGCGATTCAACTTCGCCGATTTTCAAACCACTCAGTTCAACAGGTGCGCCAACGGTCAGGCCAGAGATATTCTCGTCAAAGATTACGCTGACGCCCAGCGGTTCAACCTCCGACGCGTTGAAAACAGAATTGCGGGCAGTTTCACGGTCAGGGAAAACTTCAAAAACGGTGCCGTCCGACACGCGCCCCCCGCCTGACACAAACGTGTCAAAGGTGATCCCGCCGCCGATCAGTGTCGCAAGCGAGGAGAAATCGATTTCGGCACCCGCCGTGCCGATGCTGACACTAAAACCGGAGGCATCCCAAAAACGGGTCGACTGGTTGATCAAATTGCGGTGGTCTTCAAAAATCAGCGCCTCGACAATCGCAAAATTACCCCGCTGAGAAATCCGCGCGCGGCCGATCCGGCCCACTTCGATGCCTTTGTACAAGATCGGGGCGTTATCGGTCAGCTGGCTGTTGGCCACGGTGCGAAAGGCAATCTCAAGTCCACCCTGCCCCGGACGGATCAAAGGCGCTTCGGACGCGCCGCTGAAAGATGCGGGTACGGGCCCTTGCTGATCATCCCATGATCCCTCGATATACACACCGCTCAGCACTGTGCTGAGGCCGGTGATACCCTGCGCTGACACCTCGGGCTGCACGATCCAGAACACCGCACCATTGTCGATAAACGGGGCCACATCCTTGTCCACGCGAACATGCGCCTGAACACGCGTTAAACCACTGGCAAAGCTGACCTTTTCAACAACGCCAACCGTCACATCCCGATACCGCAACTCCGTCTCGCCGGATTTGATGCCCGCGCCGGTTTCAAATTCGATGGTGATGATCGGACCACGGGCGGTATAGGACTGCCAAGCGACAAACAGCGCGACAAGCAACGCACCAAGCGGGATGATCCACACCACGGATGCGCCACTAAGAAAAGCTTTGCGGGCGGGCGAAACAGACACTTGTGGCACGTCATCAGTCATCGTGTTTCGAACCCTCATTTTCGGCCTGTGCATCCCAGATCATACGGGAATCAAAAGCCTGAGCAGACAGCATGGTAAATATTACCGACAGGGCAAAGAAAATCGCAGCCGGACCGGGGTTTATTGACGCCAGTGTCTTGAGTTGCACCAGCGCTGACAGGATCGCAACCACAAAGATGTCGATCATCGACCAGCGCCCGATGTATTCCACCACCTCATAAAGCATCTGGCGGCGGTAGTTCGAAACGCGGGTTGGTGTTTTTACGCTCACGGCGAGATAGGCAACAGCCCAGAATTTGGCCAGCGGGATCACCACCGATGCAAACAGGATGATCGCCGCAATGCCAAAGCTGCCGTGATGCGCCAGTTCGACCGCGCCGGAAACTATCGTGCTTTCGTCGACCTGAAACAGCGTTTGAGTACGCAGCATCGGATAGACATTGGCCGGGATGTAGCAAAGCGCACCCATGACCCAGAAGGCCCAGACTCGTTGCAGGCTAAGCGGATCGCGCGATTGCAGTTTGTGCCCGCAGCGCCCGCAGACAGCCGTGTCCATCGGCCACGCCTTGGTGCAGCGGCGGCAGGCGACAATGCCCAAGCTGCGTGCGCTCACGAATTTTTCGGATGTTCCAGACGATACCATACTGACCATTTACACATAAAACTGTCTTGCGCGATGACAAGAACAACAAGAATTCCAAACATCCAGAACGCCGGACCAAAACCGACCGTCGCCAGATCGGCTACTTTGACCAGCGCCACAGCACAGCCAATCGCGAAAATTTCGGCCATTGACCACGGGCGCAATGCCTCGGAAATACGAAACGCGCGAATGGCGTGGCGTGCGGCGGGACGATCCAGCACAACAGGCACCAGCACATAAAGGGTCAGCAGCACCCGCGCGAGCGGTACAAAAATGATCAGCGCGGCCGTCGCCAGCGATAGAACGATCATCGGCCCGCCCGAAAACGCCAATGCGGCATCAAGGATAGAGACCGCGTTTTTGTTACCGGCCGCATCAATTGTCAGAAACGGAAATACCGCCGCGCCAATGATCAGGAACAGCACGGCAAGGGCAACGGCAATGATATGCAAACCGGCATTGCGGCGCGGCGCGATCAGCACCTTGTGGCACCGCTGACAGACCGCGCGCTCACCGTTTTCGGGTTTTTTCATCCGGTAGGCCGCGTCGCATTGCGGACAGACAATCAAGTCATCCAGCAGGGCCGTGGGATCAGAGGCGGCGAAATCCTTCATCGCGTAAAGATATAGGATTTATCCCCCATGTTACACCTCAATTCGCAGAGGATCTAAGCGGTCGAAAACGCGGGGCGGGGGCCGCTTGCAGCACCGCGTCGCGACGGACCAAAGTGGCACGCTGCGCCATATGGGGATGGTTTTCAGCCTCGGAAAAACTCAGCACGGGCGTGACACAAGCGTCGCTGCCATCAAAGATCTTGGCCCAGTCATCACGACTGCGTGAAGCGAATATCTGCGCGAATTCCGCCGTGCGGGCTGGCCAGTTCGTTCTGTCATTCTGGTCCTTGCCATAAACGGCAGGCAGCCCGGTTTTTTCCAACAAAATGGCAAAGAACTGCGGCTCCAACGCCCCGACTGCGACAAACTTGCCATCCGCGCAGGTGTAGCACCGGTAAAACGGCGCGGCCCCGTCCAGCCAGTTCGACGCGCGGTCCTCGCGCCAACTGCCCTGCGCCAACATCGCATGGATCAGCCCCATCATCGCGGGCACCCCATCTACCATCGCGGCATCTACAACCTGTCCCTTTCCGGTGACGCCCCGTTCGATCACCGCTGAAAGGATGCCAAAGATCAGGAACATCGTGCCGCCCCCGTAATCCGCCACAAGGTTCAGCGGCGGCACAGGCGGTGCGCCCCCCTCCCCCATCGCGTTCAACGCGCCGGTCAGCCCCAGATAATTGATGTCATGGCCCGCCATATGCGCCCAAGGGCCCGTCTGGCCCCAACCGGTCATGCGCGCATAGATCAAATTTTCAGGGCAGGTTTCCGGTCCCAGACCCAAGCGTTCCATCACACCGGGCCGGAATCCTTCGATCAACACGTCACTTGCGTCGATCACGTCGCGCGCCGCTTTAATTCCTGCATCGGACTTGAGATCCATAACAACCGATTGTTTGCCCCGCCGGTTAATGTCGGCCGGATCCGGCACAACTTCCTTGCGATCAACCGTCGTGACCTGCGCCCCCAAGTCTGCCAGCAATTGACCTGCCAGCGGCGCAGGGCCAAGGCCGGAAAACTCGACGACTTTCAATGATGCCAACGGACCTTTGTTCATATCTGTTCCTTAACCACGGGCTGTTGATGATCTGTAACACAGCAAGAGCTTGCGAAACCTGCCAATCCCGTCACACTAAGGCAAACGCCAATGTGACAGCACGATAGGAACGATATGCCAGACTTGGGGTCGATGACCAGATTTACCACTTTCGCCGCCGCCGGTGCCCTGACGCTGGTCAGCTTTATCCTGATTTTCACATGGAGCGGCTGGTTCGTCCTGCCTTTCGCCCTGTTTGCTGCCCTTACAGGTATGGGTATCTATGATGTCACCCAAATCAAACATTCGATCCTGCGCAACTATCCTGTGCTGGGTCACATGCGTTTCTTTTTCGAAGGAATCCGCCCCGAGATCCGGCAATATCTGATCGAATCCGACCAAGACGAAGAACCCTTCAGCCGCGACAGCCGGTCCCTGGTCTATCAACGCGCCAAGGGTGAAGAGGATTCGCGCCCCTTCGGCACACGGATGCGGGTCTATGATGCAGGATATTCGTGGATTACCCATTCGGTCGCCCCCGTACATATCCATGACTTCGACTTTCGCACAACGATCGGCGGACCGCAGTGCACCAAACCCTATTCAGCGTCACTTTATAACATCTCTGCGATGAGTTTTGGATCACTCTCGGCCAATGCCATTCAGGCGCTGAATACCGGTGCAAAGCTTGGTGGTTTTGCCCATGACACCGGCGAAGGATCGGTCAGCCGCTATCACAAAGCGGGCGGTGGTGATCTGATCTATCAACTGGCCTCCGGTTATTTCGGCAGCCGCGCGGCGGACGGGTCATTCGACCCTGACAAGTTCCGCGAAACGGCCTCGCTTGAGCAGATCAAGATGATCGAGCTCAAGCTCAGCCAGGGGGCCAAACCCGGTCATGGCGGGATGCTGCCCGCGTCCAAGATCACTCCCGAAATTGCAGAGGCACGCGGCGTACCGATGGGCAAGGATTGCGTGTCCCCTGCCGCTCACTCCGCTTTCTCCACACCCATCGAAATGATGGAATTCATTGGCCGGCTGCGCGAATTGTCGGGCGGCAAACCGGTGGGTTTCAAACTGTGCATCGGGCACCGGCGTGAATTCATGTGCATGGTGAAAGCCATGTTAGAGACTGGTATCACCCCGGACTTCATCGTTGTTGACGGTACCGAGGGCGGCACAGGCGCGGCACCGGTCGAATTTTCGAACCACGTCGGCATGCCGATGATTGAAGGGCTGACTTTTGTGCACAACACACTGCGCGGTGCTGGACTGCGCGACAAAATCAAGATCGGCGCAGCGGGCAAGGTTGTGTCGGCCTTTGATATTGCGCGGGCGCTGGCTTTGGGCGCGGACTGGTGCAATTCGGCACGCGGGTACATGTTTGCGATCGGGTGTATTCAGGCGCAGGCATGTCACACCAATCACTGCCCTGTCGGTGTCGCAACGCAAGACAAAACCCGCATGCGCGCCCTTGACGTCGGGCACAAAAGCGAACGCGTCGCCCGTTTTCACCGCAACACGATGGAGGCGCTGGGCGAGATGACCGGCGCTGCCGGTCTGCACCATCCCAGCGATTTTCTGCCCCACCATATGATGCTGCGTCAGGGTGACAAAAGCATGGTCGAGGCCAAAGATGTCTATGGTTACCTGCCCGAAGGGTATTTACTGGATGATGATGCCGAAGATTTCAACGGCAACAAAAACCGCTGGTCCCGCGCGCGCGCAGAAACCTTTGCACCCGTGGAACAGATCTAGAAAGTTTCTTGCAGGGGCGTCACCGGGTGGTTTTCCTTGAGCCACGCCTCAATCTGCGCGTTCAGTGCCGCCCCGTAGAGCACCAGAAAACTGGTGATCCATAGCCAGATCAACATCGCCACCACCGCGCCAATCGACCCGTAAACCTGATTGTAATTGCCGAAATTGGTGACGTAATAGGAAAAACCAAGGGACAGGATTACCCAAAGCGCAACGGCAACAATTGCACCCGCAGAGAGCCAGCGAAACCGCGCAACCTTGCGATTGGGACCATAGCGGTACAGCAATCCGACACCCGCAAACAACACCACAATCGCTACGATCCAGCGCAATCCGTCAATCAACAAGGTGCCGATCAGCCCAAGCGGGAAAAACGCCAGCAGCACGGGGATCACCACAAGGCTGATCAATGCGACCAGGCCGACGCCAACCAACGCGGCCGTCAGCATCAGCGCCCGCAAATAATGCCATGCAGTGTTGCGGTTGGGTTGAAAGTAGACAGAATTCAGCCCGATGATCATTGCGCCAACCCCTGCACGTGCTGACCAAAGCGCGAGAAAAAGGGAAACCACTCCAGCCCAGCCCAACGTATCACTGCTCGCAGAGACAAGGCTGACGACCTGTTGGTGAATGATCTCGAACACATCCGCTGGCATCAACTCGCGCAGGTCTTCCAGTTGCGCGACGACCTCTGCCGGATCGGCAATGATCCCGGCCATGGCAATCAGCGCCGCCAAGGCGGGAAACAACGACAGCATGGAAAAGAACGCGACACCGGCAGAAATCAACGCCAGATTACTTTCGCCAATCTGGGTTACGCTGGACTTGAACACATCCCAATACCCGCGAAAACCAAGTCTGGAGATTTGCATTTGTACCAGTTCTCCCTAGCCCCTTTTACAAATGGGGCGCACTGGCGCTGCTGGCAAGGAAAAACCGGTTGGCTGTAAACCTTGCCGCGCGCGAAATTGCTCTTGCAGTGCCGCGCGCTTGCGCGATGATGCCGCCAGATCGAAAGGACATCACATGACCATTGCCGACCCTTCCCTGACCCGTGCCATCCGTGACCGCTTTGCCCATGTGGACAACTGTCCGTTCTCTGGTCCGCGCATCTTTTTCGAAAACGCAGGGGGGGCGTTGACGTTGAATTCGGTGGTTGAAACCTCTGCCAAATTCGCGGCCATTCCGGATAACCAGGGGCGGGGAAATGCCGCATCACACGCGTTGGTTGCTGTGATCAAACAGGCCAAAACCGATATGGCGCTGTTCTTTAACGCGCCCGACGGCCAGTTTTTTGTAGGTGAGTCCGGCACCGAACTGACCTTTCGTCTGATCCGCACCGCTGTCATGGGCGCGCCTGAGGGCGGCAAGGTGATTGGGTCGTCGGTAGAGCATCCCGCGTCGCGCAGTGCCGCGCTGCATTGGGCCGATGTGGCGGGCAAGGATTACATCAATGTACCGCATGACGATGCCACCGGTCAGGTAACGGCGCAGGCCTACGCCGCGGCCATGACGCCGGACGTGCGTGTTGCAACGATCCTGCATACCTCTCCGGTTACGGGTATCGGCAATGATGTACCCGCCATTGTGTCAGCCATTCGCGCAGTCGCGCCGGATGCCTTTGTCATCGTTGACGGCATTCAGCACGCCAGTCACGGACGTATCGATATCGCCAGCTATGACATCGACGGTTATGTTGTGTCCCCCTACAAGGTGTTTTCGCGCCATGGGTACGGTGTCGCTTGGGCGTCCGACCGGCTGACCGCGCTGCCAATTGAAACTTTGAAAGATGGCCCCGTCGGCAATTGGGAAATGGGAACGCGCGACACGGGGGCCTATGCGACCTTCAGCGATGTTGTAAATTATTTTGACTGGTTGGGCGGTGAAACCTCTGACGCAACAGACCCGCGTGCGCGGATCGAAGCCGCAGGTGCCGCGATCCACGCCCATGAAAAATCCCTGACCGATGCGATGCTGAACGGGGTGGATAACCTGCCCGGACTGGCCGATCTACCCGGGGTCACGATCCTTGGCGGACGGGATAATCCTGATCGCGAAGGCCTGGTCAGTTTTGCACTGGATCACGTCCCAACCAGCGATATCGTTGACCAATTGAACGCGCAGGGCATTCGCACCCACATCCGTCGTGCGGATCATTATTCTGGCAATATTCTTAACCCTCTCGGGCTTGAGGCAGCGGTCCGCGTATCGCTGTGCCACTACAACACCCTTGAAGAAGTGCGTAATTTACTTGCAGCGATGAAGGATATCGCCGGCTAGCTCTTGCCAATACCGATGAACAGAGAAACGATGCCCGTATGAACACACCTCTCTCAGAAGCCATTGCCGCAAAACGCGACGACCTGATCGCGCTGACCCAAGACCTGATCCGTATCCCGACGTTAAACCCGCCCGGTCAGGATTATCGTCTGATCTGCGAATATCTGGACAAACGCCTGTCCGCGCATGGTTTTGAAACCCAGATGATCCGCGCTTTTGGCACACCCGGGGACAGCGAAAAATATCCACGTTGGAACATCATCGCGCGGCGCGACGGCAAACATGCCGGCGAATGTGTGCATTTCAACAGCCACACCGATGTGGTCGAGGTAGGCGCCGGTTGGACCTTTGACCCCTTCGGTGCCGAAATTTCGGACGGCAAAATTTACGGGCGCGGCACCTGCGACATGAAAGGCGGGCTTGCCGCATCGATCATCGCCGCCGAAACTTTTATCGAACAACATCCCGATTTCGCGGGCGCGATCGAGATTTCGGGCACGGCGGACGAAGAAACCGGCGGCTATGGCGGTGTGGCCTACCTTGCCGAGCACGGCCATTTCAGCCCCGACAAGGTTCAGCATGTGATCATTCCCGAACCGCTGAACAAAGACCGGATTTGTCTGGGACATCGCGGCGGCTGGTGGGCCGAGATCGAAACCAAGGGCGAGATTGCCCATGGCGCGATGCCTTTCCTTGGCGATTGCGCCGTGCGCCACATGGGCGCGGTGTTGCAGGAGTTTGAGGATAAGCTTTTTCCCGCGATGGCCGCCCGCTACACCGAAATGCCGGTTGTCCCCGAAGGGGCGCGCAATTCGACGATGAACATCAACTCTATTCATGGTGGTGAAAACGAACCGGCCGATGATTTTGACGGGCTACAGGCCCATTGCGTCCCTGATTCCTGCCGCATCGTGATCGACCGGCGTTTCCTCGTCGAGGAACCGCTGGATCAAGTGCGCGACGAGGTCACCGGCCTGCTTGACGGATTGCGCGAAAGCCGTCCGAATTTCGAATACGAGATCACCGAACGTAACTCGGTTCTACCGTCCATGACCGACAAGGAATCGCCGGTTGTGCGTACCGTAGCCAAAGCGATTGAGGATGTGATGGGCGTACCGCCCCAATATGTCGCGTCGCCCGGCAGCTACGATCAAAAACACATCGACCGGATCGGCAAGCTGAAGAATTGCATCGCTTATGGGCCGGGCATTCTGGACCTCGCGCATAAGCCCGATGAATACATCGGCATCGACGATATGATCGACAGCGCCAAGGTGATGGGAGCCGCGTTAGAGACGCTTTTACTTCCCGTCACCTGAGGCCAACGCCAACCCGTCCACGATACCGGTCAGCGCCGCACCACGGTGCACTTGCGCGCGCGGCAACCGCGTGGTCAGCGCGTCCTGCACCACTTGCATCAGGCTGGAACCGCCCACAAAGATCAGCTTGTCCACCGCGTCCGGCTCTACGTCGGCAGCGGCCAGTGTCGCCTCTGCCGCGGTGCCAATCTGGTCTGCCAGCACCGCCAGTTTCGCCGTCATCATTTCGGCTGGCAGCGGCAGCACCGCCTTGCGCTTTAGCATCCCGACCTTAATCACCGGGTTCTCGATCCCCGGCGTGTTCGCCATAATCTTGCCCGCCTCGACGGCAAAGGCCAGATCATGCCCCAGCTCTTCCTCCAACACCTTGACCAGCCGCGCCAGACGTCCCTCATGCACGGCATATTTATGCAAATCCTTCGCCGCGCGCAGGGTGTCGGGGCCGTAAAGAAACGGAATTTTTGCCCATGTCGCCAGATCGTTAAAGATCGCATTAGGTGCGATATGCGTATCACCGCCAAAGGCATGGCGGATCTGGCTGCCCATGCCGAGCTGCGGCATCACCCGTTTAATGCTGAGGCGGCGGTCAAAATCCGTACCGCCGATACGCACGCCATAGCTGGCCAGAATGTCGATGTCGGTGCTGCCGCTTTGGCGAAACAGGGTGAAATCCGACGTACCGCCACCGATGTCCACCACCAGACCCAGATCACCTGCGTTCAGCACATCGCGACTGGCCCGTGCGGCCGCTTCGGGTTCGTTCAAAAAGCGCACACCTTCAAACCCGGCGCGCGCGTAACATTCCTTGAGGTCTTCCAATGCCTGCACATTGCGCGCTTCGTCCTCTGAATGAAACCGAACAGGGCGCCCCGATACGGCATGGGTAAAGGTTTGGCCGGTCGTCGCTTCAGCGCGTGTTTTCAGTTCGGTCAGGAACCGCGCCACAATGTCGATAAAATCCAGCCGCTCACCCAGCAACATCCGGCTTTCGCGGATCAGCCTTGTGCCCAGCAGGCTTTTGAGGCCCCGCATATAGCGCCCGTCGTCGCCCCCCAACAAGGCATCAGAGGCAGCCGCGCCAACCAGCATCTTCTTTTCTTCATAGTCAAAGAACACCGCTGTGGGCATGGTCGGCGCGCCGCCTTCCAATGCGATCAACTGCGGTTTGCCATTCACGCAAACCCCAGCCGCCGAATTTGATGTTCCGAAATCAATACCCAGTGTTGCCGACATCACCTGACCCTCTTCGCAAGCCCGCGTCTTTAGGCGCTACGCGCGGTAAAGGCAAACCCTGCTTGCGGCCACTGGTCACGGCCCTGTGTTTTGGCTAGCCTTCATTCCATAATCAATAAGGGAGACCACCCATGTTACACCTGCCCCGCCTTCTGCTTGGCGTCAGCACCGCAGCCCTTTTGGCCGGTGCCGCCTTGGCCAAAGACGATATCACCATCGCGATCCAGCTTGAGCCACCTCATATGGACCCGACATCTGCCGCAGCCGGTGCCATCGATTCGGTGCTTTATTCCAACGTGTTCGAGGGTCTGACCCGCTTTATGAGCGACGGTTCGGTTGTGCCGGGCCTCGCGGAATCATGGGACATTTCCGATGACGGGCTAACCTATACGTTCAAACTGCGCTCTGACGTAACATTTCACGACGGCACGACGATGGACGCCGAGGATGTGAAATTCAGCCTCGACCGGATCGGGGCAGAAGACAGCGCGAATGCACAAAAGGCACTGTATTCAGCCATTTCCGAAGTGAACGTCGTTGATCCAATGACGGTCGAGGTGAAACTCTCCGAACCGAATGGCAACCTGATCTTCAACCTTGCATGGGGTGATGCCGTGATCGTGGCACCCGAAAGCATCGAAGGTATCAAACAGACGCCCATCGGCACCGGCGCCTTCAAGTTTGACAGCTGGACGCAGGGCGACAAGGTCGAACTGTCCCGCAACGACGCCTATTGGGGGGACGCCCCTGCGCTGGCCTCGGCAACGTTCAAATTTATCTCTGATCCGACCGCTGCTTTTGCGTCGGTGATGGCTGAAGACGTTGATGTGTTCTCCGGCTTTCCCGCCCCGGAAAACCTGCCGCAATTCGAAGCAGACCCGCGTTTTCAGGTTCTTGTCGGGTCAACCGAGGGTGAAACCATCCTGTCGACGAACAACAAGATGCCACCCTTTGACAACGTAAAGGTGCGCGAGGCGCTGGCCCATGCGATTGACCGTCAAGCAATCATCGACGGTGCAATGTTCGGTCTGGGCACACCAATTGGGACGCATTTTGCACCGCATAATCCCGCCTATGTCGATCTGACGGCGCAATCCAATTACGACCCCGCAAAGGCCAAGGCCCTATTGGCCGAAGCCGGATTTGCGGACGGATTTGAAACCACTTTGCACCTGCCGCCCCCTTCCTACGCGCGGCGCGGCGGCGAAATCATTGCTGCACAGCTGGCAGAGGTTGGCATCACCGCCAAAATCACCAACGTCGAATGGGCACAGTGGTTGGAAACGGTTTTCAAGGGCAAGGATTTCGGCCTGACCATCGTCAGCCATACCGAACCGATGGACATCGGGATCTACGCAAACCCAGAATACTATTTCCAGTATGAAAACAAGGAGTTTCAGGATCTGATTGCCAAGTTCAACACGACGGCCGATCCTGAAATGCGCGGCGAAATGATGGCGCAGGCGCAGCAGATCATCGCCGATGACTATGTGAACGGCTACCTGTTCCAGCTGGCCTTGCCCACCGTCGCACAGGCCGGTGTTCAGGGTCTGTGGGAAAATGCACCGACACAGGCAAACGACCTGACCAGCGTCAGCTGGGCCGACTAAAACCGAAAAACACGCGACCAAGGGCCCCTGCACCGCGGGGGCCTGTTTTCTGACAGGAGCCACGATGCGAAAGAGTCTAAGAGACAAAACCGTTGCGGTCTGTACCGACAAGATTGCAAAAAAGGGCGATACCGTTGGGCTGTCCTTTTATGCGTTCTTTGCCAACAAGAACGACGACCCGGAACTGTTAATGGAAGCGGCTGAATGGTGGATCAAAACACACCGGCTGGATCACTTCGAAAAGGCTGTAAAAATCCGCGATATGGTCCAAGCGGGTCTTTAACCGCATGCCCCCGCCAAGAAAGCGCTAGCGCATCTTACGGCGGAGCAGCGCGCAAACCGCGTCTTTCACCTCATCTCTCACATCGCCCTCACGCGCTGCGTCCCTTAACGTCGTGAACCAATGCTCTGGCGGGTTTTTGCCGCGTCTGTTGCCGTCGAACCGCAAGCCGCGCAGAACAGTTTGCGCTGCGTCGGGCAAGACCTCCGGCGCCTCCCGTCCGTTCAGCACACCCCAAACCTGCGCCCATAACCGTCCAACCGACCACGGATTATACCCGCCGCCGCCAAGGACCAGCAGGCGCGGGGCCATGCCCATCAGCCCGCGCAGGACATCCAACTGCGCATTATTGCTAAGCGCCATATGCGACAGGGGGTCTTCCTCCAGCCCGTCCGCCCCGCACAGCAGGACAATCGCATCAGGGCGAAACGCCGCGACCTTGGGCAGGATCAATTCGTCCCTGATACAGGCCATTTCACTGTCGTTCAAACCGCGCGGCACGGGCAGATTATACGCATTGCCGCCTGCGTCATTCTCGATCTTGCCGGTGCGCGGCCACAACCGCGCCTCATGGACAGAGATCATCAGACAATCAGGATCGCCGCCAAACCCGACCTCGACCCCGTCAGGGTGATGGGCATCAATATCCACATAGGCAATGCGCCGCACCCCATGATGACGCAGGCTGAGCATCGCCAGCACCGGATCATTCAGATAGCAAAATCCGTTTGCGCGATCCGGCATACCATGGTGTGTGCCGCCGGCCGGATTGTAAATCACACCGCCCTCCTGTAACAGCTCACCCGCAAGGATCGACCCGCCAGCCGCCGTTGCAGGGCGGCGGAATATTTCAGGGAAAACGGGGTTGGTAACACTGCCGATGTCGTGCAAATCACGGTCTTGGGGCGTGACAGACTGACTTGCCTCAATCCGTTGCAGTGCCGCGATATAACGCGGGCTGTGCCAATGCTGCAATGCGGCCGGTTTCGCGCGCGGCGAGGTTATGAACTGGGTGGGCGGCAACCAGCCCAGCGCACGGCTTAGGTCCATTACTGTCGAAACACGCGGAACCCGCAACGGGTGCCAACGGCCATAGGTTGAATGGCGGAAAATCTCGTGACCTATGAACTTCGGTATCTGCATTGTCTGATATTAGACGACGCCGAAAAAAAGGGCACCCGAAGGTGCCCTTTGATCCGTAATTTCTTATCGCTTAGCGCGTGCCGTCAAGACCGGCTGCGGCTTCGCTGACCAATGTGTCCAGATTGCGGTCGCACTGTGCAACAAGCGCTTCCATCGCTTCGGTCATCTGGGACTCTTCAGTAGTGTTGTCCTCGTTACCATCAGCCTTGGCACCGGCAGTTGTGTTCCCTTCGGTCGCTTCAGCGGCAGTCGTTGTACCAACAGAGTCTTCTGTCGCTTTTGGTTCGCCGTCGGTGGGTACGCCATTGGCACCATCATCGATCTCGGCGATTGCCATTTCAGCGACCTTCATCTGGTCACCGGACTCAAGCGCGTTGAACTCGGCACATGTCATGGTCGTCATGTCGAGGTGCGCCGCAGCAAAAGCGGGCATAGACATGGAGCTCAGCAGGGCGGCGGCGGCGATTGTTTTAAACGTACGGGTCATTGTTTTCTCCTCATGTTCTGTTGTGAGATCAACCAGCCAATGTCGCAAACAGTTCCGCTGCTTTGGGAAGAAACCAGCGTTTCGTTAACGAATAACTCTTGTAACCCATTGAAACTAAAGTCGTAAAACATGAGGTAAAATATCTCATGTCACTGCATCACATTCTGACTGCTCCATTTTCAGGCAGGTATTGCAAAGGAAGTAAGGTCAGAAGTTAACACCACTGGACGCCACCCCTGACCGCGCATACCCTCGCGAAATGTTACGTTATGCCCTCAAACGTCTGGTCTCGTTGATCATCAGTCTCGCCGTCGCTTCGGTGGTGATTTTCGTGGTGATCGAAGTGGCACCGGGCGACCCTGCGTCGTTTATGTTGGGAATGAATGCGCAGCCCGAAACGCTTGCTGCTCTGCGGTCGGAACTCGGCCTCGATGTTTCCAAGGTCGAGCGTTACGTCACTTGGGTTACCGGCATGCTGACCGGCGATTTCGGCACTTCCTACACTTACCGCACCCCTGTTTCACAGATGATCGGCGACCGGCTGTGGGTTTCTTTGCCCTTGTCGCTTTACGCGCTGGTACTCAGCACGCTGGTCGCCTTTCCTGCCGGAATTTACGCCGCCAGCCGTCGGGGACAGGCCGGGGACATCGGGGTGATGGGGGCCACGCAACTGGGCGTGGCTGTACCCAATTTCTGGTTCGCCATGATGCTGGTGCTGCTCTTTGCCATCAACCTGCGTTGGTTTTCTGCTGGCGGGTTTGTCGGTTGGGACAAGGGGTTTTTCACCGGACTTCACGGTTTGACCCTGCCGGCCATTGCCCTTGCCCTGCCGCAGGCTGCGATCCTTGCGCGGGTGATGCGATCCTCTCTGCTTGACGTGATGGGCGAAGATTTCATGCGTACCGCGCGGGCCAAAGGGCTCACGGCGCGACAGGCGCTTTGGCGGCATGGTTTGCGCAATGCGCTGATACCGGTGCTAACGATCATCGGGCTGCAATTCTCGTTTCTGCTGGCGGGCTCTATCATCATCGAACAAGTGTTTTACCTGCCCGGTCTGGGGCGACTGGTGTTTCAATCCATTTCAGCACGCGATCTGATTGTTGTGGAATCCGTTGTAATGCTCTTGGTTTTCTCCGTGATCCTTGTGAACTTTCTGGTTGATCTGGCCTATGCCCTTGTCGATCCGCGATTGAGGGCGCGATCATGAACCGGAACCTAATCCTTGGCAGCCTTTTGACCGCAGTCTTCCTGTTTGCGGCACTCATCAGCTTTGTCTGGACCCCGTTTGATCACACGGCCCTGAATATCCCTGACAAACTACAAACGCCGTCCTCCACCCACTTGTTGGGGACCGATCATTTCGGTCGCGATTTGCTAAGCATGATTATGGTTGGCGCGCGCACCTCTATCGCAGTGGCGCTGGTGGCGGTGGGCATCGGCATGGGTCTGGGCGTGCCACTGGGCCTTTGGGCGGCAGCGCGGCAAGGCACAATGGTGGATGAATTGATCATGCGCGGCAATGATCTGGTGTTTGCCTTTCCAAGTTTGGTCATCGCCATTCTGATCACAGCGATTTTCGGGGCCGGTGCGATCAACGCCATCATCGCCATCGGCATCTTTAACATTCCCGTTTTCGCCCGCATTACCCGAGGTGCTGCACTTTCCCTCTGGCAGCGCGAATTCATCATGGCCGCCCGCGTTGCGGGCAAAAACGCGCGGCGCATTTCCATCGAACATATCCTGCCCAATGTAACCAATCTGCTGATTGTTCAGGGCACCATCCAGTTCAGCCTTGGTATCCTTGCCGAGGCGGGGCTCAGCTATGTTGGGCTAGGGGCGCAACCGCCGACGCCATCATGGGGGCGGATGCTCGCGGATGCGCAAACACTGGTCAGCATCGCGCCCCATATGGCGCTGGTCCCGGGTTTCGCGATCATACTGACCGTGCTGGGATTAAACCTGATGGGCGACGGATTGCGCGACTATCTTGATCCACGTTTGCGGGTGGCGCGGACATGACCCTTTTGCAGATCACCAACCTTAGTCTGTCGATCTATAATTTTGATATCCTGCGCGATGTGACCCTTTCGATTGACGCCGGCGAAATCGTTGCCGTTACCGGCGAGAGCGGGTCAGGTAAATCCATGACGGCCCTTGCCGTCATGGGGTTGTTGCCAAAAGGGACACGGACCAAAGGTCACATCCTGCTTGGCGATCAAGAGCTGACGCAGCTAAGTGAACCGGACCTGTGCAAGATGCGCGGCAGTGACATGGGCATGGTGTTTCAGGAACCGATGACGGCATTGAACCCTGTCCAAACCATCGGTGCACAGGTGGCCGAAACGATCCGCATCCATGACGCAAACATCTCACGTGCAGACGCCGAAGCGCAAGCCGCCGCAACCCTGACGCGCGTCGGCCTGTCGCAAGATCGCTTTCCCCTGTCGCGCTATCCGCATGAATTGTCAGGCGGGCAACGCCAACGTGTTGTCATCGCCATGGCCATCGCGTTGCGGCCCCGCTTGCTGATTGCCGATGAGCCAACAACAGCGCTGGATGTCACCACACAGGCGCAAATCCTTGATCTGCTGAAATCACTCGCCCGCGAGGATGGCATGGGTCTTTTGATGATCACCCATGATCTGGCCGTCGTCGCTGATATGGCCGACCGGATCATCGTCATGCGCAACGGCCAGATTGTCGAACAGGGGGCGACGCAAAGCCTGCTGCGCGACATGCAACACCCCTATACCAAGATGCTGTTTGCTGCGTCGAACCATCAGGTTGATTTGCCCGCCGCCCCTGCGCCGCGCCCCTTGCTTGAGGTCAAAAACGTCGTGCGCGACTACCGGTTGCCGCGAAAAACCCTGTTCGGACCGCCCGCATCTTTTCGCGCCATTGATGATGTTTCTTTCGATCTGCAACGGGGCGAACGACTTGGGCTGGTTGGCGAAAGCGGTTGCGGGAAATCGACTCTAACACGGGCATTATTGGGTCTGGAAAAGGTTCAAGGCGGCGCAATTACACTGGATGGCGATCCTGTGTTTTCCGGCACGGCGCCCAATTTTGATGTCCGTCGCAAGATGCAAGTGGTGTTTCAAGACCCCTTCGGCAGCTTCAATCCGCGCCACAGGGTCGACCGGTTGATTACCGAACCCTTCCACCTTTTGCCCGACCCGCCAACCGGCAATAACCGAACGCGCGCGATTGACGAGGCGCTGACCGCTGTGGGTCTTTCCCCAAACGACGCCACCAAATACATCCACGAGTTTTCCGGTGGTCAACGTCAACGTATCGCGATCGCCCGCGCCCTGATCATCAAGCCAGAATTGATCCTGTTTGATGAAGCGGTCAGCGCACTGGACGTTTCTGTGCGCGCCCAGATCCTTGATCTACTGGCCGACCTTTGCGGGTCTTACAATTTGACCTATCTGTTTATCTCTCATGATCTTTCGGTGGTACGCACCGTCACCGACCGTGTGCTGGTGATGCAATCTGGCAAAATTGTTGAGCAAGGCCCGACCGAAGATGTGTTTGAAAACCCGCAACACAGCTATACCCGAACCCTTATCGCAGCCGCGCCTGTGCTGCCCGACATCGGAGAATGCGCATGACAATGCCCGTCAATCTTGCCGACAAACTAGCCCAAATCAGCACCCATTGGGATCCGCATGTGGTGGCCGATTATAATGGCAACGACATCATGGTGGTGAAGTTTCAGGGGGAATTTCCGTTTCATCTGCATGAAGACACCGATGATTTCTTTTTGGTTCTGAAAGGCGAGATGGTGATGGATCTTGAGGGCGCCTCCCATCCTGTGCGGTCCGGCGAAATATTCGTTGTGCCCAAAGGTGTAACCCATCGCTCCAGAGCCGAAAAAGAATGCGAAGTTCTTTTGATTGAACCAAAAGGCGAGCCGAACACAGGGGATCCCGCCACCGCAGCGGCAAAGCCACGGCTATGATCGCAGGTCCGAAAAATCTGATCACCGACGTGCCTGGTTTGCTTGTCGGCAATGCGCAGGATGACACGTTGAAATCCGGCGCAACGGTGGTTCTGGCCGACATGCCCTTTACCGCCTCTGTGCATGTGATGGGCGGCGCACCCGGTGCGCGTGAAACCGATTTGCTGGCGCCTGATAAATCCGTTGCAGCGGTGGATGCCTTGGTCCTGTCTGGCGGGTCTGCTTATGGTTTGGATGCATGTTCAGGCGTCGTTGACGGCTTGCGGGCGGCGGGCCGTGGGTTTCAGGTTGGCACCGCCACCATCCCCTTGGTTCCCGGCGCGATCCTGTTTGATCTGCTGAATGGCGGTGACAAGGGCTGGGATGAAAACCCTTACCGCGCCTTGGGCCGACAGGCCTTTGATGACGCGGGTGAAACTTTTGCGCTTGGGACACAGGGGGCAGGTACCGGCGCGATGTCGGCAATGCTGAAAGGCGGCCTTGGCTCTGCTTCGCTGGTTCTGCCCGATGGCAGTACCGTGGGCGCATTGGTCGCCGCAAACCCTGTAGGGGCTGTGACCACCCCCGGTGACAAACATTTTTACGCCGCTCCGTTTGAACTGAACGCGGAATTCGGCGGCATTGGCCCTGATCCTGCTTCAGGTCTCGGCATGTCGCTGGAAAGCCGCAAGACCGTCGCCATGACCCAGCGCGCCAATACGACAATCGCGATCATTGCGACAGATGCGACCCTAACGAAGGCCGAATGCCAACGTGTCGCCGTTGCCGCCCATGACGGGATCGGGCGGGCGACCGTCCCTGCGCATACCCCGATGGATGGGGATCTGGTCTTTGCAATGACCACAAACGGCAAGCCGGCGGGCGATGTGTCCCTGATCGGCCACGCCGCGTCGCTATGTCTGGCCCGTGCCATTGCCCGCGCCATCTATGAAGCGACGCCAAAACCCGATGATTTGCTGCCCTGCTGGAGAACCCTGAATGCCTGATCTGCCTCTTGACGATGTGACTCTACATTACGAAATCGACGGCAACGGCCCACCGCTCTTGTTGCTCGCCGGCATGCTGAGTGACAGTGCCGCATGGGGGGCATTTGTGCCGCTGATCAAGGATCACTTCACCGTCATTCGCCCGGACAACCGCACCACCGGTCGCACCACCCCATGGGACGCGCCCGCGGATTGCAACCTGATGGCTAAAGATGCACTGGCTTTGATGAACCACCTTGGCTTTGACCGCTTTCATGTCGGGGGGCATTCGCTAGGCGGTCTGCTATCGCTCGAAATCGCCCATATGGCACCGGATCAGGTGGCCAGTTGCGCGGTGCTTGCGTCGGGTCGTATCCGCGTACCCCGTACTGCGGCAGTTTTTGACGCGTTGCTTGCCGTGCGCCGTGCGCCGGAAGGCGAGGAAACATGGCTGCGCGCCCTATATCCGTGGTTGTTTGGCCATGCGTTTTTCGAAGATCCGGCAAACATCGAAACCGCACTCGCAACAAGCCTTGCCTATCCTCACGCCCAAACAGCACAGGCCATGGCACATCAAATGGCTGCTTTCGCCAGCTTTCGCCCGAAGGCCAAGCCGGAACAGATCACCTGCCCCACCTTGGTGCTTTATGCGGGGCAAGACCTGATGGTGCCGCCGGCCGCGGCGCAGCCCAGTTTTGCAGGCATTCCCAACCTGACAGAGGCCACGATAGATTCTGCCGGACATTCAATCCATTGGGATGCCCCGCAAGACGTGGCCGCACATCTGACAAAATTTCTGGCCGCGCACCCGATCTAGATTGCGTCAGGCTGGTTGGCAGGTGCTGCCTGTTCAAGGGCGGGCACAGCCATGCAATTGGCGTGAATGGCCCGAATTGTGGGATAAGCGGTCATATCCACGTCAAAGCGGGCGTTGTTCAGCACCTGCGCGTAAAGGCATAGATCCGCCAATCCAACGATGTCGCCATGGCAGAACGCACCGGTTTCCGCATCGGATGCCAGCCGTGTTTCTAGCGCGGTCATTCCTGCATGCGCCCATTTGCGAAACCACGCCGCTTTGCCCGCAGCATCGACGCCGAATTCGGTTTCCAGATGTTTGAGGACACGCAGATTGTTCACCGGATGGATGTCTGCGGCGATGATCTGCGCCAGACTACGCACCCGTGCACGTTCCCATGGATCACGGGGCAGCAAAGGCGGGTCCGGATACACCTCTTCCAGCCACTCAAGGATCGCCATTGACTGTGGCAGGGCCCCTTGCGGTGTCGCCAGCGTTGGTACCAACCCCGACGGATTCAACGCCAGATGTTCCGCGCCCGATTGTTCGCCATTCAAAAGCGACAGCGGAACATAATCATACCCAAGGCCCTTGAGGTTCAGCGCCGCACGCACACGCACTGATGTCGAAGAGCGAAAGTAGTTATGCAGCGCCAGATCATTCATACGCGTGGTCCAATGGTGACTTCCAACGTGCCGATCCCGTCAACACCGCCAGTGATCACATCCCCTGTGACAACGGCCCCGACCCCGGCAGGCGTCCCCGTCATAACGATGTCGCCCGGCGCTAATTCCATGGAATGCGACAGGATTGAGATGTGTTCCCGCACCGACCAAATCAGGTCCGCAATATCGGCATCCTGACGGGTGACCCCGTTCACCGCCAACCAGATTCGCCCGTTTTCAACGCTGGGCACCTCTGCGATGGGTTTGATCGCACCAATCGGGGCGGAGTGGTCAAAGGCCTTGCCCCAGTCCCACGGGCGGCCCATCTTCTTTGCCTCTCCTTGCAAGTCACGGCGGGTCATGTCCAAACCAACAGCGGCCCCCCAGACGTGGTCCATTACGTCGGATTCCGCAATGTTAGAGCCGCCTTTGTGGATTGCGATGACCAGTTCGATCTCGTGATGCAGATCTTCGGTTAACTTGGGGTAGGGGATCGTACAGGGCGTATCCAGCGCTGCATCCGCAGGTTTGGTGAAAAAGAACGGGGCCTCGCGGGTCGGATCTTTGCCCATTTCGCGGGCGTGGGCCTCATAATTGCGGCCCACACAAAAGATACGGCGGATTGGAAAGCGGTCTGTGCTGCCCTGAACGGCAAGGCTGGCCTGTTCGGGCGCGTCAAATACATACATCTGCGGTTTCCTTTTCGAGGTCTGGATTGATCATGGGCAACATGCCAGCAAGACCTGACCGATTATAGTCCCTAACCGCGCTTGTTTATCCCTCTACCTCCTGCGCAAGATCGTTGAGGATCGGACAATCAGGGCGATTGTCGCCCGCACAAGATCGCACCAAAGTGTTCAGCGTCTCGCGCATCGCGCCCAATTCCGCCAGTTTTTGATCGATCTCCGCTAAATGCTGCTCTGCGATAGCTTTGACATCAGCGCTGGCGCGGGCCTGATCGTCGTAAAGCGCCAACAGGCTGCGGCAGCTTTCAACAGGAAACCCCAATGAGCGCGATCGCGCCAAAAACGCCAGTTTGTGCACGTCATTCTCTGAGAAAACCCGATACCCGTTGGCCTGTCGCGAGGGGCGGACAAGGCCGACTTCTTCGTAATAGCGGATCGTCTTGGTCGGTAATCCGGTGGCAATACTTACGGATTTGATGTTCATGTCGAAATCCCCACACGCCGCAACCGCAGGGCGTTACCCAGCACAAAAATCGATGAAAACGCCATGGCGCCCGCCGCAAGGCCCGGCGACAAAAGAACGCCGAATGCGGGATAGAAAACACCGGCTGCCACAGGGATCAACGCCGCGTTATATCCGAACGCCCAAAGCAGGTTCTGTTTGATGTTGCGCAATGTTTTGCGAGACAAATCAATCGCATGCACCACGCCCTGCACGTCACCCGACATCAATACTACGTCAGCTGTTTCAATCGCGACATCGGTGCCGGTGCCGATTGCGATCCCTACATCGGCATCGGCCAGTACAGGCGCGTCATTAATACCATCGCCGACAAAAGCGGTTTTACCATATGTTGCGCGCAACGCTTTCAGCGCGTCAATCTTGCCCTCAGGCAGGACATCAGCAACCACCGTTTCGATACCGAGGTTTTGCGCAACGGCTTGGGCTGTCCCCGCGCCATCACCCGAAATCATCGCCACTTGTACTCCGCGCATTTTTAATGCTGCGATTGCAGCTTTGCTGGTGGACCGCACCGGATCGGACACAGCGATCAACGCTGAAATCGCACCGTCAATTGCGGCGAAGAATACGGTATGCCCTTGGGCTTTCAACTCTGACGCGCGGGCATCCAAACTGTCTGTCGATGCCCCTATTTCCTTCATCATCCGACTGTTTCCCACGGTGATGCGCTGTCCCTCGATAGATCCGCTGATGCCCTGCCCCGAAGTGACTTCGACCTCTGAAACTTCTGGAAATGTCAGCCCCCTGTCGTTTGCTGCCTGAAGAACCGCTTGGGCAAGCGGATGTTCCGAGCGTGTTTCAACGGCCGCAACCCATGCCAGCATTTCGTCTTCCCGACCGGAGTCACTGCTGACGAATTCTGTCAGCATAGGTTTTCCTTCCGTCAGGGTGCCGGTCTTGTCAAATGCCACAAGTTTTACGTCAGCCAACGATTGCAGCGCGTCCCCTTGGCGAAACAACACCCCCAGCCCGGCCGCGCGCCCGCTGCCCACCATGATCGAGGTGGGCGTTGCCAAACCCATTGCGCAGGGGCAGGCGATGATCAGGACAGAAACACCTGCAACCAATGCGTAAGACAGCGCCGGATCAGGCCCGAAAACCAGCCAGACACCGACGGTTAACAGCGCAATACCCATGACCGCCGGCACGAACCAAAGCGTCACACGGTCCACCAGCGCCTGAATGGGCAAACGCGCGCCTTGGGCTTGTTGCACCATCCTGATGATTTGCGCCAAAGTCGTATCATGACCAACATGCGTGACCTCGCAGGTCAGACTGCCGTTGCCGTTCACCGTCCCGCCGGTCAGCGCGTCACCCGATGATTTCGCCACCTGCATCGGCTCGCCCGTTAACATGCTTTCGTCAATCGCGCCTGTACCGTCGATCACAATGGCATCCGTCGGTACGCGCTCGCCGGGTTTAAGCAGAAACCGGTCCCCCACCGAAAGGTCAGCAACGGGCACTTCGATCCACTCCGTTCCACGGGCGACCCGCGCGCTACGCGGCTGCAGGCCAATCAGGTTTTGGATCGCAGCGCCTGTGCGCCCTTTTGCGCGCGCTTCGAACCAACGCCCTAAAAGGATCAGCGTTACGATCACAGCGGCCGCTTCGAAATAAACCGCACGTGTTCCTTGCGGCAAAACGGCGGGGGCAAACAATGCAACGGTCGAAAACACCCACGCCGCCCCGGCACCCAAAGCAACAAGGCTGTTCATATTTGGCGCAAGCCGCCAAAGCGCAGGCAATCCATTGGTGAAAAACTGCCGTCCGGGCCCGAAAAGAACTGCGGTGGTCAGCACAAACTGGATCATCCAGCTGTTTTCAAAACCGATGCTACGCCCGATGAGGTGATGCAGGGCCGGAAACAGATGGCCGCCCATTTCCAACACAAAAACCGGAGCCGACAAGGCGACAGCGATCCACGTCATCCGGCGCTGGTGATCTGCCTCTGCGTCCTTGCGTGCGCTGCGATCTTCAACCCCGTCTTTCGCCGGCGTCGCGGGATACCCCGCAGCGGCCGAAACATCAGCCAGTTCTCGCGCTGTGATCAGGGTCGGCACAAACCGCACGGTCGCGGAATCATCCGCCAAGTTGACCTGTGCGTCCACCACACCGGTCACCGCGCCCAGCGCATTGTGCAACCTTCCGACACAGGACGCGCAAGACATGCCATCGACCATCAAGCGGATCTCCTGGAACTCCGCTGGATACCCGGCGGCGTTCAATGCCGACAACGCGTCCCGCACGGTTTCCTCATCCGACGCTGAAAACTGCGCCGTTTCATCGGCAAGGTTTACCGAAACACCCTGCACTCCGCTGATACCTTCGATCGCGCGGCTGACCCGTGCCGCGCAGCCGCCGCAGGTCATGTTGCGTATCGGCAAAACCACTGTATTTCCCAAAACCGTCGCCCCTATTATCATTCCTTTCTCTCACATAGGGGTTCCAGCAACTGGAAGGTCAAGACACAGTCGCAAATCAATCGCCCCGACCTCGGTGGGGATCGGGCGATCGAGCGTTATCGAATTCTCTCAAAGTTTTTCCCATGGAATACCACCATGCAGGGTATTTACCTGCCAAACTCCAACAAAATTCGTGACTTGGCGAAATCCCACTCATACTCTGGGTGGACTGGTCTATTGTCTCTTGCAACTCAGGGGCACGCCACTTTAACAGAAGGCGTTAACGGCTGCGGCAACGAAAAGGACGACAAATGACAACCAATGACATCACTCCGGTGATCCTCTGTGGCGGATCAGGAACGCGTCTTTGGCCCGTCTCTCGCAAAAGTTTTCCAAAACAGTTCATTGATCTGATCGGTAAAGGCAGCCTGTTTCAGCAGTCCGGCAAACGCCTGTCCGGCAATGGGTTTGCAGAACCGATCATTGTCACCAACTCTGATTTCAGGTTCATCGCAACGCAGCAACTGCATGACGCGGGCATCACACCGAACTCTGTCCTGATCGAACCCGAAGCGCGCAACACCGCGCCGGCACTTTTGGCGGCTGCTTTGGTTGCCGCGCAGAAAGATCCCGCACAACTGATGCTGGCCGCACCGTCGGATCACTATATCACGCAGGCCGATGTTTTCCGCGACAACGTGTGCCGCGGTGTTGCCGCCGCCAAAGCGGGTCAAATCGTGACCTTTGGCATCACGCCCGACAAGCCTGAAACCGGCTATGGTTATCTTGAACTGGGAACAGACACCGTGCATGGCGCGATGCCATTGAAGCGGTTTGTTGAGAAACCCGTTCTGGCAGAAGCACAGCGAATGCTGGATGCGGGCGGATACCTGTGGAACGCGGGTATCTTCATGTATGCCGCGCAAACAATGATCGACGCCTTTGCGGCGCATGCGCCCGAAATGTTGGCCCATGTACGTGCCGCCGTCGATGCCGCCGAACCCGATCTGGGGTTTCTGCGCCTTGACCCCAACGCTTGGGCGAAATGCGAAGATATCTCTGTCGACTTTGCGATCATGGAAAAGGTGAGCAACCTCAGTGTCATCGCACATGACGGGGACTGGTCTGACATGGGGGGCTGGAACGCGGTGCATATGCATGCCGAAAAGGATGCGAACGGCGTTGCCCTTCAGGGTGCCGCCCATGCGGTGGAATGCAAGGATACCTTGCTGCGTTCGGAGTCCGGCGCGGTGCAACTGGTTGGTCTGGGGCTGGAAAACATTGTGGCCGTGGCCATGCCCGACGCCGTCTTGGTCGCTGATCGCAGCCGTACCTCAACGTTGGGCGATGTGGTCAAACAAATGCGCGCCGCCGCCGTGCCGCAGGCCGATAACTTTCCCAAAGATCACCGGCCATGGGGGTTTTTCGAAACGCTGATCCTGTCGGACAGCTTTCAAGTGAAACGCATCGTGGTGAACCCCGGTGCCGCACTTAGCCTGCAAAGCCATGAACATCGTTCTGAACACTGGATCGTTGTGGTGGGCACGGCCAAAGTCACTGTCGGGCCGGACCGCGATAATCTGGACGTCAAAATGGTCAACCAGAATGAATCCGTTTACATCCCGTTGCATGCCATTCACCGCATGGAAAACCCAGGCGACACCCCGATGGAACTGATCGAAGTGCAGACCGGCAGCTATCTGGGTGAAGATGACATCGTGCGCTATGAAGACGTCTATTCCCGTGGCCAGGGGGCCAAAGGGTAGGCTGCTATTTCAATAGATCCTTGAGGTAGCGACCGTAATCGTTTTTCTCGAACATCTCGGCGCGCTTAAGCAACTCATCATCGCTGATCCAACCTTGATCATGGGCGATTTCCTCAAGGCAGCCGGTTTGCAGCCCCTGTCGTTGTGTCAGCGTGCGCACAAAATTTCCCGCATCCAGCAGGCTCGCATGGGTGCCGGTGTCCAGCCAGGCATACCCACGTCCCATCCGGTTCACCCGCAGCGACCCCTGCGCCAGATACATCTCCAGCAGGGTCGTAATCTCAAGCTCCCCACGAGCAGAGGGCACAACCTCCCGCGCCAGTTTCGACGCGTCCGCATCCAGAAAATATAGCCCCGTAACGGCGTAATTTGACGCCGGTTTTTCGGGTTTCTCAACAATGGTCTGCGCCACACCGGCCTTGTCAAAACCGACAACACCATAGCGTTCGGGATCAGCCACGTGATAGCCGAACACCGTACCGCCGTTGGTCTGCTTATCCGCATCGGCCAGTATCTCGGGCAAGCCGTGGCCGAAAAAGATGTTATCCCCCAGCACCATAGCAGAGGGCGCACCATCCAGAAAATCCTCCGCCAGAATATAGGCCTGCGCCAAACCGTCCGGTGACGGCTGCACGATATAGGTCAGGGAAATGCCCCATTGGCTCCCATCGCCAAGGGAGCGTTGGAACTGCGCCTGATCTTGAGGGGTGGTGATCATCGCGATCTCGCGGATACCGGCAAGCATCAGCACCGAAATCGGATAATAGATCATCGGTTTGTCGTAGATCGGCAGCAATTGTTTACTGATCCCCATGGTGATCGGGTACAGCCGCGTGCCGGACCCGCCCGCCAGAATGATGCCTTTGCGATTGGTCATTTTACTGCTCCGAGGTCGTTCAATATTTCAGTCAGGCCGGTCCGCCAGTCAGGAGGCGTGATGCCGAAAACTGTTTCGCTCAACGTGCAATCCATCCGTGAATTCAACGGACGTTCGGCTGGCGTGGGATAAGCAGAGGTCGGAATGTCGGTCACCGCGCAGGCGAGCCCCGCCTGATCGAATATCGCACGGGCAAACTCGGCCCAATTGCATGCCGGCGCGCCCGCGAAGTGATAGGTGCCTGCCTTGTCGGGGCTTTCGATCAACTGCCGCGCCATGCTGTGACAGGCCAACGCAATGTCTTTCGCTGCCGTGGGTCCGCCGATCTGATCCGCTACGACATTCAACGCATCCCGCTCTGACCCAAGGCGCAGCATGGTTTTGACAAAGTTATTCCCATGCGCCGAGACAACCCAAGAAGTCCGCAAAATCGCATAGGCCCCACCAGCAGCGCGCACCTTGTTCTCACCTGTCAGCTTTGATCGCCCGTAAGCACCTAACGGTCCGGTCGCATCATCCGGTCGCCACGGCTGTGTGCCACCCCCGTCAAATACATAATCCGTCGAGATATGCACAAACGGGATCCCCAGAACCGCGCAATCGCGGGCCATCACACCGGGCGCATCGCCGTTGATCAATGTCGCCAGCGCCTCTTCATCCTCGGCCCTGTCGACCGCGGTATAGGCCGCCGCGTTGATCACCGCGCTTGGCGTATAGGCGTGGATCGCATGCGAAACCTGTTCGGGCGCAGTCAAATCCGCCTCATCCCGCCCGATGCAAATGACGTCGGGCAATTTCGCCAATTCCTGCGCCACTTGACCGGTCTTTCCGATCACCAGAATGCTCATGCCTTGACCCCCAGACGTTGGCCCACGCCGTCACGCGCCTGCAAGGCCCGCCACCAGTCTTCGTTGTCCAGATACCATTGAACTGTGCGCTCCAACCCCTGCTCTAACGTGACCGAAGGCCGCCAGCCCAACTCGTCACGGATGCGCGAAGGATCAATCGCATAACGCAGATCATGTCCCGCGCGGTCCTGAACATAGGTAATCTGATCCGCATAACCGCTGTCTTTGGGACGCGTCCGATCCAGAATGGCGCAAATGCTGCGCACCAGATCAATGTTGCGCGCCTCGTTTTCGCCGCCGATATTGTAACTGCGGCCCAGCGCGCCTTTTTCCAACACCAGCAACAAAGCGTCTGCGTGATCTTCGACAAACAGCCAGTCGCGCACGTTTAAACCTTCGCCGTAAACGGGAATATCCTTGCCCGCCAAAGCGTTCAGGATCACCACCGGCACCAGTTTTTCAGGGAAATGGAACGGACCGTAGTTGTTTGAACAATTCGTCAGAACCACCGGCAAACCATATGTCTCGTGCCATGCCCGCACCAAATGGTCGCTGGCGGCCTTGGACGCGGAATAGGGCGAGCGTGGATCATAAGGTGTCTCTTCGGTGAACAATCCATCATTCCCCAACGATCCAAACACCTCGTCGGTCGAGATATGATGAAAGCGGAACGTTTCCGGCTTGCCCGCACCAACCCAATAGCTGCGCGCCGCTTCCAGCATGTTGTAAGTGCCGGTGATGTTGGTTTCGACAAAATCACCGGGCCCGTCGATCGACCGGTCCACATGGCTTTCGGCGGCAAGATGCATCACCGCATCGGGGCTGTGGCGCGCAAAGACAGCGTCCAGTGCGGCTCGGTCCCGAATATCCACCTGTTCAAACGCATAAAGCGGGCTATCCGCCACGCTTGCCACATTTTCCAGACATCCCGCATAGGTCAGCGCATCAAGATTAACGATCTCATGCCCGCGGCTGACGGCAAGCCGAACAACGGCGGACCCGATAAAACCTGCGCCGCCTGTCACTAGGATTTTCATGCCGGGCCCTCGAACGTAAATAGACTGTCGAAATCACACATAAACGGGGCTTTCTCGTCCTTGTCAGACAATACCGCATCGCCGCTTAACCCCCAGTCGATGCCGATATCGGGATCATCGAACCGAACCGCGCCGTCACATTCAGGGGCATAATAATCGCTACATTTATAGATGATTTCTGTATCAGGCGCACGTGTTGCAAAACCGTGAAGAAAACCGGCAGGGATCAATAATTGCAGCCCGTTTTCCGCTGTCAGCTCATAGCCGACCCACTGCCCGAATGTTGCAGACCCTTTGCGCACATCCACAGCAACATCAAACAACGCACCGCGCCCGCAGCGTACCAATTTGGCCTGTGCATGCGGCGGGGATTGAAAATGCAGCCCGCGCACTGTGTTAACCGCAGCAGAAACCGAATGGTTGTCCTGAACGAAATCAATATCGATGCCGTGTTCCGACATTTTTTTGCTGTTCCAGCTTTCGCTGAAAAACCCGCGCGCGTCACCAAAACGCGGCGGGCTCACCAAAACCACTCCGGGCAGTTTTGTAGGTGTTATGAAATCCAACTGGTCGCTCCGTCCCTGATCGCCTGCTTTACAGCCTAACAATACAAGGGACGCAGCGATTTGACGCCGCTTTTACGGCTTTTTCTTGGTTTTCTTCGCCGGTGTTGCCGCAGCATCCGGTTCCGCGCCAAAAACCTGCGTTAGCACTTCGGCGTCCGACATTCCCTGTGGCACTTGCACCTCGCCCAAACCGGGCAAATTCGCGGTGCGATAAAGCGTGGCGGTTTCATTAACATCAGTCATATCATTTCCCCAGCGTGGACAGTGTAAACAAACGATTGGTGCCCATACGGTTTTCAACAAACAATTTGGGTGACGGACCGGTTACATCTATTGAAATGTTAATCCCTCCCGCAGGGCCGGTCGTGCCGGTGAGCGGACCGGTCTGATAGGTCAAGGTCCCCGGCGGATTGGCGAACATTTCGCCAAAGTTATTCACGCCAGTCAGCGTGCCCGTGATCGAAAACAGAAAATACCGGCCCTCCTGATTGACGCTCAACCACATAAGGATACGGGACGGATTGGACCACGGAATGGTCACCGACCATGCGCTGTCGTTCAGAATAAACACATCCTGAAAATAGGACTGGCCACTGGGCATCTGGACAGCGCCGGTCGCCGCTTCGGTACGAATGGCCGTTTTGAAGTTGCTTCCGTTCGGGCTGACTTTGATTTCAAAGTTGTCATTGCCGGCGGTGCCCATCTCCGCGCGGCCACCAAATCCGGTTTGAAACAACAGGCTCGCCGTATCGGTGGCCGCGGCCTTGTTCAGCTTCAACTGGTGCCCCCCGCCGGCATTGTTCAACAACGTTGCATCCGCTGAAACTGCCAGCTTGTTTGTTGCATCCGCCGTTGTGTTGACGCCCAGCAGGGGAACATTCTGCAAATCACCACCTGCGCCGCCGCCACCCGCCGGTTGCCAGTCGGTGCCATCAAACCGCACCTCTTCGCCACTGCTGGCAATATCTGCCCGCCAGCCAATGTTGGGCGTAAAAAACTGCCAGGTGTTATCGACCCAGACAGCGACATTATGCTCTTGCCCGGCCCACACGCCAGTCGCCGCATCCGCTACAATAAAACGATCCCCTTCGGCGGTCTGGCCCGGGGGTGTGGTGAGCGTTGTACTGATCACGCTCAATTGCGTGACAGCATCCAAAATCCGCAGCGCCTCATTATGGGTCACATGCTTTTGCGCCTGTGCCGGCTGGATGTAAGGCAGCGACAAGGTCGGAGACGTCTGAGACATGGGCGGTCCTTTTGTAACGTGAATGAATTCTCAACGTCCCGAACCCTGTAACAGTTGGTTAAACATACCCTGACCCCTGCGGCCGCATAGATCCGGTTTTAGGCAACATGGAACATTTCAAATCAGCCATATTCGCCCCAGAACCGCCATGTTCCGACCCCGCAGCTTCCACGAAACGACAACATGACCAGTCTCATCGAAAGAGGAGACAGATCTATTGTCAGAGCGGTATTCACCAATCACGGGGCGCTGCCCACGTCCGAGGAATTCGGCCTTGTCGGGCTGAACGATATCACGGTCGTGGACGGCGCGGGCGGGCCAATGTTGTTCGCTGCAACCCGTGGGGATGGGTGGCTGTCGGCCTATGATCTGGGTGGCGGCGCGGGCAACACTGTGCTGGATCAACAATGGCGCATTGCCCCCCATCTTTTGCAACTGGAAACCACCGATCTGGTGTTGCACGATCTGGGCGGCACACAGCAACTGTACATGGCTGGCCTGAACAACAGCGCTCTGACCGGCGTTCGACTGGACAGTGACGGTGCCGGCACTGCCATTGATGGCGGGGTTACTTATTCGGCTGCCGGTCGCAACCTCAGCGGGCTTTCGGAAATGGAGTTGATTGGCGATGGCAATACCGGCCTTGGTGCGCTGCGTAATGGCGGGCTGGTCAATCTCTCGTTTGGCACAGGCAGCACCCTGAACGTGTCCAACATCAACCAAGGCAGCGCCATGCAGGGCGAACGCGCGACCGGCATCACCAGCGCCACACATGACGGTCAAACCTATGCCTTCGTCACCTATCAGGGCGAAGACACCGTGAGCATGTTTCGCCAAGGCACGAATGGCACGATGACCCATATTAACGATGTCGATGCCAGTGACGGGTTTTGGGTTGATCGCCCTGGCGCATTGACCGTGACATCTTCCAGCGACGGTAAACTCTATGTCGTGGTTGCAGGGTCGGGCAGTGATTCACTTTCCACATTTTCTGTCACTCCCCAAGGCATGGTGCCCGTGGATCACCTGATCGACAGTCTGGGTACCCGTTTCGCCGATGCCAGCCACGTGACCAGCGTCACGGTTGACGGTCAGAACTTTGTCCTCGCGGCAGGGTCCGATAGCGGGGTCAGCATGTTCACGGTTTTGCCTGGTGGCCGGCTCCAGCATATCGACGCCATGCCAGCGGAAGCAGCTACGCCCCTGCGTGGCATCACCTCGATCGACGCTATGTCAACGCCCGATGGCTTGCGGTTCTGGGTCTCTACCGAAGCCGCGCCCTATCTGGCAGAATTTTCAGTTGCTCTGCCCAACCTCGGCATCAATTTGGGGGCCAGCGCGACCGGCAGCACGCTGAACGGCAGTGTTGGTGATGATGTGCTGTCCGGCGGCGCAGGCAATGACCGGTTGAACGGCAACTTTGGCAACGACATTTTGCTCGACGGGGCCGGTGCCGATACGCTGCGCGGTGACGGCGGGCTTGATACCTTTGTACTGACCGAAGACGGCGCACGAGACGTTATTCAGGACTTTCAGATGGGGTACGACCGCATTGACATGACCGACTTTAGCCAAACCGGTGCCTTTGGCGAAATGACCATCGTGTCGCAAAGTTGGGGTGCCGAGTTTCGGCTGGGCGCAGATGTGTTAGAGGTCCGCTCAGCTGACGGATCACGGTTTTATGCGCAGGATTTTGACACGACGAACCTTATCACCGGCGGCCGCATTCAAACCGACCCCGCGCTATATCCCGGCGGTACGGGTCCGGCGCGCCCTGATTCAAACCCTGGATCCAGCGCAAATCCGACAGGAATTGATCCTGAAACACTTGCCCCCGCGTGGCAAAACGAACCCACCTATGCCCTGAACCGCGGCGGAAACGACAATGGCGGCACAAATGCCCACGACCAAATCACAACCGGTGGCGGCAATGACCGCGTCTTCGGTGGCTTGGGGAACGATACGCTTCATTCGGGTTCAGGCCGCGATGCAGTGAATGGCGAAGGCGGGAACGATCTGATTCACGGCGGCGACGATGGCGACTTTTTACTTGGTGCGGCGGGGTTTGACACGATCGACGGGGGCAACGGGAACGACACAATCTCCGGCGATACCTTTGCTGACTCCCTCTCGGGCGGTGCTGGCAATGATGTGATGCTGGGCGGCGACGGTTTTGACCAAATCAGGGGTGGATCCGGACACGACCGCGTCTGGGCAGGCTCCTCCCCCGATCGCGTCTGGGGCGGTGAAGGCAACGACTGGATCAGCGCCGGCAGCAACTATGGCTATAGTGTCGATGGCGTCTTTGGTGAAGGCGGCAACGACACCTTGTTCGGCAACGCCGGTTTCGACCTGTTGAACGGCGGTGACGGCGATGACGTGCTGGACGGTGGCCACCAGTCGGACAATCTTTATGGCGAGGATGGCTACGATATCTTGCTCGGTGGTCTCGGGTTCGACCGGCTGTTTGGCGGACGCGGTGATGACCGGATTTTCGGCGGTGACGCGGGCGACGGAGTGTTTGGCCAGGAAGGCAACGACACAATGTGGGGGGGCGAGGGCGGCGACCGTTTTTTGGCGGCCAAGGCGATGATATCATAGACGGCGGCACCGAAAACGACACGATTTACGGCGACGCAGGATTTGACACGATCATCGGCGGCGAAGGCAATGACATGATGTTCGGCAGCTTTAATGCGGATGAGTTCTTGTTCGGGAACAACCATGGCAACGATACGATTGGCGATTTCGATGCGCTGAACGATAACGAGGTCATCGACCTGTCGGGACTGGACAGCCTAAATCGGTTCACGGATGTGCTCAACGCGGCCAATCAGTCGGGTCAGGACGTCGTGATCAACACCGGTGGAAACAGCTCGATCAAACTGACCCACGTTAACCTAACCGATTTGGATGAAAATGATTTTGTGTTCTAAGTCACGCGGCGCGTTCAGTGTCATGCAGAACTTGATCCACCAGCGCCGCAAATGCCTGCGCCTGATCGTCAAAGCAAACGACCGGATAGACCGGTCTGTTTCGCCTGTCCTTTTGCAAAACCTGCGAAACCGCATCACGCAGACGGTTAGGCGGGGCTGCGATCGGGATCAGGTTTTCCGACCGCACAGCACCGTGTTCAACCGTGCCACCGCTATCGGTCTGGATCACTGTGATGCCGCGCGCCAATGCTTCGCGGATGGCAAGGCCAAAGGTCTCCTTCCACTGTGACATGAACAGCAGCACATCAATCTCGGCGTAAAAGTCATCCATGTTGTGCTGTTCAAAGCGGGGGTAAATCTCCCAAGCGCCCGAAAGCTTGCGCAAGTGTTTTTCCTGCCACCAGGAATTGTCGCGGCTGCCTTCAACGACAAGACCCCTGAAATCATCCGTCTTCAGGTCGGTAAAGGCTTGTTCGATTTGCGGCCAGCCCTTGATCTGCGCGGGCCCGCCAACATAACCAAACGTAATTCTAGTGTCCCGTGTACGGCGCGCTGCCTGTTTATCGAAAAAGTCCCGATCCGGCGGTTTTATCCCGTTTTCCCAAACAACACCGCGCCCTTCGGCAAAGCCAGACGCCTCGCTCAAATCCTTTGCGAACTGCGACGGATAGGTGACCAGCGCTACCTTTTCACTCATGCTTTTCAGATGATTGAACCGCATCTTCGCGGCCCAGAAATTATCCACGCAACCTTTGCAGTTTTCGATTCGAACGGGGTTTTGACCGCAGTACTTTTCATCCAGTTTGATCATGAACTGCCGCTCGCACAGCCACCAGAAATCATGCACGCTCAGGATTACCGGCACATGCGATGCCTCCGCCGCGGTTATGATGCCTGTGCCGATATCCTGAATGCAATGCGCATGGATCAAATCGGGCTCCAGCGCGCTGATCAACTCGGCCAGTCGCGCGGTGACCTCAGGGTTGTTATATATATCGGCATATGATCGATGTTCTGGAACATTGATTAAATAATTAACAATGCTCCCTTTTTGGCTTTTGATCACAACATAAGGGGCAAGATCGTTGCGCGCACAAAGGGACACGGCCGTCACACGATATCCACCCTTCTTTACCAGCGCAGATGCAACCTGTTCGGCAACAACTGTAGCACCTCCATAGCTGAAAGGCGCGAAAAACACATTCGCTACCAGAATATGGCGCGCATTCATGCCTCAACCCACTCAAGCAGTTCAGGCGCGATGATATGAGGTTGGTCAGAGGCCTGCCAATGATTTTCCAAATTGGAACGGGCCTTTTGACCCATCCTCTCTGCGATCTGCGGACTGGCCGCCATCGCGCGCAAGGCATTCATCCAGTCGTGTTGTTCACGCGCCACAAACCCTGTTTCGCCGTTTTTCACAACAGTGGGCAGATCACCGACATCTGCAACAATCGCGGGCACGCCAACGGACGCCGCATCCAATACCCGCACAGCGCTTTTGCATCGGTTGAATGCATCATCACAAAGCGGCATCACGGTACAGTTCGCCCGCGTTAGGCTGGCAAGATAACGGTCATAATCCAGGAACTTCACCGTCTCGACTTGCGTCTCCAGTCCGTCAGGCAGGTGTGTCATATCAAAATGCCCGATGAGCATCAGCCGGCGATTTCGGTCAGACTGAATAAACTCTGACAGGGGGGCGATGATCTCGCCCAAATCAATCTCGTGACCCTGTGATCCGCTTGCAAATGCCACACGAAAAAGCCCGTCCTTATCCCCCCGTTCAGCGATTGCTGCGGCACCCGCCTGAAGTGTCTGTGCATCGGCAAAATTGCGCCTGACATGCACCGGGCGACCCGTATAAAGCGCCGCATGCTTTGCCATGCCGGGGGTCGAAACGGACAAGACATCAGCGCCGTTCATCATGCTAAGGTACTTCGGTGCCTCCGACACAAAATGGCTCTTCATTGTGGGGTCCAGAGCTTCCATATTTCGATAGGTCTCGTAAGCGGAAACCGAAAACAGTGGGTCGTCCAGATCATAAAGAATTGGCAGTCGCAGCCGCCGCGCCTCGTACCGGATCATGTCCGCCGCCGTGCCTGTTTGCAGTCGATATTCCATAAGATGGGTTGCGTGTTGCATGATCCGTGCTGCACGCGGGATATCCTGATAATGTGAATATTCGAATTCAACCCCCCTGCTCCGCCAGAACCCGGCAAGTTGCTCAACACGGTATTTCCGGCATTGCGGCAGATTCAAATCAGCAATCATCGCAATCTGGCGCCGCCCCCGTTCAAGAGCTGGCGCTTGTAGCACGTGAAAAGCCTCTTGCTGTGCCAGCGCCTGCCAGACCCCATGCAGGTATTGGTCGGGCGCTTTGGCGCCTGAACCGGCCACCAAGGATACCGAGCCAATTCCCGACCCGCGCACCCGCCGAGAAACATAGTCAAACGCCCGTTGAACCGCCTGCCCCACGCCCTCCTGCTTCACGACCGACAGGAACCGCTTAAGCAATGTCAGCAAGGGCAATTTCGGCACAAGAACTCTCCTTTGTCGCGGTCAGGACGAGAACTAATTGACGACACTTAACAATTTGTGAACTTTTTTAGTTTGTTCTGAGATGGACATGACAAGCAATTCAACCTCCCACGACCGCCCTTTAAAGGTCACGATACTGTTGGGTATCCACAATGGTGCGGACCACCTGAACGCCCAATTGAAAAGTATATCACGGCAATCCCACGCCAATTGGCACCTGATTTGCAGCGATGATGGATCGACCGATAACAGTCTGGCCATTTTAAGCGATTTCGCGAAATCCCATCCGGGTCAGGTAACCCTTAACGTCGGACCATGCAGAGGCTTTTCGCATAATTTCATGTCCATGATATGCGCCCTTCCAAAGGAAGCCGGATATGTAAGTTTCGCCGATCAGGATGACGTCTGGCACCCTGAAAAACTTACCCGCGCCCTGCGGCAGTTAAACAATATCGGATCTACGCCCGCGCTGTATTGCGGACGACAAACCTATTGGTATCCAACAACAAACCGGCAAGTCACTTCACCGGAAATGATGCGCCCCTTCACCCTGCGCAATGCGCTCATTGAAAATGTGGCAACTGGAAACACCATCATGCTCAATCCTGCCGCTGCCCGACTTGCACAGCATGCCGCCTGCCGGACGCCGTCTGTTTTTGCCCATGATTGGTGGCTGTATTTGCTGATGACGGCGACGGGTGGCATTGTTCATTTTGACAACGGCCCGCCTGCCATTTTTTACCGACAACATCCCCGCAATGTCATCGGGGCCGGAAAAGGGTTGCTTGCACAAATCCATCGAAAATCCGGTGTCCTGCGCGGCGTCTTTTCCCGACGAATTGATGGAAACCTTCAGGCTTTGTTCGCAATAGAGGACCTGATGACACCACAAGCCCGCGATATCTGTCGCCGCTTTTCCCAAGCCCGCCGCAAATCCACATTGGCGCGACTTGCGGCCATGCGCCGGATTTCTCTGTATCGCCAACACCGCGCTGACACGCTGGGATATTGGGGGGCTGCAAGTCTTGGCCGACTATAGTTTTAAACCGAAAATCACGCTGGTGGGCGGGGACGGGCGCCCCTCAGGCGTGCCGCGTCATATTCTTCATCTGGTCTCCGTCCTGCAGGAAGAAGCCGACCTTTCCGTCATCAGCGACAAGGACGAAGGTGGCTATACCGCTTTGCAGGAGATGAAGGTCCGACACATCGTGATCAAAGGGCTGACCAACCGCCCGTCCTTGCGCCACCATTGGCACGGAATTTCCAGCCTTTTGAACACCCTTAGAAACGAGGCGTCCGACATGATCTGGGTCCACGCACGGTTGCAGGTGCTGGTTTGCCGGTTGCTGTTGGCCTTTCGGATATGGAAACCCAACTGTCCGGTTGTATTTACCCACCATGGTCTCCCATACGGGCGCGGATATCACCCGCTGGTCCATCGCATCTGTAAGGGGTTGGAAAAACTGCTTGTCGCAACCTGCCCACCGCAGGATCTGGTATTTCTCAATCACCGGATGGCAGGGTGGATGGCCAGGGACGCACATGCAACCAGATTAGCCCGTCATCGTATTCACATTTTACCAAATTGCTCGAACCTGCGCCCCCTTCCACAGGTGCACAAGACCGGAATCAAAAGGCTTGTCATGACCGGCCGAACTGGTCGTCAAAAAGACTACGATGTCGCGATCCGGCTTCTTGCTGAACTTCCGGACCATTTTAGGCTTACCCTTTGTGGACCGGGCACAGACGATCTTAAATTCCAGTCCAACATCGCCGCGCTGACCACTCAAGCGGTTTTCGATCGGATCACGTTTACGGGTCCCTTGCCAGATGCACGCCAACCCATCAGTACCGCAGACGCATATTTGCTGACCTCGCGGTACGAGGGGACGCCAATCGGTGCTCTCGAAGCATTCGAAGCTGGGCTACCGATCATCCTGCGCAATTTTGACGGTGCAAACGATCTTGTTTCAAAACACCCTTGCGGGTTGGTTATGGGCGACCAAAACCTTGCGCATGAAGCAAAACGGATCATTGCCCTACTGAATGAATTCGATCGCAACGCCGCCACTCTGCGCGCGAGCATTAAACGGGTTTGGCGTGCGCATTGGGCACCAGCTATTTTTGCACGCAACGCCCGTGCACTTGTGCGGTCGGTTCTGCGCACCGCTAACCCTCAGGTGGAAGCGCGAGATTGTATTCGTGATGCTCCAATGCTGCATCAAGGTCTTCATAAAAATGCAGCTGCCCGCGCTCAAGTACCGCCGCCATATTACACAGCCGCCGCACCATCGGCGCAGAATGGGTTACAACAATAGCCCCGGCGGTTTCATTCCTTTTGTCGAAAACCTGAACACTCTTGTGTCGGAACGCCCCATCCCCGACAGAGGTCACTTCGTCGACCAGATAAGTATCAAACGGAATGCCCATCGACACGCCGAACGACAGGCGCGATTTCATGCCCGCAGAATAGGTGCGCAACGGCATGCGAAAATGTGCTCCCAACCCGGCAAAATCCTCAACAAACCGGACCAGACCGTCGCTGTCCACGCCATAAAGCCGCGCCACAAATCGGGTGTTTTGCACCCCTGTCAGATCAGGATGAAACGATCCTTGAAAACCAACTGGATAGGAAATGCTACCCGTTGATAAAACCCGACCGGACGTCGGCCGGATCGTCCCCGCGATAAGTTTCAAGAGGGTGCTTTTACCCGCACCATTCCGGCCCAAAAGCGCGACACTTGCGCCGGTCGGAAAAGTAGCCGTAAGGTTTTCGACAATCGTCTGGCGTCCACCGCGTGTTGGAAAATGTTTGGTCAAGTTTTCAAGATAGATCATATGCTTAACTTCTGTCGCGAAGCGAATAATACACCAGGCACAGAATCGACCACGTGAAAAAACAAAACACAGCGCTCAGCGCAAGGATCAGTTCCCGCTTTGGAAATTGCGCTCTCTCTGCCAACGTCGGCTTTACATGGGCGGCCAAATAGCGGCTTTGTTTTCGGACTTCGGCCAATGCTAAATCATGCGCCGCCAGTGCCGCGACATAGGCTGCTTCGGCAAATTCCCGATCCACAATTAGTCCTTCGTATTCCCCCACCAAATTGGCAAAGGCTTCTCCACTTTCGCCATCAACGCCAAGCCCAAGGTTACCGCGCTCGGATGAAATCCGTCCCTCGATCACTTCGATCCGCCGCTTCGCTTGCGTAATCCGCGGGTCATTTTCGCGCGTTGTATCTTGCAACAGATCATGGTCAATTAACGCCTCTGCCAATTGCTGCTGCAAAGTCACCAACAACCCCATCTGGTTTTGCGTATCTATACTGGGGTCTACAATTTGGGTCCGGTTGCGAAATTGCGTCAGGGCGCGCCGCGCTGTCTTTAACCGCTCGACGGCACTTGCCAGTTCTTCGCGGGTAAAGCGGATAGAATCCTCTTGCGCGATGCGCGACAGGCTATTGATCATCGCAGTACATTCATCAAGGATCGCTTGCGCGACCCGCAGCGCATCTTGCGGATCAAATGCCAGCACTTCAAGATCAATCAAACCCGTGCTGCTGTCGTAGATGATCGAGATTTTTCGCTCCCAATGCTCCTGCAAATCCTCGATTGTTCCTTCAGGATCAAAGGCAAATATCGGGTCTTGTTCTATGTTGATGCGAGACCAGACCGTCCGCAAATCCACACGCTGATCGACCCGTGACACCAGTTCCTGACTGGAAAGATAAGCGAAAAGGATATCGGTATCGGACGAGCTGGAGCCGGAAAGCTCTGTAATGCCCCCCAAAAGCTCGATGGCTGAACTTTGTTCTTCGGTACGGACAGAAAAGGCAACGCGAGAGGCATACTGATCCGCCGCTTGGGTCCACAGGTAATAGGCAACAAGGACAATCGGACTGACCACAAGCAACATAAAGGTGAACACCAGAAACCGGTGTCTTTTGCGCGGGCGCGCAGGTTTGGCCGGTGGTTTGATATTAAATTTCGGAATGTCCGGGCCAACCGGTCGGGCAGGGGCCGGTTCTGACAGATCGACACCAGCGGCCGCACCCGCCGGTGCCGCACCACTCTGCGCTGAATGTTTGAGATGCCTGATTTTGCCAATCAATTGCGCATCATCTTGGGAGCTGTCCGGCATGTACGTTAACTTTTTGGTTGTCTTTATGAAAGAATATGCTCGTTAAGGTTAATTTTTGGTAACCTTGAACTGCGGAGAGGTAACAGATGTCGATCCATCCAGAAATCTCGACCAAACTAAGGTCCCACACCCGTTCCCATGCCACGCTCCGCGCTATTGGTGCGCTGGTTTTGCGTGAAATCACAACAACTTATGGTCGATCCCCCGGGGGATATATCTGGGCAATCCTAGAACCTGCCGCGGGAATTACACTGCTAACGCTCGTGTTTTCCGTCGGCTTCAGAACGCCCCCTTTGGGGACAAGTTTCGCGCTTTTTTACGCGGCAGGCATTTTGCCATTGATGATGTACACCGATATTTCCACCAAATTGGCGCAGACAATCCAATTCAGCCGCGCCCTGTTAACCTATCCAAGGATCACGTTTCTCGATGCCTTGATCGCGCGGTTCATCCTGAACTTCCTGACGCAGATGATGGTACATTGCATCGTTTTGGGGTTTATCCTGATCTTCCTTAAACCGATGACAACGCTGGATTATTCCAAAATCAGCCAAGCTTATCTTTTGACAGTTGCGCTGGCTATTGGCATCGGCACATTGAACAGTTTTCTCACGCTCGCCTATCCGGTCTGGCAGACAGCGTGGTCGATCCTGAACCGTCCATTGTTCTTGGTATCATGTGTATTTTTCATTTTCGAAAGCGTTCCACAGCCCTATTCGGATTACTTGTGGTTCAATCCGATCGTGCACATTGCCGGTTTAATGCGCGACGGATTCTATCCGTTCTATCAACCCACCTATGTCTCTATCGCCTATCCTCTTGCAGTGGCCGCAATGACGACGATGGCCGGACTGTTCCTTCTGAACCGCTATCATCGGGACATTCTGGATAAGTAAGACCCGCTTAATCAAAGTTAACTCAAATTTAAGACAATCTATGCGGTAGTGACCTTCGGAAATCATGTGCAGTTGCGCAGGAACAAGAGGTCACCCATCCATGTCACTCGATTTTTCATCGGAATTGCGTTGCCTTGTCATGTTGGACGGCAAGGTTTTTGGAAACGTTGATCAAACCGCGACCGACCGACCGATGGAAATCAGATTGGGCGGTGCGCTTGCCCCGTTCGAAACTTGTGCCCACAACCCGGCACCCATCCTTAAACGTGCGGCGACCCTGCGGTTGGATACGCAGAACATGGCGCAACGCTCCAGTTCACTTCCCGCAGAATCCCTTCCCGGGGAAGTCTATGCCTGCTGGGTGAACCATCTTGACGATTGGACGCTGAGTGGCAGCCAGACCGTTCAGGTCATGATCAATCGCTTCGAGGCACAGTGCCAGATCTTTTTCGATAACAAAATTTCGGTGCCCGAGGTCAAGGACGGAATGGTTTTCCAAGCCAGCCTTGCGGCCCATCGCGCTGCCGCTAGCCTGTGCCTTATCTTTCGCGATCCCGTCTCGCAGCAAGAAGAACGGCACTTTCTTCCTTTCGACACGGCGCATTCAGGGGGCACCGCGCGCAGCGGATACGCGCATGTCCGCCACCCGCTTCCTCAACATTTTGAAAGCTGTGATGTCAGTTTCGAAATCGAATATCGCAAACATTTGCCCGACAACAAGGGCACCGAACCCTTTCTGTTTCTTGCCGACGTTCATGTGGCGGGTGCGGAATCAGAAGAATCAGAAACTCTGATCCTTGAACCCGAATGGATATACGGACGCACCGAAGTCTCCGACGGGCAATGGCTCAGCGCCGATTTGCCCGACATGCTGGCCGCCGGTCAGGGGCTTTCGGTACAGATGGGTCATGACGTCTTTCCCATCACACCGATGTCCAAACCGGAATTTTCGGTGCGCGAAAACTATGGTCACACATTGGTGTGCCAGTCTGCACAAGCGATGGAACTGGTGCTTTCGATTGACGGGGAATGCGTTCAAGCCCTGCAGATCACGCAGGGCGACAATGTCATCCGCTTGCCGGCGCGCTACCTGAACGGTCACGTGCGCCACCTCGCGCTCAAAGACAAATCAGGGTCGGTTGTCCTGTTTGAGGATCACCAATTAATGCCCTGCATTCTCACGCCCGAGGACGTGATGCGGCGGGAATCCTGCGCCCCTTTCCCCAATGCGCTGCTGCCAGCAACCCCCTATCGGTACAATGCCCTGAAGGCGCTGATGGCGACGGCCAAGCCGGAAACCGATTTCGCCCAACTTCTGCACGCCGTCGAAACCCTTGAAGGGGGGCATGCGAACGTCTCCTTCAAACCCCTGCATTTTCCCAAAGTCGACAACCCCGATGTGTCGGTCATTATACCGGCACATAACCACGTTGATCTGACCTACCTTGCGCTTTGCTCCTTGTTGATCGCTCAAAACAAGGTCTCTTTCGAGGTGATCCTGGTCGATGATGCCTCTACCGACGCAACCTCGCATATCGAGGAACTGGTCACCGGCATTACACTCGTGCGCCACCCCATCGCCCAGCGCTTTATCCGCGCCTGCAATGCGGGGGCGGAACGCGCGCGGGGGAAATTTATTGCGCTTTTGAATAACGATGTCGAAGTGACCAACGGCTGGTTGGACGAATTGCTCGCCGCCTTTGACCGGTTCGAGAATGTCGGGTTGGTTGGCTCGAAACTGCTCTACCCCAACGGTGATCTGCAAGACGCAGGTGGCATTGTTTGGGGCAGTGGCAATCCCTGGAACTACGGGAACAGGCAAAACGCCAACGATCCGCGTTTTTGCTATGCACGCCAGGCCGATTATCTGTCAGGCGCCGCCATGCTCGCGCCCGCTTCCGTGTGGAACGAAGTTGGCGGGCTCTCCGCCTATCTCGAACCCATGTATTTTGAGGACACGGATTTCGCCTTCAAGGTGCGGGCGGCTGGGTACACCACGTGGTTCGTTCCCTCTTCGGTTGTGTACCACTTCGAAGGAATGACCTCTGGCACCGATGTCACCACCGGGTTTAAAAAATTTCAGGAAATCAACCGCCCCAAGTTCAAACGCAACTGGGCCAGTGCCTATGGACCTCACGGGGTCGAAGGGCAATCGCCCGACCTCGAAAAAGATCGCGGCATTGTCGGCCGTGTTCTGTTCATCGACTATGCACCGCCCCGCGCCGACAAGGATGCCGGTTCATATGCGGCCCTGCAAGAAATGCGGCTGGTGCAGTCGCTGGGGTACAAGGTTACCTTTGTTTCGACCAACATGGCGCATCTGGGCAAATATACCGAAGACCTGCAAAAGTCCGGTGTCGAAGTCATCTATGCCCCGTTCTATATGAACGCCGGCGAATACCTTGACCGGCATGCCGCTGAATTCGATGCCTTTTACATCACCCGCTACTATGTGGCGCAGACCGTTCTGGAACAGATCCGGCGGCTGGCCCCGAATGCGCGCGTGCTTTTCAACAACGCCGACCTGCATTTCCTGCGCGAACTGCGCACCGCCAAAAGCGAAGATGACGCAGGCAAACTCGAACGCGCGCGTCAAACCCGTACCGAGGAAATCGAGGTGATCCGCAATGTCGATGTGGTCTTGTCCTATAATGACATCGAACATTCGGTGATCGAGGCCTATACTGACGGGCAATCCACCGTTGTCACCTGCCCTTGGGTTGTCGATGTCCCCAGCGCCATTCCCGCCGCGCGCGCCCGCAAGGGTCTGTCCTTTCTGGGCAGCTTTCGCCATCACCCCAATACCGAAGGCATCCAGTGGTTTGTCCGCGACGTGATGCCTCGGCTGATCTCACAAGATCCCTCTGCGCATCTTTCGATCTACGGCTCTGGCATGGGGGACGATATTCGTGCCCTGCAAACCGACCATATCCTGCCGCATGGGTTTATCGACAATGCCGCTGATGCTTATAACGCTCACCGTGTTTTCGTAGCACCGCTGTTGTCCGGCGCCGGCATCAAGGGCAAAGTGCTTGGCGCGCTTTCGCATGGCATTCCTTGCGTCCTCAGTCCTGTCGCTGCCGAAGGGATCGGGCTACGTTCCGGTTATGATTGCATCGTTGCACAACGACCCGAAGAATGGGCAGATGCGATTGATCTGCTAAGCCACGATGATATCTTGTGGGAAACCCTGTCTCAGAATGCCCGCGGGTATATGCACAACAGCTTTTCGTTCCAACGGGGGCGCGACCTGATGCGGGCAGCTTTTGAAGCGGCGGATATGTATGGCAGTCGGGCCTGATCAAACGATGCGCCATATTATCCTTCATAACCATCTATTCAAAAACGCTGGCACCTCTGTCGACCATATCCTGCAGCAAAACTTCAAAGGGCGCTGGGTCACCCGGGAATTTCCTGATCCGCGCCCTGACAAAACTCGCGATATCGCCGGCTGGATTAACGGCAACCCCGACGCAATCGCCTTTTCTTCCCATACAATACAAACTGTCTTACCCACCCTTCCCGACGTTCGCATCATTCCGATCATCCTGCTGCGGGATCCGGTTGACCGGATTGCCTCCGCCTACCGCTTCGAACGCACACAAAAAGCCGATACCCGCGGGGCGCAACTGGCCCGCCAGAACGGGTTTGCCGGTTACGTTCACGCACGACTTGAGACAAACGGCGATCGCCAGTGTCGCAATTTTCAAACCCATCGTCTGGCGGCACTTAGCTCAGACCCAATGGCCGATGAATTGACGCGCGCACAAACCGCTGCCGCTCTGATCGCGCGGACGGGTATTTTGGGTTTGGTTTCAGAATTTGACGCCGCGATGGCCCGGTTAAGCGTGTTGATCAAACCTCACTTCCCTGAATTCGATTGGCAGCCCGTGATCGCCAACGCATCGGGCCACAATTCCGTTCAATCCGTTTCCCCCGACATGCGCAGGGTCTTGGAAGATGCCAACCGCGACGATTTCAAGCTGCTGCGCCATGCGCGAAATCTCCTCGCTCACGCGTCGACCGGTGCAGGAACGGTCCAACGGTCAGGCACCTGATACCCCTCCGCCGACACCTCGTCGCAAATCCGCATAACGTCCTCACGAACAAGGGTCGGAAAAAACGCTGGCATCTTGTGCTTCACGCTTTCCGTGAACCGCTGCTCCAGTACCGCTTGAGGATAGTCAAACGGCGGCAGATCCAGAAAATCCTCAATTCCGCGTAGGGTTCCCCGCTGGTCCTGATGCAGGTTCTCGTAGAAAATAACCTTATACATCTCCGGGGAAAGCCCCCCCTTGAGGTTCCGCAATACCGTTCCATATTCGGCGTTTACCCATATGTGGCGACGCTGGATGAACTCAGCAAATTCCGGTGGACCCCAAGTGTCCAGCTTGTCCAAATGGCCGGTCAATTGCAGATGAAATTTGGTATGACTCCACAACCGCTGCACCGGATCGCGCATTGTATAAAGAACCCGCAACCGGTCGCATTTGCTTGAAATCTGCGGCCAGGCCTCCATCGGCAGTTGCGCATGCAAGTTTGAAAAATCACAAGCATATTGCTGATGATCGCGCATATGGAAAAGATTGCGATACCAGTAGTCATCCACAGGCCTGCTGAGATATTGCGCGACCCAATGGAGGTTTGCGCGAATGGCATCAATATTTGCCTTCTCGGGATCAAACCGGAACAGATACCGGTTCTTTGCCTCGCGCAGCCGATAGGCTTCGCTAAGCTGGTTCGGGTTCACATAGCGGTGGTAGAAATAATGGATTTCCTTTTCCATCGCGAAATGCAGCGCGGGGTGGCGCGATAGAACAGCATAAAGCCAGGTGGTTCCCGCCTTCATCGCGCCGACACTTAGAAACAGGTTGGAAAACAGCGCCTTAGACATCAGATTCTCCCACGTATTCCGCGCTTAACCGTTCGATAACGCTCTGGTACATCCGGTGATACACGGGTCGTTTAAAGTGGTTCAGATCAATCATATCCTCTGCTCCCTCAATAAAATCTGCCGGATCAAGCAGGATGATATTTTTGCGCCCCCGCGCGACGGAGCGAAGATTCACATTCAACCTTTGATGGTGCGGATGGGGCGGTCTGTCCGGGTTGGCAAAGTGTAACGGGCCGCGTTCAGGGGCCAATACAATCACCACCTGTGCATCTTGCGAAATATGGTCAAGAATTCGCGTATATCTGCGCGTCATTTCCACGTCTGACAACAACCCCTGATGGGTAAAGTCGCGGGTCAGAATACCCAGCCTTTGGCGTTGCACATCCGTCTCTGCCACTGCTTCGCGCAATTCAGTTTTGGCAATCAAATCATGATTCTGCGCACCCACAAGCCAATAGGGCAAAGACAAGTCTGTTTCGTTATGGCGGTATTCCGGTATGTCGGCGTCCGCCCAAAAGCTGAGGAAGCACAACGTTCGGCCCTGTGGAATGACGCTAAGTTGCGAGGTGAAATCGCTGTCCGCGTAACCAAGCAATGCCGCCGCCGCATGCTGTTTCTCGTTCAGAGGTGTTTCAAGTGCCGGCATCAAAAATGAGGAATGATCGCGCCGGAACATTTGCCCATTCAATGGCTGGTTGAACTCCTCGGTCAGATCATCCGTGTGCAACGCAAAATAGTGCATCAAACTGGCCAGATCACAGCCGCCCCGCGCGATGATATGATCAAACCGGAGCATCGGATCCGCTTTTGCGGTGCACATCTCCTGTGCTGTGGTGGGCTCAATCCAGTCCACTCTTACAGGTCGCTGCATCACATCTGACAGAACGCTACCGGCGATCTGCATTGGCGGATGTCCCAGATGTGCGTAAGTCCAGTGTTCGATGTACATATTCAATATGCGACATGAAAAGCAAAAATGTTTTATTTTCCGAACGTTATGCAGTCGCTCAGTCAGATAAAGACCGACAAAACCATAGTCGCCAAAATCATCGCAAACTCGTATCAACGCGGCATCAGTTGTGTTCAACGCCAGCAATCCGGCAAGCTCGGCGCGCGCCGCTTGCAGATCATCGGGCAGTCGGATTTTGGTAAAATTAAGCTGGTTGGTCCGATTAATCAATTCAATCGCGCGGTCCAGATGCATCTCTACATCATACTCGATCTGCACGCGCACGTTCGATTTACGCAAAAACGCGATCGTATCGCCCTCGACACCACCTGACGCGACAGCTTTTTTTCTTTGATCTTGTATTGCGCCAGTCGCCTGAATTCCGGATCGGGCTTGCCCTGAAGCTGTGGCGCATCCGAAAGATCGGAGATCAAATCTGGCAAACCGACATTCAACCCCGGATTGGCGTCTGCTGCTTGCGCAAGGTTCATGGGATTGTCATCCAGAAACAGCACCGATGGCGCGCGCAACCCGATTTGCCCCAGCATCGCAGCAATCCGTGGCCCTTTCGGGGTCCAATCAATGCTGGGAAAGATAAAGTAATCCCACAGATCGCGCTCCTTTAGCAGCGCCTCAATATCGCTTGCGTCATTCTTGGAACAGATCGCCGACATGATCCCGCGTGCGGCCAGTTCGATTACCAGCGCATGATGATCATCGCGATACCTTATGCCCCCTTCGGTCAGGGTGCCGTCCCAGAATGTGTCGTCCAGATCCCAGATCACCAGCCGGATGTCTTCGGCAAAAGCCCTAGGGTCAAACTTTGGCTGAAGAACACCCATCCTAGCGCTTTCGCAGATAGCCGTTGGGATTGGTCGTCGCATTCACCCCGAACATATCGCAATAGGTTTTGTCGATATCGTAGATGTCGGGATGTTGCGTCAAATAGGTTTCCAGCGCGCGGCTGGGGCCGCCGTCAAACCGGTCCGCTAGATCCAGCTCGGCCAGCACGCTGTCTTCCATGATCAGATATTCACCCGACCGCAGATGTTGCGCGCCGAACTCCAGAACCGCCATGCAGGCATCAAACGTATGCGCGCTGTCCTCTGACAATATCCACGGGCGTGGCAGATCGAACAGTGCGTTTTGTTCAAAAGTCTGCTCCAACGCCATGACGTCCCCGGCGACAAAGCGGATACCGTCAAACCGGTCGTCAACATCCGGCGGTGCGCGGTCAATCGACACGATCTGCGTCTGCAAACCGTACATCCTGACCACATCACGGAACATCATGGCTGAACCGCCGAATTTCGTCCCTATTTCAATGAATGTGGCGGGCTGAACCGCATGGATCAGATGCAGATATAGCGCGATATCAATCGGCGATTTGTTACACATCACATCGCGGTAGTGGTATTGCATCACGCCGTGGTGGTACGCCCCAAGCTGGGGCCGCGTGAAGGGCGTTTTGAACGAACGGATCATCATCTTCCTTTTTGGGCGGGCCCATCCCGCAGGGCCTGACAATCTGCGCCATGCCCTCCCTTTGTTCTGCCTCGAAAGCAGTAAACAGAAGATTAACTTTTGCCGCGCGATGTCGCATTTAGCAGATAGATTTCCGCGCTGATCTGCCTAAGGTCACGAAAACCGACCGATAAAGGATACCCCTATGCATTTTGGCCTCAGCGAAGAACAAGAGATGATCGTCTCTACCGTGCGCAGCTTTGTGGAAAAGGAGATTTACCCCCATGAAGCCGAGGTCGAGCGCACCGGACAAGTGCCCCACGAACTGGGCGAAGAGATCAAGCAAAAAGTCATTGATCTGGGCTTTTACGCCTGTAATTTCCCCGAAAGCGTCGGCGGTGCGGGTCTGTCTCATGTTGATTTCACGCTGGTAGAACGCGAGTTGGGCCGTGGGTCCATGGCGCTCACGCATTTTTTCGGGCGCCCACAAAACATCCTGATGGCCTGCAACGACGAACAACGCGAACGCTACCTGTTGCCTGCCGTGCGCGGTGAACGCATGGACGCTTTGGCGATGACGGAACCTGATGCCGGTTCAGACGTGCGCGGGATGAAATGCAGTGCCCAACGCGATGGCGGGGATTGGGTGATCAACGGGTCGAAACACTTCATTTCCGGCGCTGAACATGCCGACTTCTTTATCGTTTTCATTGCCACCGGCGTTGATGAAACCCCCAAAGGTCCCAAGAAACGTATTACAACCTTCCTTGTCGATCGTGGCACGCCGGGGTTCGAGGTGCGCGATGGCTATAATTCGGTCAGCCACAAAGGCTATAAAAACTGCATCCTCTATTTCGACAATTGCCGCCTGCCCGACGCCCAGGTGCTGGGCGAGGTTGACGGTGGTTTTGCCGTGATGAACGAATGGCTTTATGCCACCCGTATCACCGTCGCCGCCTTCAGCGTGGGCCGGGCGCGGCGCTGTTTTGACTATGCCCTGAACTACGCCGCTGAACGCAAACAATTCGGCCAGCAGATTGGTAAGTTTCAGGGTGTCTCGTTCCAGATTGCAGATATGATTACAGAGATCGACGCAGCTGATTTGCTGACCCTTTCAGCAGCTTGGCGGCTGGATCAAGGGTTGCCTGCAAACCGCGAAATCGCCAGTGCGAAACTTTACGCATCAGAGGCTCTAGCACGCGTTACAGACACCACTCTGCAGATATTTGGCGGCATGGGGTTGATGGATGATTTCCCGATTGAACGGTTCTGGCGTGACGCCCGTGTTGAACGCATCTGGGACGGGACTTCGGAAATCCAGCGTCACATTATTTCGCGTGATCTGCTGCGTCCGTTGGGGGCCTGAATGTCGCGCGATCTGAACCGGCTGTTGCGGCCGAAATCCATCGCCGTTGTGGGCGGTGGCGCGTGGTGCAAACAGGTTGTGCTGCAATCTCGCAAGATGGGGTTTACCGGTGACATCTGGCCTGTGCACCCCAAACGCGACACCATCGACGGGCTGCCGGTTTTTCGCAGCATCGGTGATCTGCCCCATCCCCCCGACGCGGCCTTCATTGGCGTGAACCGCGAGGCGACGATTGACATCGTTGCCGACCTTAGCGCGCAGGGCGCAGGCGGTGCTGTCTGCTTTGCCTCCGGTTTTCTGGAAGCACAGGCCGAAGATGCCTCAGGTGCCGATCTGCAAACCGCACTCCTGACTGCTGCTGGCGACATGCCGATCCTTGGGCCCAATTGCTATGGTTTCATCAACTACCTTGATGGTGCGCTGCTGTGGCCGGATCAACATGGCGGCACGCGGGTGGATCGTGGTGTTGCGATCATCACGCAAAGCTCGAACATCGCGATCAACCTCACCATGCAGGCCCGCGCCTTGCCCCTCGCCTATGTCGTCACAGCAGGCAATCAGGCGCAATCGGGCATCGCAGACATCGGTATGTCCCTGCTGGATGATCCCCGCGTGACGGCCCTTGGTCTGCATATCGAAGGGGTCGGCGATCTGCGTGCCTTCGAAACTCTGGCCGCACGCGCGCGCGATCTGGGCAAACCTATCGTCGCGATCAAAGTGGGCCGTTCGGATCAGGCGCGGGCCGCCACCGTGTCGCATACCGCATCTTTGGCCGGACAGGACGCTGGCGCGGCCGCACTGCTTTCCCGTCTTGGCATCGCGCGGGTCGATGATCTGCCGACGTTTCTGGAAACACTCAAACTTCTGCACATTGCCGGTCCGCTGTCGCAAAACACTGTCGCGACGATCAGTTGTTCTGGCGGGGAGGCCAGCCTTGCCGCGGACACCGGCATGGCCCACCACGTCACCTTCCCCCCGCTGAATGCCCGCCAGAAAACCGATCTGCGTGCCGCCCTTGGCCCGCGTGTCGCGCTTGCCAATCCGCTGGATTACCACACCTATATCTGGCGTGATGTACCCGCGATGACCCGCACCTTTGCTGCAATGGCCGATGCTGGCGTCGCCATAACCTTGCTTATCGTCGATTTCCCCCGTGCCGATCTATGTGATCCCTCCGATTGGGACTGCGTAATTGACGCGACCATCGGGGCTGCGCGCGAAACCGGACAGCTATACGGAATGGCAGCGACCCTGCCCGAGCTTATGCCCGAAACGGTCGCGCGTACGCTCATGGCGGCGGGTGTCGTGCCTTTCAACGGGCTAAGCGAAGCACTTGCCGCCTGCGTTGCCGCCACACTGATCCCCCACAACCCCGATCCGCTCACTTTGCCAAACCAAGGCACAGCAGCGACACTCATACCGGAAGGCGCAGCGAAAACCGCACTTGCGGCCTTTGGTCTCGCCGTTCCCAAATCAGCCCGATGCACCTCCATCAGCGCGGTGCAGGAAATTGCGCCAGACATCGGTTTCCCACAGGTGCTAAAGGGCGAAGGCATCGCCCATAAAACCGAAGCGGGCGCGGTAAAGCTTAACCTCACCTCCCGCGAAGAGACCTGCGCCGCCGCGCAGTCGATGAGCGCCTCCAGCTTCCTGATCGAACAGATGATCACAGACACAATCGTCGAACTGCTGGTCGGTGTGATCAACGATCCCGCACACGGTTTTGTCCTGACCTTAGGCGCGGGCGGCACATTGACCGAAATACTGGGCGACACCGTTTCGCTTTTGATCCCTGCCACGGATGATCAAATCATCACCGCCCTTAACCGCCTGCGTATCGCACCAATGCTACTGGGCTATCGCGGCAAACCCGCTGTTAATCTCCCCGCCATCTTGCGCGCCATCAACGCGGTTCAGGATTTCACCATTGCCCATCGCGATGATCTGCAAGAGATTGAAATAAATCCCCTCCTCTGCACGCCAACAGATGCCATCGCCGCCGATGCCCTGTTGCGCCGCAGCCTTTGAAAAGGAACACCCATGTCCGACACACCCGTCAAAACCCACCGCGACGGTGCCATCTTGCAAGTCACGCTGGACCGGCCCAAAGCCAATGCCATTGATCTGAAAACCTCGCGCCTGATGGGCGAGGTCTTTGCCGGTTTCCGCGACGATCCCGAACTGCGCGTGGCAATCATTACCGGCGGTGGTGACAAATTCTTTTGCCCCGGTTGGGATCTCAAAGCGGCCTCTGACGGGGATGCTGTCGATGGGGATTACGGCGTCGGCGGCTTTGGCGGGTTGCAGGAACTGCGCGGCCTGAACAAACCGGTGATCGCCGCCGTGAACGGCATTGCCTGCGGGGGCGGTTTGGAACTGGCCCTCTCCGCCGACATGATCCTTGCTGCAGATCACGCCACTTTCGCCCTGCCTGAAATCCGCTCCGGCACCGTGGCGGACGCCGCTTCTGTCAAACTGCCAAAACGGATCCCCTATCACATCGCGATGGAACTATTGCTGACAGGGCGCTGGTTTGACGTTCACGAGGCCAAGGGCTGGGGACTGGTCAACGAAATCCTGCCTGCGGATCAGCTGATGGATCGCGCATGGGAACTGGCGCGGCTTTTGGCCTCCGGTCCGCCGCTGGTTTACGCCGCGATCAAGGAAATCGTGCGCGATGCCGAAGATGCCAAGTTTCAGGACGCGATGAACCGCATCACAGGGCGACAACTGCCGTCGGTTGATCTGCTTTATTCATCAGAGGACCAGATGGAAGGCGCCCGCGCCTTTGCAGAAAAACGCGATCCCGTTTGGAAGGGTAAGTAACCCGCGCGCCCTAGGGCTTTGCGGGTTCTTCTGCCTTCGGCCCGTCTTCCGGCGGGTCGGTGATCAACTCGACATCTTCGATTGTGTCGCTCATCACAACGGCACCAGCACCATCCGCACCGGATTTATCCTCAACCGCGCCGACAATCAGCGGCAGCATTTGCACACCACCGGGCATCACGACCTCTGACATCGGCGGCGTTTTCCACGACAGCGTGTCAAAGCTTTTGCAATTGCCACAGATCGGCGCCCATTCGCTGTGAATGTTCTGACAGTTGTCGCAGATCCACTGCGGGCCACGTGACACGGCCAATGCGCGCGCCAGCCAGCCTTTTACCACGGTATCCGACGCCCCTTCGCCCCGTTCAATCGCAGCCATCAAGGTCACTGAACGCGCGGTTGGATCGGTTTCCACCAGATCGCCCAGCGCACGACGCGCAGCGGGGAAATCCTCATCCGCGATTAAAAGTTCGGCTTTCAACATCTTGCTTTCGGCGTGGTCCGGTTGCGATTTGATCAACGCCTGGAACCGCTTGATCCGCGCTGCGGGCTTCTCATCCGGCTCAATCGCGGCAAAGGCAGCGGCCAGATCGGGGTGCGGTTGCACGCTCCACGCTTTACTCAAAACACGGGCCGCATAACGTGGTTTGCCCTGTTCAATGTAACCCTGCGCGGCCAGTACAGCAGCCGGAATCAAATCGGGCGACAAACGGTTCGCTTCAATCGCCACCTCACGGGCTTCGATATCTTTGCCCTCGTCGATGATGTCCTTGGCTTCGGAAAGCGCCAGAACGGCATCACGGCGTTTATGCACATCGCGGGGCAACTGACCGTTCTTCAGCTTGGCGCTCAATGTTTTGCGCGCACCGGTCCAGTCTTCCTTGCCGGCCTGCAATTGCAACAGCACATCACCGGTTTCCGCATGTTTCGGCTTCAGGGCAAAAGCTTTCTCGGCCAACTTCAATGCAGTCTCTGTGTCGCCTTCTGCCAGCTTTTGTTTCATGATGCCGCGCACCCCGACAAAACGGGTCGCCTCATCCTCTACCAGTTTGCGATACGTCTCTTCGGCCTTGCGGGTATCGCCCGCCATTTCGGCGGCTTGTGCGGTCAACAGATTGGTCAACGCAGGCTTTTGCAGATATTTATCCGCCTTCGCCGCCTTGGCCATCGCGACCTTGCCCTCACCGCTGGCAAGCGCCATCAGCCCCTCAGCCAGTGCATCAAATCCTTTGCGTTCACGGTTGCGATCGAAATAGCGCGACAACGCGGTCTCGTCCCCATTCAGGAACTTCCACGTGGCAACCAGCAGTGAAAACACTTTCAGCAGCAGCCAGACCGCGATCATCAACACCGCAACGCCAATGACGGATTGCAGCGGGCCGAAACTATATTCGGTACCCATCACCGTGACCTGAATACCGCCCTCGCTTTCCAGCAAGAACCCCGCACCCCATGCCAACGCCGCCACAACAGCAACAAACAGAATAATCTTGATCAATGACCACAACATAAATTTAACTTTCTCAGTTTGCCGTCAGGCGTTGGGACAGATCCTGCACCGCGGCTTCTGTCGCGGCACGTGCGCGCGCAGCTGCCAGCCATTCCGCCATCGCGTCTTGCACCGGCGCGGGCAGCGTTTCGATTTCCGTCAAAGCATCGGCAACGCGGCCTTCACGCACAGCCGCTTCGGCACGTGACAGCACCGCGTCCGGGTCATCCCCTTCGCGTGGGGCCACGGATCGCGCACCCAGCTGACGTTTCAAAAACGCACCGACACCGCCTGCGGTATCATCACCACCGCTGGCGCGGGCCACGGACAGGGCCGCGCGCGCCGTATCAGGGAAAGTCGTCTGCAAGCTCAACAAGGGGGCAACCCCGTCTGCATTCTCGTTCAACGCCGCGGGTATGTTTTCGACACCGCTGTCGGTCAAATCCTGTACAGCGGCTTCAAACCCGGCACCCGTCCCCAAGGCCGCTGTAATCGCGGTCAATGCTTGTTGTGCCTGCGCCGCGCGGGCCGCATTCGCTGTTGCCTCTTCCACGCTCAAGGCGTTTTCCAGCAGCCGTGAAATTTCGCTCTTCTGTTCCTCGACCGACGCCTGCAACGTCTCCAGAACCTCGGCATATTCTGCTGAAACGCCGCTCCCCTCACCCGATGGCGCGGACCGGTTCTCCAACTCTTTCAGCCGTACTTCAATCAGCGACACAGTGTCGGACAGCGCAGCGATACTGCTTTGCACATCTTGCAATTCGGGAATTTCAACGACAGGTGCCTCAGCATTTTCCAAAGTCGCAATGCGGTCAGCCTGCGCGCTCAGGGTCCGGTCAATCCCGTCCAGATCAGCACGTGTGTTGAAAACATTCATTTCCGCCGCAAGAAACCCCAGTCCCCCCGCGATCACACCACCAAAGACCAGGGGCCAAAATACGCTGCCCTTGGGTTCGCTTGTCTGCTGGGGTGGCGGCGCTGTTGGCTTTACGTCTTGCGCTGCCGGCTTTGGCGTGGGGGTCTTTGCTGCTTCCGTCGGCTTGTCGTCCGGTTTTGCAGCGTCATCCGGTTTTTTCGACGCTTCCGGTTCGGCAACCTTCTTCGCCGCATCCGGTTTGGCCGTTTTCGGGATTGAACTTGTTGTCGGGGCGCTCACCGTTTTTGCAGATGGCGCCTTGGCAGATTGCGGTGCCTTCGCAGGGGTGCTGGCCGTCTTGGTAACCGCCTCAGCGTCTTTCTTGCCAGCAGACGCAGGCTTACGCGATGGCGCAGGTTTTGCCGGTTGGTCCGTCGACGCACCGGTTTGCGTTTTACTCACATTGCTGTCCGCCTTAGCGCTTGAATCTTTCGACGCTACCGAACTGCTTTTACTGCTCGGGGTCGGTTTTTTCGCTTTCGCCACACTGCATACCCTTCTGATTCTGACCTGCGCCAGATGAACTCTAACACCTTACCCGCCAACGTCGCCCTGCTTCAAGGAAACCTATCGCCGCACAAAAGCATTTCAACCGTTCGGACCATTTCTTCACCCGTCGGTGCCTTCGCGATGTGCAGTGCTTTCGGTAACTTGCCCTGAAAAACCTCCGCTACACTAGGGCTAATCGCCGCGACTGCAACACGTCGCAGGTCCTGCGCCTGATCGACAAACTGCGCGGCCGTACGCGGAGAGAACAGGGGAACAATAACCGGTACTTCCCCCGCAAGCATCCTTTGTGCATCCTTTGACAACGGCCGCAAATGTTGCGTGTACAGGGTGAAAACATCAACCTGCATACCGGCCTGTGTCAAACGCTGCGCGATTTGCCCGCGCCGGTGTTCTCCCGCCAGATGCACAAACCTGCCCGTGACTTTGGCGTCCCGCATGCGTGCCACCAGTTCATCCGCCGTCTGCGCCACCATTTCCACCTGCCAGCCCGCGGCTTTAGTCGCTTTGGCCGTCTGTACCCCCACACAAAATGCAATGCCATTCGAAAGTGTCGGTGCAAAATCCAGCGCGCGCGCAGAGGTAAAGATTGCACCGTCATATCGTGACACATCCGGCGCTTCACCGCACTTATCAATCTCTAACAAGGGCGAAATGCAGATCGATACATCTTGTAATGCACTCTTTGACAGACGCGCGGCAAACCGTTCGGCGCTGTCGCGGGGCCGCGTCAGTAGCAGCGCAGGCTTATCCATTTGAGGTCCGAGCATTGTTTGCCATCGCCTGTGGTGATACCTGCGGGGGGACCCCCTTGCAACGGAAAGCCGCCATGCCGTCCTCACTCACAGTCTTGGGACTCGAAAGCAGCTGCGACGATACCGCGGCCGCTGTCGTGCATCTGCCCGCTGACGGGCGCGCCTCTGTCCTGTCCTCGGTTGTGGACGGACAGGTTGATCTGCATGCCGCCTTTGGCGGTGTCGTGCCGGAAATCGCCGCCCGTGCCCATGCAGAAAAGCTTGATTACTGTGTTGAACAGGCTCTAACACAGGCAAATACGACCCTTTCCGACATTGACATGATCGCCGTAACCGCCGGTCCCGGTCTGATTGGCGGGGTTGTATCCGGCGTCATGTGTGCCAAAGGTCTGTCCTTGGCTTCGGGAAAGCCGCTGTTTGGCGTCAACCATCTTGCCGGTCACGCTTTAACGCCGCGCCTGACTGATGATGTGCCCTATCCATACCTGATGCTGCTGGTGTCCGGCGGGCATTGCCAGTTCTTGATGGTCCTTGGCCCTGATGACTTCAAACGTCTTGGCGGAACCATCGACGATGCGCCAGGCGAAGCTTTCGATAAGGTCGCCCGCCTGATCGGCCTGCCACAACCGGGGGGGCCGTCGATCGAAAGCTGTGCAAGATCTGGCGATCCCAAACGGTTTGCCCTGCCCCGCCCTCTTTTGGACCGCGCGGGGTGTGACATGTCTTTCTCCGGCCTGAAAACCGCCGTGTTGCGGGCCCGTGATGCCGTGGTTCTTGAAAAGGGCGGGCTGACCCCACAGGATCAGGCAGACCTCGCCGCCAGTTTTCAAGCGGCCGTTGTTGACGTTCTCGCGGAAAAGACCCGCCGTGCGTTTGCTCTTTATCCAGACGCGGCACCCCGTACCTTATGTGTCGCTGGCGGTGTTGCCGCAAACCAGTCCATTCGCACCGCGTTAGAGACTGTTGCGCAGGATTTCACCGCCGGTTTCGTCGCCCCTCCGCTTGCGCTTTGTACCGACAATGCCGCCATGATCGCTTATGCTGGCGGTGAACAATCTCGTTTCCGCTCGCCCGATGATCTTACCCTTTCCGCTCGTCCCCGCTGGCCCTTGGACATCTCGCAACCATCCATGTTGGGAAGCGGCAAAAAGGGTGCAAAAGCATGAGCGTCGCCGTCGTGGGTGCGGGTGCATTCGGCACGGCGCTGGCCATTTCCCTGGCGCGAAAGGGGCCTATCACCCTTTGGGCGCGGGATCCGGCAAATATGGCCGAAGCGCGGGAAAACACCGCGCGACTGGCTGGATGTCCGTTCCCTGAATCCTTGATCCTTACGGGCGATTTGGCACAGGCAGCAAACGCGGACATCCTTCTCATCGCTGTACCCACCCAAAAACTGCGCGGGTTTCTCCAAGCGAACAAGATTTTGCTCGCCAGTAAAACCCTCGTTGCCTGCTGCAAGGGTATCGAGCTGGCAACAGGTGCCGGCCCCGTCACCGTGATTGCAGACGTGGTTCCCATTGCGGTGCCTGCCATTCTGACCGGCCCCAGCTTCGCGCGGGACATCGCACGCGGGCTACCAACGGCGCTCACGCTCGCGTGCGCGGACGATAAAACTGGCCAAGACCTTCAGCAGCAACTTACCACCGCGAACCTGCGCCTTTACCGAACCACTGATACCATTGGCGCAGAGCTGGGCGGAGCCTTGAAAAACGTCATCGCAATTGCCTGCGGAACGGCGATGGGTGCAGGTCTGGGCGAAAGCGCACGCGCCGCCCTGATGACCCGTGGCTTCGCGGAAATGCAGCGTCTGGCCGCGCATCTGAAGGCTGATCCACAAACGCTGTCGGGGCTGTCCGGTTTTGGCGATCTCACCCTGACCTGCACATCTGAACAATCGCGCAATTATTGTCTTGGCCTGTCTTTGGGCCAGGGTACGCGCTTTGACCCCAACACCACTGTCGAAGGGGCCGCCACCGCCAAGGCCGTGCACCTTCTGGCACAAGAAAGCGCACTTGATCTGCCCATCACCGCAGCCGTTGCAGGCCTGCTCGAGAACAGGCTAGATGTGGCAACCGCAATGCGTGACCTTCTGGCGCGCCCGTTAAAGGAAGAATGAAATGCTTGTCTGTCTGATGGCCCACGACAAATCCGGTGCCCTGCCAATACGCAAAGAAAACCGCGAGGCGCATCTTGCGTATCTTGAATCAACAGGCTGCGTGACCTTGGCCGGACCGATGAAAAATGCCCAAGGGGACATGTGCGGATCCATGATCGTTCTGGATGTGCCGGACCTTGCCGCCGCTGAAAACTGGGCCGCGAATGACCCTTACGCCAAGGCCGGATTATTCGAAAACGTGACCCTGCGCGAATGGGTCAGGGTTGTCGGGTAATGGCCTATTGGCTATTCAAATCAGAGCCTAATACATGGGGTTGGGACGATCAGCTGGCCAAAGGGGACGCGGGCGAGGAATGGGACGGTGTCCGTAATTACCAAGCCCGCAACTTCATGCGCGAAATGAAACTGGGGGATTTGGGGTTCTTTTATCATTCGATGAAAGAAAAATCCGTGGTTGGCATCGTCAAGGTGATCGCAGAGGCACATCCCGACAGCACAACCGATGATCCACGCTGGGAATGCGTTGATATTCAGGCGGTGCGCCCCTTCGTGAAACCCGTAACTTTGGATCAGATCAAGGGTGAGGAACAGCTTGCCGATATGATCCTCGTGCGCAATTCGCGTCTGTCGGTGCAACCGGTGACCGACGCAGAATGGCAATTGGTCTGTGCCATGGGTCAGACGAAACCATAGCTAATTTTGGCGAGCCTGTGCATACTCCCCCCAAAGCGCGTTAGGGGAGGTTGATATGGGAATTGTCGCAGTCATTGTAGCAGCGGCCGCAGGTTTTGGATTTGGCGCAATCTGGTACATGGCATTGGCCAAACCTTGGGTCGCAGCCGCCAATATCCAAGTCGATGCCGACGGGAAACCCATCGACAAATCTCCCCTACCCTTTGTTATGGCTGCGGTCGCAATGGTGCTGGTGGCAGGCATGATGCGCCACACCTTTGCCCTTTCGGAAATTGACGATCCCGGCAAAGGATTGATGTCAGGGCTGGGGATTGGTCTGTTTTTCATCAGCCCGTGGATCATGATCAACAACGGCTACGGCGGTCGCCCCTTCCGTCTGACGCTGATCGACGGCGGCTATGCCACGTTCGGCTGCGCCATTATGGGACTTATCCTGACCCTGTTCTAGAACACTCACGAAAAAAGGGTCCCGGCACCGATGCCAGAACCCTTTCTCACCCCGCGTGCTCCACTACCCACACACGTATCGAAATATGTTCTGGCCATCCTAGCCGTTGGGTAATGGGTACCAAGTTGTGCGGCGCAAGCCAAGCAATTGATATCTAAATTACTTTTCAAATGATAAACGCCCGCTGTCAAAACAGCAGGCGCTCATGCAATATCTTCGGTTTTTCGGGATCAGCCGTAAACGGACTCTTTGCCGAATTCTTTGGTCAGCATGTAATAGATCACCGCGCGGTATTTGTTGCGCTCCGACTTGCCGTAGGTCTCAATCGCCTTGTTGATGCCTTCCATCAGGTTCGGACCATCGGGCAAACCCAACTTCTTGATCAGAAAGTTGTTCTTGACGGTCTCAAGCTCGCTCGCCTGGCTGCCGGCAACAGTCTGTGCATCGGCGTTATAGATCGACGGACCGCAGCCAATCGTCACCTTTGTCAAAAGGTCCATGTCCGGCGTCATGCCACATTTGTTCTTCAGATCGTCCGCATATTTCGCGATCCACTCATCCCGTTTGCCCATTAAAATCGTCCCTTTTTCAATATTCTGACCAGCACGTCTGATCTTGGGGCCGACACTACGCATTAAATTTGACACCTCAAAGGGGAAATTTCCAAGCCAGTCCCCCTTGGCAAATTCACCTCTTATCACCGGCCGTACGGCTACAGGCATCGTTATCGCGCAAAAACAAAAACGCCGGAACACATCAATGTTCCGGCGTTCGTGCATCACGTGGCAATCGCCATGCTACAAATCTTAGTAACGGTAATGTTCCGGCTTGAACGGTCCTTCCGGCGTCACGCCGATATAGGCCGCCTGTTCCGCGTTTAATGTGGACAGTTTCACACCGATCCGGTCCAGGTGCAGGCGCGCAACCTTTTCATCCAGATGCTTGGGCAGAATGTAGACTTCGTTCTTGTATTCGTCGCCCTTGGTCCACAATTCGATCTGCGCCAGCACCTGATTGGTGAAGGACGCGGACATCACAAACGACGGGTGGCCAGTGGCGTTGCCAAGGTTCAACAGACGCCCCTCGGACAACAGGATCAACCGGTTGCCGTTCGGCATCTCGATCATGTCCACCTGTTCTTTGATGTTGGTCCATTTGTGGTTCTTCAGGCTGGCCACCTGAATTTCATTGTCGAAGTGACCGATGTTGCCAACAATCGCCATGTCCTTCATCTCGCGCATATGCTCGATGCGGATCACGTCTTTGTTGCCGGTGGTCGTGACGAAAATATCTGCCGTCGCGACCACATCTTCCAGCGTGGTCACCTGAAAACCATCCATCGCCGCCTGCAATGCGCAGATCGGGTCAACTTCGGTCACGATCACACGCGCGCCGGCACCAACCAGTGACGCGGCACAGCCTTTGCCAACGTCGCCGTATCCCATGACAACGGCAACCTTGCCCGCCATCATCGTGTCCGTGGCGCGGCGGATGCCGTCAACCAGCGATTCCTTACACCCGTATTTGTTGTCAAACTTCGACTTGGTGACAGAGTCGTTCACGTTGATCGCAGGGAAGGGCAGCTGGCCATCGCGGACCAGTTCGTACAAGCGGTGAACGCCGGTTGTTGTTTCCTCGGAAACACCAACGATCTGGTCGCGCATCTTGGTGAACCAGCCGGGGCTCGCTTCCATCCGCTTTTTGATCTGTGCCTTGATCGCTTCTTCTTCTTCCGATGTTGGCACGGCGATAATATCTTCACCAGCTTCGGCGCGTGCGCCAAGCAGGATGTACAATGTTGCGTCGCCGCCATCGTCCAAAATCAGGTTCGGACCTTCAGGGAACATGAAAGACTTGTCCAAGTAATCCCAGTGTTCCGTCAGGCTTTGACCCTTGATGGCAAACACAGGCGTGCCGCCCGCAGCAATTGCCGCCGCAGCGTGGTCTTGGGTAGAAAAGATATTACAGGACGCCCAGCGCACATCCGCACCCAGCTCAACCAGCGTTTCAATTAACACCGCTGTCTGAATTGTCATGTGCAACGAACCGACGATGCGCGCGCCCTTCAGCGGCTTGCTCTCGCCATATTCCTCACGCAGGGACATCAGGCCCGGCATTTCTGTTTCGGCGATGTCCAGCTCCTTGCGGCCGTATGCAGCAAGGTCGATGTCTTTTACGATATAGTCGTTTGCCATAGGGGCACCTCGATCAAAGTTGTTTGACCGCCGCCTAACAGTTTTGGCGCGATCTCTCAACATATGATGCTTGAGCCACTTACAGCCTGTTAATCCTGCAACTGCGCAAGAATTTGATCCTGATCCGCGCCCGTCATCCAGTCATCACCTTGGGCGATCACACAGGCATTGCCGTCGGAAAATCCTTTGATCATCGTCCAGGTGCCGGTCTCCTGCGATACCCAAAGCTGCTCCTTCGCTTCCGTAGGCGCGGCAACCGGCTTTTCACCGTACCAGTCGGTCAAGGCTGCTTTCATTTCACCGGCCGGCATGCAGACGTTGCTGTCCGCCATAGCGGTCGTGGCAAACGTGGCTCCAAGAACAAGCGTCATGGTCGAAATAAACAGTTTCATCAGTCTCTCCTTCATGTGAAAAACACCGCAAGCGACGAATAGTTCCATTTATTCCAATGACGTTAGGGAAGCCCCGCATGGCGCAACAACCCAGAGCATGGCAGCGGATGTTGTCGGGTCGCAGGCTGGATCTGCTGGATCCGACACCCGTTGACATCGAAATCGAAGATATCGCGCATGGGCTGGCGTTTGTCGCGCGGTGGAACGGGCAAACCCGTGGCGATTACGCCTACTCCGTTGCAGAACATTCGCTGCTGGTCGAAACAATCTTTGGCCGGATCAATCCCAAGGCGCCCGCCAAATGGCGCTTGGCTGCGCTGCTGCATGATGCGCCGGAGTATGTGATTGGCGATATGATCTCGCCGGTCAAAGCTGCGGTTGGACCAAATTATGGTGCCTTGGATGACCGGCTGACCGCCGCCATCCATCTGCGCTTTGGCCTGCCCTCCAGCCTGCCGGTTTCGGTGAAAAAGCAGATCAAGAAGGCGGATAAAATCAGCGCGTGGATGGAAGCCGTGCAAATTGCCGGCTTCTCCGAAGCTGAGTCGTCCAAATTCTTTGGCAAACCCGATCCTTCCTTAATGGAAGGTTTGCATATCGTCCTGCGCCCACCGGTGGAAACGCGCAACGCCTTTACTGCCCGCCATGTTTCCTTGCTGGAGCAACTGTAATGATCCAGGTCCGTCGCCCCATCAGCCTTGATGCCCCCAACATGGCAAAGCTGCTGAACGAAATCATTGCCGAAGGGGGCACCACCGCACTCACGCGCCCTGTGACAGGGGCGGACCTGATCGAACGGATGGCCTTCAAACCCGAGCGCAGCGCATGGCACGTGGCTGTCGATCAAAAGGAAAACATCGTCGGCTTCCAGTGGATCAATCCGAAAGAAGACCTGCCAAAAGGTGCCGTCGATATCGCCACTTTCGTACAGATCGGCCAAACCGGCCTTGGGATCGGATCAGCCTTGTTCGAGGCGACCAAAAAAGCGGCCAAAGCGATGGGATATGTTTGGATCAACGCCAACATCCGCGCTGATAACGAGGGTGGGCTAATCTATTATCAAAGCCGCGGGTTTCAGGATTACGGTGTGATCGAAGACTACGAAATGGCCAATGGCGATATCGTCGACAAGCGCCTTAAACGCTACGACCTGTAGTCCGATGATGCACCGCCCGGTGTACGGGGGGTGCACAGGGGGTGTACGCATGTCACCCCCCCTTTTTGAGGATATTCTACCGCGGTGAGCGTTTCGCCAATATCCGCTGTAATGTGCGCCGGTGCATGCTTAACCGGCGCGCGGTTTCCGATACATTACGATCACACAGCTCATAGACCCGCTGGATATGTTCCCACCGCACGCGGTCCGCGCTCATCGGGTTTTCAGGCGGCGGTGGCATGTCGTCGCCCGTCGCCAACAGCGCGTTGGTGATGTCATTGGCATCAGCAGGTTTGGACAGATAATCCGTCGCACCAATCTTGACCGCAGCCACAGCCGTGGCAATCGCACCATAGCCGGTCAACACCACCACGCGCGCATCTACCCGCTTTTCGCGCAGCACCTCGACCACATCCAAACCGTTGCCGTCGCCAAGCCGCAAATCAATCACCGCATAGGCGGGCGGTCGGGCTGTTGCAATGGCGCGGCCCCCTGCAACGCTGTCGGCGGTCTCGACCTCGAAGCCGCGTTTTTCCATCGCCTTGGCCAGACGCCGCAGAAAGGGTTCGTCATCGTCCACCAACAGCAACGACTTATCCGGTCCGATCTCAATTTGGTCCATGCTCACTTCCTTGCGCTCAAGTCCGTTTGACTTGCGATACCATATGGTCCGATGCGCAAATCCGTCAATTTAAGATGCCCGCCTCATGAAGCGTTCTCCAGAAAGCAGCCAATCTGTTCGGCCATCAATTCGGGCGGGGTTTCGCGCCGGAAGTACTGCACGAACCCGTCTTCGGGCAGCACCAGATAGCTGAACGTGGAATGGTCAACAAGGTATTCCCCGTCCACCGCAGGGTGGGCCTTGTAATAGGTTTTATAGGCCTGGCTCGCCGCCTTGATCTGCTCGGGTGAACCGGTCAACCCGACCATGCGCGGGTGCATCACCTCGGCGAATTCACCCACAACTTCGGGGGTGTCACGTGCGGGGTCAATCGTGATGAAAACAGGCGTTACCTGCTTGCCGCGCTCTTCAAGGATCTCGATGGCAGAGGCGTTGCGGTCCACATCCATCGGGCAGACATCAGGGCAATAGGTATACCCGAAATAGATCAGCGACGGCTCGGTCAGCACCTGCGCATCGGTCACGGTTTGCCCTTGCGCATTGACCAACTCGAAAGGGCCACCCAGATCACCGGCAACCGCCGATGCACGGCATTGCGCAAACTTGTCGCCACCTGCGCCTTGCGACGAAATCCAGACCGTTCCCAACAGGAACGCGGCGGCAACGCCAACTGCAGTAAATGTAATGGTGCGGTTCATCTTGGGCTCCTGTGCCAATTGGCGCTCTTGATCGTGCTTTGGTGCAGACCTACGCTACAAAATCGCAGACGCAACGGCGAATAAACAAAAGGTGCGCAGATGACGCAGGCAACAATCCGCCCTCTTTCGGGCCGCACGCGGGCCAACTGGATACGCTTGCGCACCATGATCGTGTTGCGCTGGGTCGCCATTGCGGGGCAGTTGATTGCAATCAATGTGGCCCAGTTGATTTATGGCATCCAGCTGGAGCTGGGACTGTGTTATCTGGCCGTCGGGGCGTCAGTGATCGCAAACCTTGTCGCCACCTTCATCTTTCCCGAAAACAAACGTCTGTCCGAGTTTGAAAACCTGTGGATGATCAGTTTCGATCTGCTGCAAATTGCCTTTCTGTTGTTCCTGACCGGTGGGTTGAACAACCCTTTCGCGCTGTTGTTGCTGGGTCCGGTGACCATTTCCGCAACAGCGCTTAGCCTGCGTTCAACGCTGGTTTTGTGCTCTACCGCGATTGTTCTGGTCACGCTGTTATCGGTCTTTCACCTGCCCCTTACGACATTGGACGGCGATACACTTAGCATCCCGCGCCTGTTTGTTTTTGGCCAGTGGACTGCACTTGTGATCGCCATCGTTTTTACCAGCGCCTATTCCCGCCGTGTCACCACTGAGGTGCATTCAATGGGCGATGCTTTGGCCGCCACACAGATGGCGCTGGCCCGTGAACAAAAACTGACGGATCTGGGCGGCGTTGTTGCGGCGGCGGCACATGAACTCGGCACGCCTTTGGCGACGATCAAACTTGCGTCAACTGAACTGCTGAACGATCTAAGCGAAAATCCCGATCTTGCAGAAGACGCGGCCCTGATCCGTGATCAAGCGGACCGTTGCCGCGACATCCTGCGCGACATGGGGCGGGCCGGTAAAGACGATTTGCACATGCATAACGCACCATTGGAAGCTGTCGTTCTTGAATCCGCCGAGCCGCATATGGACCGTGGCAAGGCGGTTATTCTCACCCAGACACCGGAAGGCGGGGATCGCAAAACCCAACCGATGATCCCGCGCCAACCAGAGATCATTCACGGGCTGCGCAATCTGATCCAGAACGCCGTCGATTTCGCCAGCAGCACAGTTTGGGTTGAAACCAGTTGGTCCGAGTCCAGCATTTCGATACGCATCATGGACGACGGATCCGGTTTTCCAGCGCATATTCTGGGCCGTATCGGGGACCCGTTTATGAGAGACAGGGCGCGTGCGCGCACCACGCTATCGCGCCCCGAATACGAGGGGATGGGACTGGGATTGTTCATCGCCAAAACGTTGCTCGAACGCTCCGGCGCAACGTTGCGCTTTGCCAATGGTCGCGGCCAAAATCACACTGCCGAAACCCGTGGCGCAGTGGTTGAGGTCATCTGGCCGCGGGACAACCTCCAATCCCGCACCCTACCGGATTCAGAAGGCATGGGCGAGAACCAACAATTTGACGCCCATGGGGGATGATGGGTGCGGTAAAACGTTAATAAATGACAAACAATCTGAGTTGTTGTTAATAGAAAATTAACCAAACGTACCTAGCTTGTCATCTTGCCCATAGGGCCAAAGAGGCAAGCACATGCTGGCGAACTCCGAAATCATCTTTGTGACTTTGATCGCCACGCTCACCGCGTTCATTGCAAGATATTTTCTAAAGGACACCCGCACTCCTGTCGCCTCTCTCGCGGCAGAAAATTCCGACCCTTTGTCCTTTTTGTTTGACGACGGCGTGCTGCACCACGCAAGCACTTCTGCGATGCAGCGGTTTTCGCTCGCCCCCGGTACCCATGTCTGGGACGATTTGCGTGGCGGGCTGCTCGGCCGATTCCCCGACTTTCCAGAGCGCCCCGGCGTTGGCGCAACCGGCAGTATGAAACTGCGTCCGGCCCAGTCCAATGACCGTGTGGAGCTTGAAATGAACTGGCGCGACGGGATGTGTTGGGTGCAGCTGAACGACGTCGTCGAGAACAGCAGGCAGTCCGGATTATCCGCCCGCGAAACCGGCCCGATGGAACGATGTGTGAGAACCATGGTGCAGCCGGCGTGGGAGGTGAACGCAAACGGTCGGGTGGGCTGGCACAATGACGCCTATGACCTGCTTGAACGTCGACTTGGCACTTTGCAGGACGGCACCCTGTTTTCACTCGACGGTACGAAAAACACGCAACGCTGTTCCGCGATCAACGCGAAGGGCCACAAGGAGTGGTTCGAGGTTGTGACCCATCAGACCGAAACCGGCAGTATGAACCATGCAACGCCAATCACGGCCTTGGTCAACGCGGAAGAGGCCCAGCGCACTTTTGTGCAAACTCTTGCAAAGACCTTTGCACATTTGCCGGTTGGGCTCGCGATTTTCGACAGACGCGGGCAACTCGGCATTTTCAATCCCGCTTTGGTGGATTTGTCCGGGTTACAGGCAAGCTTTCTTGCAACGCAGCCTACGATGATGGCCTTTTTCGACGCATTGCGTGAAAACCGCCGGATGCCCGAACCCAAAAACTACCGGTCGTGGCGCCAAGACATTGCAGATGTCATTACAGCAGCATCTGATGGTCAGTACCATGAAACATGGACGCTTGAGGATGGCCGCACCTATAGCGTTCAGGGCCGCCCGCACCCCGACGGGGCAACGGCGTTTCTGATCGAAGACATCAGTGCAGAAATCACCCTGTCGCGCAGCTACCGTGCCGAAGTCGAACAATTCGAGACACTCCTCGACACAGTCGATGACGCGCTGGTGGTCTTTTCGTCTACCGGCGTTCTGACCTTTTGCAATGCAGCCTATCGAAAGATGTGGGGTCAAAACCCCGAAGCAGCATTTGCCGATGTCACGGTCCATGATGCCGCGAAGCTTTGGCAGGACAAGGCGCACAAAGATACCGATTGGTCAAAGCTGATCCGCTTTACCACCGTGATCGGCCCGCGCCCCGTGGATAATTTTGATCTTACCCTGACTCAGGGCACGAAATTGCGCTGCACCCTTTGTCCCTTGGCCGCCGATGCCACGTTGGTCCGGTTTTCTCAAAACGCCAGCACTGTCGTGCCAATAGAAAGCAGCGCACCGGCAGACCATTAGGAACAGACGCAGAATTCGCCCTGCCCGCCGCTTTCGACTTGCGCAAGATTGGGCCGGTTGTCACCATATGGCATGAGCGCAAAAAACCTTAAAATCACCTCGACGTCCGCTGAGCACACAGCATCTCTTGCGGCCCTTTTGGCCCCTGCTTTGTCAGCGGGTGATGTCATCTTGCTGCACGGCGATGTCGGCGCGGGTAAAACACATTTTGCGCGCACCTTGATCCAGTCGATCCTTGGCTTTGCCGAGGACGTGCCATCGCCCACCTTCACCCTCGTCCAGACCTATCCGGCCAGCACCTGTGACATATGGCATGCCGATCTATACCGGCTGACCTCGGTTCAGGAGGTTGAAGAGCTTGGGCTGACGGAGGCGTTTGAAACCGATATCTGCCTTGTCGAATGGCCGGACAGATTGGGCGATATGACGCCGGAACATGCGTTGAACATTGTGTTTGAAACATGCACAGCCGACGATACACGGCAGATCAGCGTCGCATGGACAGACACAAAATGGGACGGGAAAATCAGCCGCTGGAAAACATGATGCAACGGGCCGGTGAAATCGCGTGCTTTCTTGAAAATACCCGCTGGGCAGACGCGACGCGCAAGCCGGTTGCGGGCGATGCTTCTGCGCGCAGGTATGACCGTTTAACGGACCAAAACGGTAGCACAGCCATCTTGATGAATGCGCCCCCCGACACCGGCGAGGATGTGCGCCCGTTCATCGCGATCGCCAACCATCTGCGGACAATTGGGCTAAGCGCGCCCGAGATTTTGCATCAGGACCCGCGTGCCGGACTGCTTTTGATCGAAGATTTTGGCGACGCCCTTTTTGCAGACCTGATCGCACAAGACCCCGCACAGGAAATCCCGCTGTACCGCGCAGCCGCTGATGTTCTGATTCACCTGCGTTCGGTGCCAAATCCGAATCTGCCTGTTTGCGATGCCGAATGGCTTGTCGATATGATCGCGCCCCTGTTCGAATGGTATGCGCAAGACGTCGACGCAGCGGCGCAGGCAGCGTTCATCGCTGAATTCAAATCCTTCGCCGACCGCGCTGTAACCGGTGACCCCGTATTGATCCTGCGGGACTATCACGCTCAAAACCTGCTTCTGCTGCCAGATCACAACGGGGTAAAACGTGTTGGCCTGCTTGATTTTCAGGACGCGCTGGTCGGGCCGGCGGCTTATGACCTTGTGTCGATCCTGCAAGACGCCCGCCGTGCGGTCAGCCCCGAAGTCGAAGATGAAATCATCGCGTATATGTTGGCCGAAACGGGCGATGATCCGGCCATTTTCCAGACCAGTTATGCGATCCTTGGTCTGCAACGGAACCTGCGCATTCTGGGTATTTTTGCCCGCCTTTGCCTGCGGGATGGCAAGGCGCAGTATGTCGACATGATCCCGCGCGTCTGGGGCTATGTGCAGCGCAATCTGGCGCACCCCGATCTCGCTGCGCTTTCTGTCGTGCTGACCCCGCTGTTGCCCGAACCAACCCCGTCTTTTCTGGAGCACCTGAAACGCCAATGCCCGCACAAACCTATCCCGTAATGCTGTTCGCCGCCGGCTTTGGCACGCGGATGAAAGAGCTGACGCAAGACCAGCCCAAACCGATGATAAAGGTCGCCGGTAAAGCGTTGATAGATCACGCGCTGGCGCTTTCCAAAGCTGCAGACTGCGATCCGATCGTTGCGAATTTGCATTACAAGGCCGCTATGCTGGACGCCCATTTGAAACCCCGTTCTGTCCAAACGGTCATCGAGACGCCCGAAATCCTTGAGACCGGGGGCGGATTGCGAAATGCATTGCCACTGTTGGGGCAAGGGCCGGTGATTACCCAGAACACCGATGCGATTTGGGCAGGACCGAACCCGATCGAATTGCTTTGCCGCGCATGGAAGCCCGAGAAGATGGATGGCTTATTAATTTGTGTGCCGACCGGTTCGGCCATCGGGCATGAAAGTTCCGGCGATTTCACGCTTTCAGAAACCGGCCGGATCGAACGGGGCCCCGGCACTGTTTATGGCGGCATTCAGATCATCAAAACCGATCGCTTGCACGACATCGAAGAGAACAAGTTTTCGCTGAACCTCGTTTGGAACAAGATGCTGGAAGATAAACGTTTGTTCGGCCTGTCCTACCCGGGACAATGGTGTGATGTCGGGCATCCTGACGGGATCACACTGGCCGAGGATATGCTGGATCGTTTCGATGTTTGATTCGACCGACCAGCCGCGCGTTTTTGGCGTTAGCCCCGGCGTGGACTTTCCCCAAGCGCTGGTTGACGGATTGCGCCAAAAACTGTCGGGCCAGCCCCCCGAAGCCATTGCGCGGGTCGATCTGATTGTGAACACCCGCCGGATGGCGCGGCGCCTGCGAGAGATATTTGATGCAGGCCCCGCTGGATTTCTGCCCAACATCCGGCTTCTTGGCGATCTGGATACAATTGTTCCGGGCCAGACCTTGCCCGCCGCGACGCCGCCCTTGCGACGTCGTCTTGAGTTGATACAGCTTGTATCGAAATTGATCACCGCGGACCCCAGCATTGCGCCGCGTGCCTCGCTTTATGCGCTGTCCGACAGCCTTGCCTCCCTGATTGATGAGATGCAGGGCGAAGGCGTGAGCGCGGAAGATATTGCGAATTTAGACGTCACGGATCAATCCGGCCACTGGGAGCGTGCAAAGCAGTTTCTGGACATCGCGAACACCTACCTAAGCGGGATGGATGCGGCGCCGGATGCACAGGCCCGCCAACGTCAATTGACACACATGATAGTGGCGCATTGGCAAGACCACCCGCCGCAGAATCCGGTTATTGTCGCAGGCTCGACAGGGTCGCGGGGCACAACGTCGTTGCTGATGCAAGCCGTCGCGCGATTGCCGCAAGGGGCGTTGATCCTGCCGGGGTACGATTTTGCCATGCCTCTTTCGCAATGGCCCGTCCTTAGCGGAAAAACACCGCCAGAGGATCATCCGCAATACCGTTTCTTTGATCTGATGCAAAAGTTGGATATTGATCCACCTCTGCAAAGCTGGACCCAAACGCCGCCCCCTTCATCTGCGCGCAATGCTCTTGTTTCGCTGTCACTGCGGCCTGCCCCTGTAACGGATACTTGGCTTAGCGAGGGACCGGACCTGAAAGACATCGACCTTGCCACCCAAGACCTGACACTGCTTGAGGCACCAACACCACGTGTCGAAGCGCTGGCGATCGCGATGCGTTTGCGTAAAGCCGTCAATGATGGGCAGAAGGCGGCGTTGATTACACCAGACCGGATGCTAACACGGCAAGTGACTGCCGCATTGGACCGCTGGAATATCCTGCCGGACGACAGCGCGGGCACGCCACTTCATCTTTCGCCGCCCGGTCGGTTTTTGCGCCATATTGCAGCATTGTTTCTACGCAAACTCGATGCAGAAGCCTTGTTGGTTTTGCTGAAACATCCGCTGACCCATAGCGGTGAGGGGCGCAACCAGCACCAGTTGAATACCCAACTTCTGGAAATGCGAATCCGCCGTGAGGGTCTGCCGTATCCTGACAGTGAGGGATTGTTGCAGGTCGGCACCAAGGCCGCGGACAAGATCGAAGACAGCGCCAGCCGCGAAACGTTTATGGCGTGGGTGACGTGGGTTGGCGAAACATTTTGCGAATGTCCTGTTGATGCGGAAAAACCCCTGTCTGATTGGGTAACGGGACACCTTGGCCTTGCCGAAAAGATTGCCGCCGGGCAGTCGGGCGACGACAAGCACGAGCTTTGGCAGAAAAAGGCCGGGCGCAAGGCCCGCGACACCGTTGATGCTTTGGTTGAACATGCCGCACATGGCGGTGCGATGTCAGCCTCTGATTACAGCGATCTGATTGGTGCGTTGCTTTCGGCGGAGGAGGTGCGCGACCGCGATGCGCCGCATCCCGACGTCATGATCTGGGGTACGCTAGAAGCCCGCGTTCAGGGCGCGGATTTGGTGATCATGGGCGGGTTGAACGATGGGACATGGCCCGAAGCGCCCCCGCCAGACCCTTGGTTGAACCGTCAGATGCGTCTTCAAGCAGGGATGTTGTTGCCCGAACGGCGCATCGGCCTGTCGGCGCATGATTTCCAACAGGCCATTGCCGCCCCCGAGGTTTGGCTGACGCGGGCAATCCGTTCCGAAGAGGCCGAAACAGTGCCGTCGCGCTGGTTGAACAGGTTGCAAAACCTGATGAACGGATTGCCGAACGGGCAGGGGAAAACCGCGCTTAAGGCGATGCGCGAACGAGGGCAGTACTGGACCGGACAGGTGCGCGCCATCGAGGCGTTCGACCGTGTCGCCCCCGCGCCGCGTCCGTCGCCACGGCCACCCGTGATCGCGCGGCCCCACGCCCTGTCGGTGACGGAGATCAAACGTTTGATCCGTGATCCCTATGCAATTTACGCAAAACACACTTTGCGCCTGCGCCCGATTGATCCGCTGGTACAATCGCCCGACGCGCCTGTTCGCGGGATTATCGTTCACAAGATCATGGAGCTGTTCATTAAATCGGTACGCGACGACCCCGACCGCCTGAACCGCGACCATCTGATCAAGATTACCCAAGAGGTGTTGAAAAACGAGGTGCCCTGGCCCGCCGCGCGGTTGATGTGGCAGGCCCGCGTGGAACGGATCGCCGACTGGTTCGTCAAGAACGAACAGGAACGCCAAAAGTTCGCAACGCCAATGTTGTTCGAAGAAGCGGCCAAGGGTGTGCATGAATTCAAGGATCTGGGTTTCAGGCTAAAGGGGTTTGCCGACCGGATTGACCGGACCGAATTTGGCGATGTGTTGATATATGACTACAAGACAGGCAACCCGCCCAGCGCCAAGGAACAGAAGTTCTTTGACAAACAATTACTGCTTGAGGCGGCCATGATCGAAGAAGGCGGATTTGAAAACGTAGGCGTGGCGACGGTCGCAAATGCGGTATTCATCGGATTGGGCAGCAGTCCAAGAGAGGTCGCCGCGCCTTTGGACGATGAACCGCCCGCCGCGGTCCTTGCCGGTCTGCATACGCTGATCGAAACCTACCTGTCCGCCCAGCAGGGTTTCACCGCGCGCCGCCTTGTTAAAACCGAGGACATCGCCGGAGATTACGATCAACTGGCGCGGTTCGGGGAATGGGATGGCACGACGCCTGCAACACCGGAAGATTTGACATGATCCTCAACGATGCCACCCGCGCCCAGATCGAAGCCGCGCGACCTGATGCCTCTACATGGCTTGGCGCAAATGCGGGATCGGGCAAAACACGCGTCCTGACAGACAGGGTGGCCCGTTTGCTGCTAAACGGTGTCGAGCCGCAACATATCCTGTGCCTGACCTATACCAAAGCGGCCGCGTCCGAGATGCAGAACCGCCTGTTTAAACGGCTGGGCGAATGGGCGATGCTGCGCGATGTTGACCTAAGGGAGGCCATGGCGGACCTTGGGGTTGGTGGTGTCCTTGACGAAGAACAGTTGCGCAAGGCCCGGACGCTGTTTGCGCTGGCCATTGAGACACCCGGTGGCCTGAAAATTCAGACGATCCACTCGTTCTGCGCGTCTCTGTTGCGGCGTTTTCCGCTTGAAGCAGGGGTCAGCCCGCAGTTTTCGGAAATCGAAGATCGCGCCGCTGATCTGCTGCGCGCCGACATTGTCGACGAGATGTCAGAAGGGCCCGACGCCCGCTTGATCAGCAATATTGCCCGATTTTATACGGGCGAGGATTTTGGAAAGCTCACGAAACGTATCGTTGGTATGCGGGAGGGGTTCAGCACGCCTGTAACGCGGGGCGACATCCTCGCCGGATTGGGTCAGCCCTCTGATCTTGATGCCCAAACGGTCGAGGCCTGTGTGTTTCTTGGTGGTGAAGCTGAACTGATCGCCGCGATCGTTCCGCATTTATTGGCCAAGGGCGGGAATGACCAGAAAGCCGGCATAAGGTTACAAGACATCACCGCAATGAATATGGCGGTTTTGCCCGAGTTAGAGAGTATTTTTCTTACAGGAAGCGGTGCCAAATCGCCGTTCACAGCAAAGATCGGCAGCTTTCCAACCAAAGCCACGCAAGCGATCCTTGGTACCTTGATGGACCCGCTTGAAGCCTTGATGTTGCGGGTTGAGGACTCGCGTAATGCCCGGTTGTCCCTTCAAGCAGCAGAGAAAGGCGAGGCGCTGCATCAGTTTGCGCAGACCTTTCTTGCCCGCTATGCCAACGCCAAACAAATCCGCGGCTGGCTGGATTTTGACGATCTGATCCTGCGTGCCCGCGCATTGTTGCAAGACGAAAGAGTTGCGGCTTGGGTGCTGTACCGCATCGACGGCGGGATCGACCATATTCTGGTGGACGAAGCACAGGATACCTCGCCCCACCAATGGGACATCATCGAGCTGCTGGCAGATGAGTTTTACAGCGGATCAGGCGCGCGCACCGAGGTTGCCCGCACATTGTTCGTGGTGGGGGACAAGAAACAGTCGATCTATTCCTTTCAGGGTGCTGACCCACTTGAGTTTGATCGCAAAAGCCTGTCCTTCGAGGCCAAGATCAAAGCCGCAGATCAGGTGTTCCAGCACCGCAGTCTTGATTATTCATTCCGGTCCTCGAATGCGATTTTGCGCTTTGTAGACACCATCTTTGATCCAACCCGCCGTGCGGAGTTTGACCGGCAAAGCCAGCATATCGCGTTCAAGGACACCTTGCCGGGGCGGGTTGACCTGTGGCCGGTTGTAGCCAAGGCCGAACCGGACGAAGACCGGCCATGGACTGACCCGCTGGACCGCCGCTCCGAGCAGCACCATACGGTCATTCTGGCCGAACAGATCGCGGCACAGATCAAGGAACTGACTGACCCCGAAAACCCGTCATATATTCCCGATGACGGGGCCACGCAGGGAACTCTGATCAGGCGTCCCATCCGTGCCGGTGATTTCCTTATTCTCGTGCAACGGCGCTCTGCGCTTTTTGCCGAAATCATCCGTGCGTGCAAAGCAGCGGGCCTGCCGATTGCCGGCGCTGACAGGTTGAAAGTCGGGGCTGAACTGGCGGTCAAGGATCTGGCGGCGTTGCTGTCATTTCTTGCCACACCGGACGACAACCTGTCGCTTGCGACAGCGCTGAAATCGCCACTTTTCGGTTGGTCCGAGCAAGACCTGTTTGAACTGGCCCACAAGCGGATCACTTCAAGTCTCACACGGGCAATGCGCGACCGTAAGGAAGAGTATTGGGACACATTGAACGTACTGAATGACCTGCGCGGGCAGGTCGATTTCCTGCGCCCCTATGATCTGATCGAACGCATCCTGACACGTCATGGCGGGCGGGAAAAACTCTTGGCAAGATTGGGACCGGAGGCAGAGGACGGGATCAACGCGATGCTGACCCAAGCGCTTGCATACGAGCGCAACGATATTCCTAGCCTGACAGGTTTTATCGAATGGATGCAAACCGATGATCTTGAAATCAAGCGGCAGATTGACAGCGCGTCAAACCAGATCAGGGTGATGACAGTGCACGGCTCCAAGGGGCTTGAGGCACCGATTGTAATCCTGCCGGATACGGGGCGACGCGACATCGTGATCAAAGACGAGATCGTCGAGATAGACGAAACGCCGGTCTGGAAACCCGCCGCAGCTGATTTGCCCGAAGCGATGCGCGCCACGCTGGACGGAATGAAAGATGCCCAATATGCCGAGCGGCTGCGGCTGCTCTATGTTGCGATGACACGGGCCGAAAAATGGCTGATGATCGCGGCGGCGGGCGATTTGTCCAAAGACAAAACCGACTGGTATCAAATTGCCGAAGACGCGATGGATCATGTGAATGGCGTCGAGGTTGGCAGCAGCGGCATCAGACGGTTTGAAGAAGGCGATTGGAACGGTCTGGAAATCGTAGCGCAAGAGACAAAGACAGTTGATACGCCCATATTAGAGACCACTTTTGAACAGGCGTTACCAATTTTCTCGCATGAGAAGACTGTGTTTTCGCCATCAGATCTGGGTGGGAAAAAAGCACTGGCTGGCGCGCTGGGTGAGGAAAGCGAACAGGCGATGGCCTATGGCACCTTGGTGCACGGGTTGCTTGAAACACTACCCGGATTGAGCGAACCGGCATTTTCGAACGCGGCACGTCATCTGACCCAAGGCGTCGCACCCGAAGATGCAGCGCAAGCGATTGCAGAAGTTAAGCGCGTTCTGGATGCCCCGTCGGTTGCGCGGGTATTTGCATCCGGCACCCTAACCGAAGTGCCGGTAACCGCCGACGTTGCGGGCACACGTTTACACGGGATCATCGACCGGCTGGTGATCGAAGGGGATCGTGCCCTTTTGATTGATTATAAAACAAACCGCACCGTTCCCGACACGCCTGCCAGTTGTCCCGATGGTATTCTGCGGCAAATGGGCGCTTATGCCGCTATGCTTGCGCAGATTTACCCTGACAAGCAGATCGAAACGGCGGTCTTATGGACAGCCAACGCGACACTGATGCCCTTGCCGCACGATCTTGTGACAAAGGCACTTGCACTGTCACCCTACCTTGACGCCGCGCATGAGCGTTCATAGGTTCGCCCTAACGCAATTCTCAGCAGGAGAGCCTCATGGCCACGCTCGCAGTTACAGACGACACATTCGACACCGAAGTAAAGAATTCCGACATCCCCGTTGTGGTGGATTTTTGGGCAGAATGGTGCGGCCCGTGTAAACAGATCGGGCCGTCCCTTGAGGAGCTGTCCGCCGAGATGGACGGCAAGGTCAAGATCGTCAAAGTGAACGTGGACGAGAACCCGAATTCCCCCGCCCAGATGGGTGTGCGCGGCATTCCGGCGCTGTTCATCTTCAAGAACGGTGAAGTCGTTTCAAACATGGCCGGCGCCAAACCAAAGGCAGCGCTGCAAAGCTGGATCGAAGAGTCCATCTAAGCCTTCTACCTGATTTCAAGACAACAAGGGCGTCCCACATAGGGGCGCCCTTGTGCGTTTGAGCCCCGAACGCCATATAACAAACCAACAAAAGGAGCCCCGCATGACACGAGACGAATTCCCCGGCTGGCACGGCACCACGATCATCGGTGTAAAGAAAGACGGTGAGGTGGTGATTGCCGGCGACGGTCAGGTCAGCCTTGGTCAAACCGTGATCAAGGGCACTGCACGCAAGGTACGGCGGCTGTCGCCGGGCGGTTTCGATGTGGTCGCGGGGTTTGCCGGATCGACTGCGGATGCCTTTACCTTGCTGGAACGGCTTGAGGCCAAGCTGGAGGCGACACCCGGGCAGCTCGCTCGTGCAAGTGTCGAGCTGGCAAAGGACTGGCGCACCGACAAATACCTGCAAAAGCTGGAGGCAATGTTGATTGTCACCGACGGGACGGAGTTGTTGATCATCACCGGCGCCGGCGATGTTCTGGAACCGGAACATAACGTCGCGGCCATCGGGTCCGGCGGAAACTATGCGCTGGCGGCGGCACGTGGCATGATGGACAGCGACCGCAACGCCGAAACAGTCGCACGTGACGCAATGGCTATTGCATCCGACATTTGCGTCTACACCAACGGAAATCTGACCGTGGAGAAAATTTCCAAATGACTGATCTGACACCCCGCGAAATCGTTTCGGAACTGGACCGGTTCATCATCGGGCAAAACGATGCCAAGCGCGCTGTTGCCGTTGCGCTGCGCAACCGCTGGCGGCGCAAACAACTGTCCGACGATCTGCGCGACGAGGTCTATCCAAAGAACATCCTGATGATCGGGCCCACCGGTGTTGGCAAAACCGAAATCAGCCGGCGCTTGGCTAAACTCGCCCGCGCGCCGTTTCTTAAGGTTGAGGCGACGAAATTTACCGAAGTCGGCTATGTCGGGCGGGATGTGGAGCAAATCATTCGCGATCTGGTCGACAACGCCATTGCAATGACCCGCGAACACATGCGCGAAGATGTGAAGGTCAAGGCCCATAAGGCCGCAGAGGAACGCGTGATTGATGCGATTGCAGGTGCGGAAGCGCGCGATGGCACACGCGATATGTTCCGCAAAAAGCTGAAAGACGGATTGCTGGACGATACGATGATCGAACTGGAGGTCGCCGAAACCGCCAGCCCCTTTCCCATGATGGATATACCGGGGCAGCCGGGCATGGGCGCGGGGATGATGAATCTTGGCGATCTGTTTGGCAAGGCCATGGGCGGACGCACCACAAAGAAACGCCTGTCGGTCGCTGAAAGCTATGAAATCCTGATCGGTGAAGAAGCGGACAAGCTGCTTGATGATGAAACCGTGACCAAGGCAGCCATCGAAGCGGTAGAGCAGAACGGGATCGTGTTTCTTGACGAAATCGACAAGGTCTGCGCGCGCTCCGACGCCCGTGGCGGCGATGTCAGCCGCGAAGGTGTGCAGCGCGATTTGCTGCCGCTGATCGAGGGGACAACCGTCAGCACCAAACACGGGCCGGTAAAGACGGATCATGTGCTGTTCATCGCGTCAGGCGCATTCCACATTGCAAAACCGTCCGATTTGTTGCCCGAATTGCAGGGACGTCTGCCCATTCGAGTAGAATTGCGCGCGCTGACCGAAGAGGATTTTGTGCGTATTCTGACGGAAACCGACAATGCGCTGACGCTGCAATATACTGCGCTGATGGGTACCGAAGAGGTCACCGTCAACTTCACCGATGACGGCATTGCCGCGTTGGCCAAAATCGCGGCGGACGTGAACCAATCGGTCGAAAACATTGGTGCACGCCGGCTTTACACCGTGATGGAGCGTGTGTTTGAAGAACTGTCGTTCAGCGCCCCGGACCGGTCAGGCGATGTGATCGAGGTCAACGCAGCCTTCGTGGATCAGAACCTTGGTGCGCTCAGCAAATCCGCTGACCTCAGCCGCTACGTGCTTTAGGGCTTTTCATTCCCGGCCCATCCTGAGACCAAGACAGGATGGGCTACTTTTCATTTCTTCGTACGAACTGGCTGTTTTTGCTGGCTGGCTTTCTGCTGACATTCACGTCGTCTTATGGACAAACCTATTTCATTTCGCTGTTCGCGGGTGAGATCAAAACCGATTTTGGCCTGAGTGACGGACAATGGGGCGGCATCTATACCATCGGCACGACCATGTCGGCGGTTGCGATGATCTGGGCCGGTGTATTGACGGACAAGTTTCGCGTACGTGCGCTCGCGATTGGCGTGATGCTCTCGCTTGCAGCAGCCTGTGTTGCTATGGCGCTGAACACGTCCTGGGTGCTGTTGATCGTGGTTATTTTCGCGCTGCGTCTGTCGGGGCAGGGGATGATGTCGCAACTAGGCGCTGTCGCTATGGTGCGCTGGTTCGAGGCCAATCGCGGCAAGGCGCTTTCGCTGTCCTCGACCGGTTTCGCGGCGGGGCAGGCCATTCTACCGATTGTTTTTGTCGCGCTGTTTGCCGTCACCTCTTGGCGCGCGCTTTGGCTTTTGGCCGCCGCAATCGTTGTGCTGACGATCCCCCTTCTGGTGATGTTGCTGCGTCAGGAACGCACCCCACAATCCATGGCGCAGGAAACCCAGATTGCAGGAATGTACGGGCGTCACTGGAGCAGGGCGGAAATGCTGCGCTCGGGGCTGTTTGTCCTGATGATCCCGCTGATTGTCGGCCCTGCGGCTTGGGGAACTGCGCTTTTCTTTCAGCAGGTGCATCTGGCGCAGGTTAAAGGGTGGGAACTGGTCGCCTATGTGGCCTTGATGCCGGTTTATACGGTGTCGACAATCGCCACGACCTTTGCGTCAGGCTGGGCGATTGACCGCTACGGGGTTAGCCGCATCGTGCCGTTCCAGATGCTGCCCTTTGCGCTTAGTTTTGCGGTACTGGCGTTTGCCGATACGATTTTTATGGCCGGACTTGGGCTGGTCATCTTTGGTATGGGGCAGGGGTTGCAAGGCACAGCAACGTCGACCTTTTGGGCCGAGTATTACGGCACGCGCCACATCGGCGCGATCAAGTCTGTTGCCGCTGCATTGATGGTGTTCGGTTCTGCGATTGGGCCCGGGGTAACTGGAGCGTTAATTGACCTAGGGATTGATTTTCCCAACCAGATGTTGCCGATTTCTATCTACTACGTGATCGCTGCTGGCCTCGCCGCTTATGGCATCAAACGTTATCAATCGACACTTGGACGCTAACGCTGGCGGCGCAGATAAACGTAATACGCCCCACCCCCACCGTGGCTGATGTGGGCCTGACTGACCTGCAAAACTACAGATTTCAATGGCGCCATGCCCAGCCATTGCGGCACCTGATGGCGCAAGACGCCGTGGCGCACGGGGATTGGCCCGCCTTCGTCACGTTGTTTGCCCTTGCCGGTGATCACCAGAACCAACCGCTTGCCAGCCTTATGCGAGGACAGGATGAACCGGCTTAGGGCTGGATGGGCGCGGTCCAGTGTCATGCCATGCAGATCAAGACGCCCTTCAGGTTTCAATTTGCCGCGTTTGAGTTTGCCAAACGCCTTTTGGTCCATCTGGACCGGCACATGTCGCATTTGATCGGGCAGGGACGGCGCCAGATCGTGCGTCGATTTTCGCGTTTTGCCAGTAGGTTTGCCCAATACAACTGATTTCGATTTGCGCAACACCGTCGGAGGCGGTTGTGGCGCGTCGATCTCGGCCACAAACAGCGATTTCAAATCCAGCTTTTCGGTGCGTTCGGTCACCTTGCGCCAAAGCGCCAGATCGTCGTCGTTTAAATGCCCGTGCTTGCGATGCCGCATCAAATCGCGCTTTCGGGCAGCAGGGCATAGGCGCGCTGGATCGGCATCAACACAACCATGCGGCCGGGATCGCGCAGCTTGCCTGCCTCTTTGCCGGCCCGGTCGCCGGTGCCAAAAAACACATCGGCCCGCTGCGCCCCTTTGATTGCGGACCCTGTGTCCTGTGCCATCATCAAGCGGCGCAATGGCTTTTTGCCATCTTTCTCAACCCAAACCGGCGATCCGAGTTTCACAAATGACGGATCAACAGCGATGCTGCGCATGGCGGTCACCGACCGGTTCATAGCCCCCAATGGCCCCTGATCTGCGGGCACTTTGCTGACCTCGCGAAAAAACACATAGGACGGGTTGTGAAACAGCAAATCGCGCCCTTCAACCGGATTGCGGCGGACCCAATTCTTGATCACTTCGGCGCTGACCTGATGGGGCTGATAGATCCCTCGCCGCACCAGTTCGACACCAATGGAGCGATATTCATGTCCATTTGATCCCCGATATCCCACCCGAATATAGGAACCATCCGGCAATTTGATCCGGCCGGACCCTTGAATTTGCAGGAAAAACAGCTCAACCGGATCATCAACCCAAGCAATTTCAAGGCCACGCCCCGACAATGCGCCCCCGTCAAGCAATTCGCGACGGCTGAGAGTGCGCAAATGGTCGGGCGGGATTGCATAGACCGGATAACGATAGCGTCCCGAACGGAATTTATCGCCCTCAAGTTCGGGTTCGAAATAGCCGGTGAACATCGCGTCCTGCCCGTCATCAATCACCACAGGGCGAAAAAACAATTCAAAGAACTGGCGCGGTTCTGGGCCTTGGGCCGCGTATTTGCACAGCGCCCGCCAATCAGGATCTTTCATGTCGCGACAGGTGTTTAGAAACACCTTAAGAGCCGCAGCATGATCATCCGCGGCCCAGCCGTCCAGCTGATCAAAGCTTAGTACATCATAGCTGACATCAGTAGCATGTGCCGGAGTCATCATAAGAACTCCGGCCCAAACTGATGCCGCAAATGCACGGCTTATCCGTCTGTAGAAACCAGCTGCCAATTTGGATCATCCGACCCCATGATACGGGAGAAGACCCAAACATCCTTTTGGCGCTTCACCTCTGTCAAACTGCCCTCAACGATATCGCCACCGGCATCGCGCACTGCCGATGTCAATTCACCGACGAAACGGATCGTCAATTCGGCCTCGTTGGTGGTGTCGTCAAGTGTCGCGTCCATCAACTCTGTCTCGCGCACACCATTGAACTCTGCTTCGATGGTCAGCCCCTGATCTTCGCGGGCAGCAACGCCGTCAACAAAGCTTTCGTAGATTTCTTCCGACAGGAACGGCTGGATGTCGGCCAGATCGCCACGTTCGTATCCCATCACAATCATTTCATAGGCCTGCCGCGCACCGCCTAGAAAATCGTCGACGCCAAAAGACGGCTCAAGCCGCTTCATTTTCGCAAGTGCCTTGGCGGCATCGCTGCCTTCAGGCACGTGATCGGTGATGTCCAGATCTGGACCCCCTTCGATCACTTCAAAGGCAGGACTGTTTTTGCGGGACCGCGGTGCCTGATCGGTCACCGGAGGCTTTTCAAACCCCTCGCGTGTACCCAGCACATTTTTGAGCCGCAGGATCAGGAATACTGCGATACCGGCAAGGACCAGAAGCTGTATCAAAGGTGAATTCATCGAAACCTCACGGTGTGAAACATGGAAATATGCGCGCTTTGGTCTTATGTAGGTGCTTGGGTAGGGTGAGTCCACTCTGCCCCAAGTAAAAGGACAAACACCTCATGTGGCTATTGATCGCATTTATCGCTGTTCCGCTCATCGAGATCGGGCTTTTTATTCAAGTCGGGGGTCTGATCGGACTGTTTCCGACGCTTGCCATTGTGCTGGTAACGGCGGTTTTGGGGACTTGGCTGGTGCGTACACAGGGCGCCATGGCGTTGGGGCAGTTGCGCACATCGTTTTCTGATCTGCGCGATCCGACCGAACCACTGGTCCACGGCGCGATGATCCTGTTTGCAGGCGCATTATTGCTGACACCGGGGTTTTTTACCGATGCGGTAGGGTTTGCCTTTCTGGTGCCGTCAATCCGGCAGGCCGCATATAAGGCCCTAAGGGCGCGGGTGAATGTGCAGTCTTTCGGAACGCCGGGGCAGGGAAGAAGCCAGGGGCCTTCGCACACCAACCGCCAAAGCGACGTGATTGACGCCGATTACCACGAAATCGTCGAGGGCGCACCGAGTGACAGCGGCCCGTCAGGTTGGACAAAACACTGAAGCGGGACAAACCATTGAGGGCTGCCGCGCCTTCTGCTAAGCCCGCGTCAAATATTTTTACAAAAGGAAAGCCTCATGGCCGAAGAAGAAGCAGCACCAGCGCAGATGCGCGTTTTGGGCCAGTACATCCGCGATATGTCGTTTGAAAACATCATGGCGCAGAAAGGTGGCGGTGCCGATGTGCAGCCCGACGTTCAGGTCGAGGTCAAGCTGGATGCGAAAAAGCGCACCGTAGAAAACCAGTACGAAAGTGCCATCAAGCTGAATGTAACGTCCAAGGACACGGCTGGCGACACAACGCTGTTCCTGCTGGAAGTTGATTACGTCGGTATTTTCCACATCGAAAACATTCCAGACGACCAAATCCACCCGTTTCTGTTGATCGAATGCCCGCGGATGATTTTCCCGTTCCTGCGCCGGATCGTCAGTGATGTGACCCGTGACGGTGGTTTCCCGCCTCTCAACCTTGAAAACATTGATTTCGTTTCGCTGTACCGCAACGAAATCGCGCGCCGTCAGGCCGCCGAAGGCACACCACCCCCCGCCGACGCCTAAATCTTAGACCACATCGCATCGCCGCCCAACTTGCTGACAAACTCGGCATGGGCGGCGTTTTCTTTTTCAGTAAGCCGCGAGGGCAGGGGCGTTGGCCGTGGTTTTGGTGTCCATTGTGGCGCGACATTTCCGGTACCGGTTTCCGGCTGCGATGACAGGGCAAAATCGGGTTGCCGGCCACCGATCAGTTCAAGATAGACTTCGGCCAGAATTTCACTGTCCAGCAAAGCGCCGTGCAATGTACGGGACGTATTGTCGATGTTGAACCGGCGGCAAAGGGCATCCAGAGAGGCAGGCGATCCGGGAAACCGTTTGCGCGCAATGGCCAATGTATCAAGCGCCTGTTCCCACGGGATTTGTGGAAGGCCCATCCATTTCAGTTCTGCGTTCAGGAATTTGATATCGAACGCGGCGTTATGAATGATCAGTTTTGACGTGCCGATAAAATCAAGAAAAGCCTGACCAATCTGGGCGAACTTTGGCTTGTCGCGCAGAAAATCATCCCCCAACCCGTGCACTTCGAAAGCTTCCTGCGGCATGCCGCGTTCCGGGTTGATATATTGGTGATAGGTTTCGCCGGTCGCCACATGGCCGATCAGTTCAACCGCACCAATTTCAACAATGCGATCACCGGATTCGGGGTCAAATCCTGTGGTTTCTGTGTCGAGTACGATCTCACGCATGGCGTAGCTTTTCCCTGATGTCTTTGACCACCTCTTGCACCTGACGGCGGGCGTTTTCAATCGTATCTGTCTTGATCACATAGTCGGCGCGTGCTGCTTTTTCGTCAGCGGGCAGCTGTTTGGTGCGGATCACCTCGAATTGTTCGGGCGTCATTGTACCGCGCGCCATCACCCGTTGTTTTTGCGTTTCGGGATCGATGATCACACAGGCAACGGCGTCAACTTTACCTTCACCGCCGGTTTCGTAGATTAACGGGATATCCAGAACGATAATGTCTTCTTTCGCCTGCGCGATAAAGCTGGCGCGATCCTTCCCCACAAGAGGATGCACAATTCCCTCGATCTGTTTCAACGCTGTCGGGTCGTCCAGAATAATCTGTTTCAAACGTTCCCGCGACACTGCGTTTTCTTCGATGGCCGTAGGAAAGCTTGCGCCTATCAAAGGAACCGCAGCACCGCCTGCACCATACAAGCGGTGTACGGCAGCATCCGCATCCCAAAGCGCACAGCCTTCGTCGACGAAAAGTTTCGCAGTGGTCGATTTGCCCATGCCAATTGAACCTGTCAGCCCCAATAAGAACATCAGCGCAGCGCCGCCGCACGGGTTGCGCGGTCCACTTCCGGGCGTGTGCCAAACCAACGCTCAAAGGCCGGCACCGCCTGATGCAGCAACATGCCCAAGCCGTCCACCGTGACGCACCCCACCTGATCGGCTGTTTCAAGTAAGTTCGTTTTAAGGGGCGCATAGACCAGATCGGTCACAACCGTCGCCGCGTTCAACCCGTCGAGCGGCACGCGCATCTCGCCTTTGCCGATCATCCCCAGCGACGTTGTATTCACGACCAAAGCTGCGTGTTCCATCATATTACCAGCCTGCACCCAATCGAAAATCCGCAACCGGTTACCGAAATCCGCCTTCAGCTTTTCCGCCCGTACCCGCGTGCGGTTGGACAAAAGGATCTCGGGAACGCCAGCATCCAGAAGCGAGGCGATCACAGCACGCGCGGCGCCACCGGCACCGAGCACGGCGGCAGGACCGGATTTCGGCGACCAGTTAGGCGCGCCAATCTTAAGGTTTTCAAGGAAGCCGTAGCCATCGGTGTTATCCGCGTGAATCTTGCCATCTTTGCGGAAAATCAACGTATTTGCCGCACCGATCAGGATTGCCCGGTCCGTTACCAGATCCGCAATCGACATGATCTTTTCCTTATGTGGCAACGTGACGTTGGCACCGACAAAGCCCATTTTTGGCAGGGCACGCACAACTTCTTCAAGGTTGTCCGTGCTGACGTCCATCGGGATATAGTGACCGGCAATGCCATAGGTCTTGAGCCAGTGCCGATGTACCTGCGGGGATTTGGATTGGGCAATGGGTGATCCAATGACCCCGGCCAAGGGAATGTTGGGCATATTCATGTGGCGAGGTCCCCGCGTAGTGTCAGATAGTTGAGCAGTTCAAGAAGTGGCATACCAAGAACGTTAAAGTAATCCCCTTCGACGTTTGAAAACAGGCGTACGCCTTCTTCCTCCAGTTTGTAGCACCCGACGGCATGGCGAATGCTGTCCCAATTTCGGGCAATATAATCAGTAAGATAGGCGTCAGATGCATCGCGCATACGCAGACGGACCTGACCAACATGGCGCCATATCGGTTGACCGTCCTCATAGATGACCGCGGCACTAAGCAAACTATGGCGATCGCCGCGCAAGGATTGCAATTGCGCCAATGCCTCTTCAGGACTGTTTGCTTTCGACAAAAGCGCGCCCTTGTGATCAAGCACCTGATCGCAGCCTAAGACCAGGGCGCCGGGGTTCTTTTCGCTGATCTTGCGCGCTTTCATTTCAGCAAGCGTATCGGCAATATCCCTTGGCGGCGCATTTTCAGCCAACAGGGTTTGTTTTATCGTCTCTTCATCAATCCGCGGTACCTGAACACTGTGCGCTACGCAGGCTTGCGACAATAGTTCTGTCCTGATGGCAGAACCTGATGCGAGGATAAGAGGCTGCGGCATGTGGATAACCTTGTGGACGATGTTAAGAGCTTCTTAAGGAGTTTTAGTGCAGAATTTACGAAGACGAAACAAGTCCGCGGGTTTCGGCGATTTGTCCGTGCCGCCGCCTGTTTCGTACACCTGAGGAAAAGAACAACCTTCACACGTGGAGGAATCGGTTTCACGCTCGGTTATCCTGATTTTACACACAAATTTTTTCCAGAAATACCTGACTAAACATCAGATATATAATGATATTTTACATATTTACACGAGTTTACCCACAGGGCTTGGATGAAATCCAAGTAACAAGATAAACCTTGGGACAAATCATTAATCCACAGAAAATCGCTTCCCTACTTACATCATCATCTTTCTTATCTTCTTTATTATTATAAGAAGGATCAGAGAACGGAGTAAGATATGTCAGACATCCTTGCGCTTGCTTACCCATGGGTCAAAGCCCTGCATATCATATCGGTGATTTCGTGGATGGCCGCGCTGTTCTACCTGCCGCGTCTGTTTGTGCATCACACGGAACAAGGCGGGTTAACCGGCCCGACCCATGATATTTTTGCGATGATGGAATTCAAACTGGCACGTGTCATCATGCGGCCAGCAATGCATGCGACGTGGATCTTTGGTTTACTTCTGGTCTTTACACCGGGCATTGTTGACTGGTCAGCGGTCTGGCCCTGGACGAAAGCCGCAAGCGTCATTGCGATGACAGGGTTTCATACATGGCTGATCATCCGCATGAAGGCATTTCAACGCGGGGAGAACACAGTGACCGGGCGTCATTACCGGATGATGAACGAAGTGCCGACAGTTTTGATGATCATCATCGTCTTCTCGGTTGTGGTAAAATTCTGATTGATTGACTCGCAACGGTCTGCCGCTTATATCCTGCGGACCACCCCGTTCGGGGACCGGTCTTAGCTGCTATATTCCACATTACGACCAGCCGACGGTTTTCGCGTGGCTGAACAGGATTTCTTCATGACAACCGATACGCTGAACCTCGCTGATCTTAAGGCGCAAACTCCCAAGAACCTGCTGGCAATGGCCGAGGAACTGGAGATCGAAAACGCTTCCACGATGCGCAAAGGCGAGATGATGTTCCAGATCCTGCGCGAGCGGGCGGATGAAGGTTGGGAAATCTCCGGCGACGGTGTTCTTGAAGTCTTGCAGGACGGTTTCGGTTTTCTGCGTTCGCCCGAAGCGAACTATCTGCCGGGCCCTGATGACATCTATGTTTCCCCTGACATGATCCGGCAGCATTCCTTGCGCACTGGTGATACCATTGAGGGGCTGATCAAGGCCCCTGACGATACCGAACGCTACTTTGCCCTGACAGAGGTCACCAAGATCAACTTTGAGGAGCCTGAGAAGGCGCGTCACAAGGTTGCCTTTGAAAACCTGACACCGCTGTATCCTGACGAGCGGTTGACGATGGAAGTCGAGGACCCGACGATCAAAGACCGGTCTTCGCGGATCATTGATCTGGTGTCGCCCATCGGTAAGGGACAGCGCTGTTTGATCGTTGCCCCGCCACGCACTGGTAAAACCGTTCTGCTGCAGAATATTGCGAACTCGATCGAAAAGAATCATCCAGAATGCTATCTGATCGTCCTTTTGATCGATGAACGTCCCGAGGAAGTCACCGACATGCAGCGTTCGGTTAAGGGCGAGGTTGTTTCGTCGACCTTTGACGAACCGGCGACCCGCCACGTGGCAGTGTCTGAAATGGTTATCGAAAAAGCCAAACGTCTCGTTGAACATAAACGTGACGTCGTGATCCTGCTCGATTCCATTACGCGTCTGGGTCGGGCGTTTAACACTGTCGTTCCGTCATCCGGCAAGGTTCTGACCGGCGGTGTGGACGCAAACGCGCTGCAACGCCCCAAACGTTTCTTCGGCGCTGCGCGTAACATCGAAGAGGGCGGTTCATTGACGATCATTGCGACAGCGCTGATCGATACGGGATCGCGGATGGACGAGGTGATCTTTGAGGAATTCAAAGGCACGGGTAACTCTGAAATTGTGCTGGATCGCAAGATTGCAGACAAGCGCGTCTTCCCGGCGATGGATATCCTGAAATCCGGTACCCGTAAGGAAGATCTGTTGGTGGATAAGGTTGATCTGCAAAAGACATTTGTTCTGCGCCGGATTCTCAACCCGATGGGTACCACCGACGCGATTGAATTCCTGATCGGTAAGCTGAAGCAGACCAAGACGAATTCCGACTTCTTTGACTCGATGAACACCTAATTGTTATTTAATAACAAAAGGTTATGTAAAAATGGATACGATATTTGCGCAAGCGACGGCTGCCGGTCGGGCTGGTGTGTCGGTTGTCCGAATTTCGGGACCTGATGCATTTAATATAGCTGGTAAGATGGTGGGTTCGTTACCAGCGACACATCAAACCGCATTGCGGTTGGTCAAGGACGCGGACGACAGCGTAGTTGATCAGGCACTTGTGTTGTCCTTTGAAGGGCCGAACAGCTTTACTGGCGAAGATGTCGTTGAATTTCAGTTACATGGTAGTATCGCGGTGATGCAGACCGTTCTTAGACGCCTGTCTGAATTTCCGTCGGCACGTCTCGCTGAAGCGGGAGAATTCACACGGCGCGCTTTGGAAAACGGTAAACTGGATTTGGCACAGGTCGAAGGCTTGGCCGATTTGATCGAAGCGGAAACAGAGTCCCAACGGAAACAAGCGATTCGCGTTTTTTCGGGCCATTTGGGGGAAACTGTTGATGGTTGGCGCGCTGATCTAATCCGGGCAGCGGCATTGTTGGAAGCCACGATCGATTTCGCAGATGAAGACGTGCCTGTTGATGTGACGCCCGAGGTTTCAGATCTGTTGGCGGGTGTTGCACGTGAGATGAAGGCTGAAGTGGCTGGCTCAAAGATCGCAGAGCGCATACGGTCGGGTTTTGAAGTTGCAATCATTGGTGCGCCAAATGCAGGGAAATCGACGTTGCTAAATGCGATTGCCGGCCGTGATGCTGCGATTACGTCAGAAATTGCGGGGACAACGCGGGACGTCGTTGAGGTTCGGATGCATCTTTCAGGCCTGCCAGTCACCCTTTTGGATACTGCCGGTCTGCGTGAAAGTGACGATGTTGTTGAAGCGATCGGAATAGAACGTGCTGTGCAGCGTGCTGTCGCGGCGGATCTGCGGATCTTTCTCATGCAGGACGATGATACTTTGCCGCTTGAGCCATCTGGCGACGATATTGTTGTGCACCCCAAGGCTGACCTATATCCCGATGTGGAGGGTGCTGTTTCAGGACATACCGGGGCGGGACTTAGTACTTTGATCGGTCGCGTGACCGAAGTTTTGATGCATCGTAGCTCTGCGGTAGGTGTTGCAACGCATGAACGTCATCGTTCCGCTATGTTGCGGGCCTTGTCTGGTATCGAGGTCGTGGAAACGATTCTCTCTCACGGCGCGGACGAATATGATATTGCGGCCGAAGAATTGCGGTCAACGGTGCAGGCGCTTGAAGTTGTCGTGGGTCGGATCGGTGTTGAGAATCTGCTTGATGAAATTTTCCTGAGTTTTTGCATCGGGAAGTAGGGGAGTGTTTCACGTGAAACATTATGAAGTCATCGTAATCGGCGGCGGCCACGCAGGAACCGAAGCGGCGCATGCCGCGGCGCGAATGGGTGTAGAAACTGCTTTGATAACCATGTCGCGCGGCGGCATAGGTGTGATGTCCTGCAACCCCGCCATTGGTGGCCTGGGTAAAGGGCACCTTGTTCGCGAGATCGACGCGTTGGACGGTGTTATGGCACGCGTTGCGGATAAGGCCGGTATCCAGTTTCGACTGCTTAACCGTCGAAAAGGGCCAGCTGTGCAGGGTCCGCGTGCGCAGGCTGATCGCGGCATTTATCAGAAAGAGATGCTAGCCGAAACGGAACAGCAGAAAAACCTGACAATCATCGAAGGCGAAGTCACCGATTTTCTTCTGGCCGATAATGGTATTCGAGGGGTAGAGCTAGAAGGCGGGGAAGAAATACAAGCGTCAGCTGTGATCCTTACCACCGGCACCTTCTTGCGGGGAGTTATCCATATCGGAGACGTTTCCCACTCCGGTGGCAGAATGGGTGATAGAGCGTCGATCAAACTTGCCGACCGGATCGGAAGTTTCAGCCTGCCAATGGGGCGACTTAAAACGGGTACACCGCCGCGGTTGGATGGGCGAACAATTGATTGGAGTACGCTCGAGAGCCAACCCGGAGACGACGATCCTGTTCTTTTCTCCTTTTTGTCGAAGTCGGTATCAGCAAAGCAGATTTCCTGCGGCATTACCCATACCAATGAAGCAACTCACGCAATTATTCGCGCGAATTTGGAACGGTCCGCCATGTATGGGGGGCATATCGACGGTGTGGGGCCAAGATATTGCCCATCTATTGAAGATAAGGTTGTGAGGTTCGCGGATAAGACCTCCCATCAAGTGTTTTTGGAACCTGAAGGCGCGGATGACTTTACGATTTATCCAAACGGCATCTCTACATCTTTGCCAGAAGATATTCAGTTGGACTACGTCCATTCGATGACGGGATTGGAGGAGGCTGTTATTCTCCAGCCTGGCTATGCGATCGAATACGATTACGTCGACCCACGTGCCCTGAATAGCTGTCTAGAACTCAACGCTGTGTCCGGGCTGTATTTAGCGGGACAGATAAACGGTACAACCGGTTACGAGGAGGCAGCAGCCCAGGGGTTGGTGGCCGGGCTGAACGCCGCACGGTCGGTTCGAGGTCAAGATGCAGTAGTATTTAGTCGGGCCGACAGCTATATCGGCGTTATGATTGACGATCTTACGTCGCGTGGTGTGTCAGAACCCTATCGTATGTTCACGTCTCGCGCGGAATTCCGGCTATCGCTTCGTGCTGACAATGCGGATCAGCGTTTGACGCCTTTAGCTATTGAGCTTGGTTGCATTTCAGATGAACGGGTGCGTGCCTTTGGCGAAAAGATCGAGAGATTGAATACTGCGAAATCATTGTTGACTGCGAAAGCTTTCACTCCGTCTGAAGCAGTTGCGTGTGGATTGTCGGTCAGTCAGGATGGAACACGCCGGACCGCGTTTCAGCTGCTGTCTTTTCCAGGTGCGAATTTCGAAGAGATGATTCCGCTGCAGCCTGAGCTGGAGGATGTCGATTTCGAGATTAGGCGCCAAATCGAACGGGACGCGCTTTATTCAAACTATTTGGGACGCCAGCAGGCAGAAATAGATGCACTAAAGAAAGACGAAGCCCAGAAGATACCATTCGACTTTGATTATGCCAATCTCGGCGGTCTATCCAATGAACTGAAGGCCAAGCTTATTGCTGCGCGGCCGGAGACACTTGCGCAAGCGGCACGGATCGATGGTATCACGCCAGCCGCCTTAACTTTGATTCTGGCGAAGCTTCGGCATTCGCCAGCGGCTGAGTCGGCATGATGACTAGTCCTCTTGATAATGTTTCACGTGAAACAATCGCGAAGCTTGAAGATTTTGCCGCGTTGGTTCAGAAATGGACAGTGAAAATTAATCTGGTATCGAAATCCAGCTCTGAAGATCTTTGGAACCGGCATATCCTGGATTCTGCACAACTTTTCGAACTGGCACCCCGAAAAGGACGCTGGGTCGACTTGGGGAGCGGTGGGGGTTTCCCAAGTATCGTCGTTGCAATACTCGCACAAGGCGCGGGAACTGACCATGAGATAACGTTGGTTGAAAGCGATCAGAGGAAAGCTGTTTTTCTAAGAACAGCAATAAGGGAACTGGCGCTTGACGCTAAGGTCTTATCCGAGAGAATTGAGAACCTCGCCCCTTTGAAGGCTGATATTCTGACAGCGCGTGCGCTGACTGATCTGGCAGGGTTGTGCGGGTTTGCGGATTTGCACCTTGATGCCAACGGATTGGCGCTTTTTCCCAAGGGAGCGCAGTGGGAAAAAGAACTTAAATCCGCGCAAGAACAGTGGCAATGCAGCTATGATGTGATTAAAAGTAGGTCCAACCCTGAGGCTGCAATTCTGAAGATCAAGGATATCGTTCGTGTCTGACCTGTCACGCCCGAAAGGGCCGAAAATTATTGCTGTCGCGAACCAAAAAGGCGGTGTGGGCAAGACGACAACTACAATAAATCTTGCTGCGGCCCTCGTTGAGGAGGGGCGTCGCGTGTTGGTTGTTGATCTTGACCCACAGGGTAACGCGTCAACTGGTCTGGGGATTGAAGTCGATGATCGTGAGTTCACGACCTACGAACTTCTTTTGGAAGACCTGAACTTGAACGATGTCATTCACAAAACAGACTATGACGGTCTTTGCATCGTTCCAGCGACAGTTGATCTAAGTTCGGCAGATATCGAGTTGATGTCGAGTGAAAAGCGTAGCTTTTTACTGCATGATGCGTTGCGCCAAACTCAGATGGATGCGTTCAAATTTGACTATATCCTTATCGATTGCCCGCCATCTCTAAACTTGCTGACTGTAAACGCAATGATCGCAGCCCACTCAATTCTAGTTCCGTTGCAAAGCGAGTTTTTTGCGCTTGAGGGGTTGAGTCAGTTGATGATGACGATCCGAGAAGTCAGGCAGAGCGGAAATAAGGAACTCAGGATCGAGGGGGTTGTGTTAACAATGTATGACAAACGCAACAATCTTTCCCAGCAAGTAGAAAGCGACGCGCGCGCCAACCTTGGTGATTTGGTGTTTAAAACCATGATCCCTCGAAATGTTCGGGTATCGGAGTCGCCGAGTTTTGCCATGCCGGTTTTGAGCTATGACAGTCAATCCAAAGGTGCGGTTGCCTATCGGGCATTGGCAAAAGAAATGATAGAGAACAATCAGGCCTAGGGGAGAATTTCATGGCGGATAGACCAGACAAAAAGCGGGGCCTTGGACGGGGATTATCCGCACTTATGGCTGATGTGGCAGAAACTGAAGCAGTTTCAGCGCAGGGGCCGGCATCAGCTGAGCATTTGGTCCCGATCGAACAGATTTCTCCGAACCCAGATCAACCGCGCAAGCGTTTCGAAGACAGCGATCTTTCTGATCTGGCATCGTCCATCAAAGAGAAGGGTGTGATCCAGCCCTTAATTGTTCGCAAATCAGGTGATCAAAGGTACGAGATTGTGGCGGGCGAGCGGCGTTGGCGTGCCGCCCAGATTGCGCAGCTGCATGTTCTTCCTGTCATCGTGCGCGAATTCACAGATGTTGAAGTACTTGAAGTTGCGATAATCGAGAACATTCAGCGCGCAGATCTGAATGCAATCGAGGAAGCGGCCGGGTATCGGCAGTTGATGGACAAATTTGGTCACACCCAAGAAAAACTCGCGGAAGCGTTAGGGAAAAGCAGAAGCCACATCGCCAACCTGATGCGACTTCTAAATTTGCCGGATAGCGTTGTGGAAATGGTGCGGACAGGAGATTTAAGCGCGGGTCATGCGCGTGCGTTGATCCCGGCACAAGATCCGGTAGGGTTGGCTAAGCAGATTGTCAAAGGTGGTCTTTCTGTGCGCGCGACAGAAGCTTTGGTGAAGCGGGAAGCGCAGGGTGGTGAAGCTAAACCGAAACCTAAATCGACAGCCAGCGAAGATAAAGATGCCGATACGGTTGCACTTGAGGGTGATCTATCAGCGACTTTAGGCATGAAAGTGCTTTTGGATCACAAGCCGGGGCAAGAAAGCGGGCGGTTATCAGTTCAATACAAGTCGTTGGACGAACTGGACGCGCTGTGTCGGATGTTGAGCGGAAGTTAATGCGGGATCAATGCCTCGATCACTGCGTTGAGAACCATAACACCTTGATTCTTAACAACTAAACGATCACCAGTGACCTCAATCATGCCAATGTCGGAAAGATGATCAAGCGCATCCTTTGAAAGGGGTGCGCCGCTGATCTTTGCATAGCGGCTAAGTGAAATTCCTTCCTTAACACGAAGACCCATCAGCAAAAATTCGGTCGCCTGTTCGGTGGTGCTTAGGCGCTCACGCGGCCGCTCGGTTTCCTGTTTTGCGACACCCGTAAGCCAGCGATTGGGATTACTGTAGCATTCAGTCGCAAATTTTTGCCCTGCAAGCGTTAACCGCCCATGCGCGCCAGGTCCAATACCGATGTAATCGCCGTAACGCCAATAGATCAGGTTATGGCGGGACTGCGCGCCATCACGAGCGTGGTTTGATACTTCGTAAGCAGGCATACCGTGAAGATCACAGACCTCTTGAGTAAGTTGGAACATATCCGCACCAAGGTCTTCGCTGGGTAAGCCATTCAGTTTTCCACGGGCGTATCGGTCGCCAAAAGCGGTCCCGTTTTCGATGGTAAGCTGATAAAGCGAAACATGGTCTATCGCGAGCGTTAGAGCCTGCTTTAATTCCTTTTCCCAAGCGTTGCTGGTTTGGTCTTGCCGGCCATATATCAGATCAAAACTCACACGATCGAAATGCGTCCGGGCAATGTCGAATGCCGCCAAAGCTTCGCTGGTATTATGCAAACGCCCAAGGCGTTTCAGATCCATGTCGTTCAGGGCCTGTATGCCCATGGAAACACGATTCACGCCTGCGTGACGAAATGCAGCGAACCGCCCGGCTTCGACAGAACTCGGATTTGCCTCAAGCGTGATTTCAAGATCGTTGGACGTGGGCCAATGAGATCGGATGGCGGATATGATGTCCGCAACCGTGTCAGGATCCATCAAGCTGGGCGTGCCGCCGCCAAAGAAGACCGCATTCAATACCCGACCCTTGGTTTCAGATGCGGCCCGTGCTAGTTCGACCAGATAGGCGTCGCGCCATGCGGCCTGATCAATACTGCGCGAAACGTGGCTGTTGAAATCGCAATAGGGGCATTTGGCCTCGCAAAATGGCCAGTGAATATAGAGGCCGAAACCGCCTTGTTGCCAGTCTTCAGTCAAAACAACCTTTCAGCAGCTTCGCAAATACGTCTGCGCGATGGCTGATTTCATTTTTCATTGCGTGGGTCATTTCCGCGAATGTTTGCTCATGGCCATCGGGTTGAAACATCGGATCGTACCCGTGCCCCAGATCACCACGTAACGGCCAGACCAAGGTTCCATTTACGCGCCCTTCAAAGACCTCGTCGTGACCGTCGGGCCATGCCAGCACCATCGTGGCACAAAAACGGGCGCGGCGCGGGTGGGGGGCAGATTTCGCTTCCAGCAGGGTATGGGTTTTTGTCATCGCCATCAGGAAATCGCGGCCGTTCGGTGTTTCGGCCCAGTCTGCGGTATAAACCCCCGGGGCATTGTCCAAGGCTTCAACTTGAATACCTGAATCGTCTGACAGCGCGGGCATGCCGGTTGCTTTGGCTGCTGCATGGGCCTTGATCCGGGCGTTACCGACGAAGGTGTCTTCGGTTTCATCCGGTTCAGGCAGGTTCATTTCAGCCGCGCCGACAACCTTTACGCCATGGGGCTTGAAAAGCTCTTGGAGCTCTTCAAGCTTGCCGGCGTTGTGAGTCGCAAACAGAATGCGGTCTTCGGTAAACTTGCGGCTCACGCGGTGGCGTCCTTTTGGATTGCAACCAGTTCACCCACGCCTTTTTCGGCAAGATCCATCAACTGGTTCATTTGATCGCGGGAATATGTAGATCCCTCGGCGCTCATCTGCACTTCGATCAGCTTTTTGCTGCCGGTCATGATAAAGTTACCGTCAACACCGGCTTCGGAATCCTCTGGATAGTCGAGATCCAGAACCGGCTGTCCCGCATAGATCCCACAGCTGATTGCGGCAACCGGATCAACCAGTGGATCGGTGATAACGTCGCCCGCCTTCATCAATTTGTTAACGGCCAAACGCAGCGCGATCCAGCCACCGGTGATCGACGCGCAGCGCGTGCCGCCATCGGCCTGCAACACGTCACAATCGACCGTAATTTGACGTTCGCCCAAAGCGACACGGTCAACTCCCGCGCGCAAGGAACGCCCTATTAGTCTCTGAATTTCGACGGTGCGCCCGCCTTGTTTGCCCGCTGCCGCCTCGCGGCGCATGCGTGTGTTCGTGGCGCGGGGCAGCATGCCGTATTCCGCGGTAACCCAGCCCAAACCTGATCCTTTGATGAACGGCGGCACGCGGTCTTCGATGGTCGCGGTGCACAGCACGTGGGTATCGCCCATCTTGATCAGCGCGGAGCCTTCAGCATGTTTGGTAAAGCCGACTTCAACAGAGACAGCACGCATTTCATCGAGTTTCCGGCCGGAGGGACGCATAATATTTCCTTTTTGATGTTGATCTGGGATACCGCCCCATGCCGACAGGATGCAACCCTGATTGACGTTTGCCCTCTGCACACCTTTATTGGCCCTATTATGACTGACTCCAAATCCGAGACCTCAAATTTACTGCAAGATATGAACGCCCGTTCGCGCGAGGTGTTTCGACGCGTCGTCGAAGGGTATCTGGCAAGCGGCGATCCCGTTGGATCGCGGACGTTAACGCGGGACTTTAGCGAAAAAGTAAGCGCTGCAACGATCCGCAATGTGATGCAGGATCTCGAGTTTATGGGTGTTCTTGGCTCTCCACATACCAGCGCGGGGCGCATTCCCACGCAAATGGGGCTGCGGATGTTTGTCGACGGCATGATCGAGATTGGCGATCCGACCGATATGGACCGTGAAAAGATCGACGCAACCATGGGTAGCAATGCAGCCGACGTGGGCGGATTGCTTGATCGTGTCGGTTCGGCCCTGTCTGGTGTCACGCAGGGCGCATCGCTCGTACTGACGCCCAAACACGAGGCCCCGATCAAGCATATCGAATTCGTTTCATTGTCGCCCGAGCGCGCCTTGGTCGTTTTGGTGTTTTCGGATGGTCATGTTGAAAACCGGCTGTTCACGCCCCCCCTTGGTCAAACCCCGAGTTCAATGCGCGAAGCGGCAAATTTTTTGAATGCGATTGTCGAGGGCAAGACAATCAGCGAAGTTCAGCGGGCGGTTACCAACGAAATTGCCCACCGGCGTCAGGAGATCGACGCGCTGGCCCAAGAGCTGGTTGAAAGTGGTTTGGCGCTTTGGACCGGAAGCGATGAAAGCTCTGAACGGCTGATCGTTCGGGGCCGGTCGAACCTGTTGGAAAACGAGGCCGAAGAGGCGGATTTAGAACGGATCAAAAACCTGTTTGATGATCTGGAACGCAAACGCGACATCGCGGAGTTCCTTGATCTGGCCGAAGAAGGTCAAGGTGTGCGCATTTTTATTGGCTCGGAGAACAAACTTTTCTCACTTTCGGGTTCCTCTCTGGTGGTTTCTCCTTATATGAACGCTGACCGTAAGGTGATTGGCGCAGTAGGGGTGATTGGCCCCACACGTTTGAACTATGGGCGCATTGTCCCAATTGTGAATTACACGGCACAACTTGTCGGCAAGTTGGTGTCCGATCGGAGCTAGAGGGTAAAGATGGCAGAGGCGAACGAAAACGAATTCCTCGACAATATCGAAGAGGCAATGGCAGAAGAATATGCGGCCGAAGAGGCCGAGATTGACGACGAAGCGCTGCAGTTGGATGAACTGCGTGCGGAGCGTGATCAATACAAGGACCGTTTCACGCGGGCTTTGGCTGATGCCGAGAATGCGCGCAAGCGGTCCGAGAAAGACCGGCGCGAGGCCGAAAACTATGGTGGATCCAAGCTCGCCCGCGACATGTTGCCTGTATATGACAATATGAAACGTGCACTGGAATCCGCAACCGACGAGCAGCGCGAGGTTTCAGGCCCGTTGCTGGAAGGTGTCGATCTGACAATGCGCGAATTGCTGAACGTTTTCAAAAAGCACGGGATCGAAGTGATTTCGCCGGCAGTTGGAGATCGTTTTGATCCGCAGCAGCATCAGGCAATGTTCGAAGCCCCCGTGCCAGGCACCAAAGCGGGCGATATTATTCAGGTCGCCGCAGAGGGCTTTATGCTGCACGACCGCTTGCTGCGTCCGGCGCAGGTCGGGGTTTCGTCTCAACCTGCATCGTAAGACGATTTACAAGATTTGAAGAAAGAAGCGGTCAGGATTTGGCCGCTTCTTTTAGTTTATAAAGCAGGTCAAGCGCCTCCCGTGGGGTCAATTCGTCCGGGCTGACTTCTTTCAGTTTTTCCTCCACCGCCGATGTTTTGACGGGCTGCGGCGCAGGAGCCGGGATTGCCGAAAAGAGTGGTAAGTCATCAATAAGGGTTTTCTGCTTGGCCCCCCCTTCACGTTCACCTTTTTCCAAGGCTTCCAGAACGACGCGCGCGCGGGCTATCACGCTGTCGGGTAGGCCGGCCAACTGCGCCACCTGCACACCGTAAGAACGATCAGCCGCACCTTTGCGTACTTCGTGCAGGAAAATCACCTCGCCTTCCCACTCCTTCACGGCGACTGTCGCATTATCGACGCCATCCAATTTGGCAGAAAGACCGGTCATTTCGTGATAATGTGTGGCAAACAGCGCCCGCGATTTGTTGACGTCGTGCAGATGTTCCAATGTGGCCCACGCAATGGACAGGCCGTCATAGGTTGCCGTGCCGCGACCGATTTCATCGAGAATAACCAAAGCACGATCGTCAGCCTGATTGAGGATCGCGGCGGTTTCGACCATTTCCACCATGAACGTCGAGCGCCCGCGCGCCAGATCATCCGATGCACCAACGCGGCTGAACAATTGGCTGACAATGCCAATATGGGCCGAGGTTGCCGGCACAAAACTGCCCATTTGCGCCATCAATGCGATCAACGCATTCTGCCGCAAAAAGGTCGATTTACCCGCCATGTTCGGACCGGTCAGCAGCCATATGTTTGCGCCACTTTCCGCAGTCAGATCGCAGTGGTTGGCGATGAACGGATCGCCACTTTGTTGGGCTAAGGCCCGCTCGACAACGGGATGACGACCCCCTTCGATGTTGAATGCGCGGCTGTCGTCGACCTTCGGGCGCACCCAGTTTTCAACCGCTGCAAGCTCGGCCAATGCAAACGCCAGATCGACCTCGGCAATACCTGTCGAGGTGACGCCGATTTCTGCAGATCTTTCCAAAATCGCGCCCCGCAGTTTTTCGTAGAGACGTTTTTCAATCTCCAACGCATGATTGCCGGCATTCAGGATCTTGGTTTCCATTTCCGACAGTTCGACCGTCGTGAACCGTACCTGATTGGCCGTGGTTTGCCGGTGGATGAATTTTTCGGAAAGGGGGGGCGATAACATCTTTTCCGCATGCGTCGCGGTGGTTTCGATAAAATACCCCAGCACGTTGTTGTGTTTGATCTTTAGCGCGGAAATCCCGGTGTCAGAGACGAATTGCACCTGCATTGCAGCAATCACACTGCGCCCCTCGTCGCGCAGCTTGCGTGATTCATCGAGCTCGCTGTCAAACCCTGACGCAATAAAACCGCCATCACGTGCCAGTAGGGGTGGTTCTGCGATTAACGCTTCTTCAAGAAGGGTGATCAAGGCATCATGCCCGACCAGGCCTTTGGCCGCATCTTGCATCAGTTCGGGTAATGCGCTGCCCTGCGTCTGCTGCGCCAATCGTTCAGCTTCGGCCAGACCGTTGCGAATGGCCGCCAGATCACGCGGACCGCCCCGATCAAGGGCAAGCCGTGAAAGCGCACGATCCAAATCAGGGGTTTTGCGCAGGGTATCGCGTACTTCCTGACGCAGGCGACTGTTTTCAAAAGCATAGCTGACAGCATCTAACCGGCGCCCGATTGTTTGGGAAACGCGGGAGGGGCTGGAAATCCGTCGCTCCAGCAAACGTGCGCCCGCGGCGGTTTGTGTGCGATCCATCAACCCAAGAAGCGAACCGGCCCGGCCGCCATTCAGCCCGTGGGTCAGTTCAAGATTGCGTCGCGTCGCGGCATCAATTTGAACGGTGCGTGCTTCATTCTCTTTTTGCGGCGGACGCAACAGCGGAAGCTTACCCTTTTGGGTAATCTCAAGGTAATTGATCAACGCGCCCATGGCAGAAACTTCAGCGCGGGAGAAATTGCCAAAAGCGTCCAGCGTAGCGATCGAGAAAAGCTCACATATCCGTTTCTCAGCGCTTGTACTGTCGAAGGACGCGCGTGAAAGCTCGGTCAGGGCGATGTAGAAATCAGAGACAAGCCCGCGCAGTTCGCCCTCTTTTGCTTCGGACACAACCAGTTCGGACGGGGACAGCCGCGCCAGTTCGGGTCCGAGTCTTACAAGCGGCAAGGGCATGACATGAAAGGCACCCGTTGAAATATCGACCCATGCCAAAGCCTGCGCATCGCGAACCTCGGCGAAGGCGGCAAGATAATTGTGACGCCGCGCTTCCAACAGGGAATCTTCGGTCAGCGTCCCCGGGGTGACCAGCCGCACGACTTCGCGGCGCACAACTGATTTATGTCCGCGCTTTTTAGCCTCTGCCGGACTTTCCATTTGTTCACAAACCGCGACACGAAACCCTTTGCGAATAAGGGTTAAAAAATACCCCTCGGCAGCATGATGCGGGACGCCACACATGGGGATGTCGTTGCCGTCATGCTTGCCGCGCTTGGTCAGGGCAATATCAAGCGCTTCGGCAGCGGCGACAGCATCGTCAAAGAACATCTCGTAGAAATCGCCCATCCGGTAGAACAGCAGTGCGCCCTCATGTTCCGCCTTGATCTCAAGATATTGCGCCATCATTGGCGTTGTTTTTGCGTCGCTCACTCGATTACCCCCTACGGCTCTCCTGTCTGTACAAAACCACGCCCCCCGAGGAAAGAGGCGCAGGCAGGCCTTCACGCTAGACGGGTTGTGCTTTCATGGTAAAACAAAGGAATTCCGAGCAAGAAAGCATGCAAAAATCATGCGCAACAAAATTGATCTAACGCTTCCCCCCGATGTGTTGTTCCTGAACCCTTGGCGGGATCCGGGTTTTCGCCTGCTGCTTGAACCGGAGTATAACTGGCGTCCGATCAAAGGCGGGAACATCGCAGGATTTGCCGCCAGTGCGCACAGGGAAATCAACGAAAAGATCGAGCAGCATTTGAAGGGGACAAAGAAGAACCGAACCTTCGCCACGCCTGTCGCTTTCAATTCGGTTCCTGTGATGTTGGATCGTGCGAATTTCCGCAAATCCTTTGCCTTGGCGCGCGACCGTGTTGTGCTTAGCGGGGCGGCCGGCACGCGGGCGATCAACCAGTATCGTTGGGAAAATAATGGCGCAGATATAGACGCAGATGCGCGGCTGGACGAGTTTTTTTCAACCTGTCGTGCGCAGAATGAAGGGAAAGAGATACCGGTTTATTCCGGCTTGTTAGAGCGTGATGTGCCCTTCGCCATCGTATGCCGGAACACGTTTAACTACTTCCATTTCATCACTGAATCGCTGTCCCAGCTGACAGTCCTCGACGGGTTGGATTTTCAGGGCAACATTTATTTTCATTTCCCCAACAGTGAGGACAAACAGCGTCCTTTTGCACAAGCCTTTGCCGAGGCGTTGTTTCCCGAATTTAAAGGTAGAATATTTTTCGAACGCGTGCCCAAAGACTATGCCAAAGTTGTCACCGCGTTTGAGTTGGCAGGCGGGCATCACATGGCGCCGGACGCCGATTTTGATGGGTTAGGCGAACACATGCCTGATGCATTAAATCAGCCGGGCGCGGTTGGATCGATGCAGGCGCGCGTGCCGCTGTCGATGAATGCGGTAAGTTCAAACCTGCTTGCCCTGCGCGAGCGGGCCTTGCGCGCGATAGAGGGACACAGCTTTGAGCATCTGCCGAAACGTTTTTTCGCCGGTCGGGATACGCGGTTAAGCCGGGCGCGACACTTGGAAGGCGAGGATCTGTTATTCGAGCATTTGGAAATGTTCGGGTTTGAATATGTCGTGTTCGAAAGCCTGAGTCCGCTTGAACAAATTGCACTGATGGCACGCGCCGAAATGATGGTTTCCTATCACGGTGCCGGCTTTACCAATATGCTTTTTGCATCGCCTGAAACCTATGTTGTTGAGATCGGCACCTTGCAGACCGCGCAAATCAGATGGGGTGATTTCTGGCCTGTGGCACATGCCTCGCGGTGCAAATACATAAGCTTTTACGGTGATTTCAAAGCGGAAAACCCACTGTTAGAGCCTGATTTTAATAAAGACGGTATCGTTGCGGCATCCCTGTCAAAGCAGGCGATTGCCCAGATGATGGCGTTCATTGTTACGATCCTTGGCCATTATCCCGATTTGAAAAGACCACGCGTGCTGGCCCAGCTTGCGACAGAGGTTTTGCAAGTCGGCGGGGCAGAGCACGCTATCGGCCTGTTGGAAAAGCATGATGATTTGGTGCGAAACAACGGCAGGCTGTGCCTGATCAAGGCCGATTGTCACAAAAAACTCGGCGAACCGAAGTCCGAGTTGGTTGCGCTGGATCTAGCACACAAAGCGGATCCGGGGCGCTGGCAAACGCTGGTACGTATGATTTGGTGTGCAAACCATTGCGAGCGGCCGCAGGTGATCCGCTGGGCCTTGGCTCGGTTGAAAGTCGATTTTCCCGACCGGCATGACGCCTTTGTTTCAAACCATAGCTGGGTCCGCTTTGTCGCATAGGTGTTCGGGTCGATTGAACGTCGTGTCGATCAAAGATATGACATGTCAAACAACTGAAAGTGCGTCCCGTGACCAGAAACAGAATTACCGACGAAGAGGCGCTTGCCTTTCATCTTGAACCGTCCCCCGGCAAGTTCGAGATTTCCGCGACCGTACCGATGACGACGCAGCGCGATCTGTCGCTGGCGTATTCGCCCGGTGTTGCCGTCCCCTGCGAGGCAATCGCGCAAAACCCTGAACTGGCCTATGATTATACGAACAAGGGTAACCTTGTGGCGGTTATTTCGAACGGGACTGCGGTGTTGGGGCTGGGTAACCTGGGCGCGCTTGCTTCCAAGCCGGTGATGGAAGGCAAGTCGGTTCTGTTCAAACGGTTCGCGGATGTGAATTCGATTGATATCGAACTGGACACCGAAGACACCGAAGCGTTCATTAATGCCGTCAAGCTGATGGGCCCCACATTCGGCGGTATCAACCTTGAAGATATCAAGGCACCCGAGTGTTTCATCATCGAGCAACGGTTGAAGGAAGAAATGGACATTCCGGTGTTCCATGATGACCAACACGGCACGGCAGTTATATGCGCCGCCGGTCTGATCAACGCGTTGCATATTTCTGGAAAGAAAATCGAAGACGTCCGTATTGTGTTGAACGGTGCCGGTGCTGCGGGCATCGCCTGTCTTGAATTGCTCAAAGCGATGGGCGCCAAGCATAACAATTGCATCATGTGTGACACCAAAGGCGTGATCTATCAGGGTCGCACCGAGGGGATGAACCAGTGGAAATCGGCCCATGCCGCAACCACAGAACTGCGCAGTCTTGAAGAGGCGATGAACGGCGCGGATGTGTTCCTTGGCGTTTCAGTCAAAGGCGCGGTGACGCCGGATATGGTGGCCAGCATGGCCGACAATCCGGTGATTTTCGCCATGGCGAACCCTGATCCTGAAATCACACCCGAAGAAGCCCATGCGGTGCGCATGGATGCGATCGTTGCAACCGGCCGGTCGGATTATCCGAACCAGGTTAACAACGTGCTGGGCTTTCCCTATCTGTTCCGTGGGGCGCTTGATATTAACGCCCGTGCCATCAATGACGAGATGAAAATCGCTTGCGCGCATGCTCTTGCCAACCTCGCCCGCGAGGATGTGCCCGATGAGGTTGCGGTTGCTTATGGGAAAACCCTGTCATTTGGACGGGACTATATCATTCCTACACCTTTTGATCCGCGCCTGATCTGGCGTATTCCGCCTGCGGTTGCGCGGGCCGGAATGGACACAGGGGCCGCGCGCCGTCCGATCATCGATATGGACGCCTATGAGCTGAACCTGAAATCACGGATGGACCCGACGGCAAACATCCTGCGCGGGATCAACGCCCGTGCGCGGACCGCTCAGGCGCGGATGATCTTTGCCGAAGGGGATGATCCACGGGTATTGCGGGCTGCGGTGACATACCAGCGGTCGGGGCTTGGTAAAGCGTTGGTTGTGGGCCGCCCTGATGACGTCAAAAACAAGCTTGAAGAAGCAGGCATGAGTGATGCGGTGCGCGAGCTTGAGGTTGTGAACGCGGCGAATACCAAGCATTTGGAAACGTACAAGAATTTCCTCTACGGGCGGCTTCAGCGTCGCGGGCAGGATCATAAGGATATTCACCGTCTTGCTGCACGCGACCGTCATGTTTTTGGCGCGCTTATGCTGGCGCATGGACATGGTGACGGGTTGGTGACGGGGGCGACCCGCAAATCGGCGCATGTGCTTGAACGGATCAACCATGTGTTTGATGCGAACGCGAAACATGGGGCGGCGGGCATCACTGCATTGATGCACAAAGGCCGGATCGTGTTTATCGCAGATACGCTGGTGCATGAATGGCCAGACGAGAATGATTTGGCAAACATCGCTGAAAGCGGTGCGGCGGTTGCCCGTCATATGGGGCTGGAACCGCGCGTGGCTTTTGTCAGCTTTTCAACCTTCGGGTATCCGGTGTCCGAACGTGCCGAAAAAATGCACCTTGCTCCGACAGTGCTGGACGGTCGCGGTGTTGATTTCGAATACGAAGGCGAGATGACCGTTGATGTTGCGCTGAACGTGACGGCTCAAAAGCAGTACCCGTTCTCGCGGCTGACGGGGCCTGCGAACATTCTGGTTGTGCCGGCACGACATTCCGCCAGCATTTCGGTTAAATTGATGCAGGAAATGGCCGGCGCGACAGTGATTGGACCGATCCTGACCGGCTTGGACAAAAGCATTCAGCTATGTTCAACCGCAGCAACCGCGAATGACATTCTGAACATGGCGATCCTGTCGGCATGTAAGGTCGGCGGATGATCTGGAACCTCGGCTCGATAAACGCGGATAATTTCTATTATCTCAGCCACTT